>CACWJZ010000003.1 GCA_902761365.1 uncultured Eubacteriales bacterium | reverse complement strand
ACCACCCTGTTCAACAAGCTGACCGGTTCCAACCAGTTCGTAGGCAACTGGCCCGGCGTCACCGTGGAGAAGAAGGAGGGCAAGCTCATCGTCAACAAGGAGGTCATTTTGACCGACCTGCCCGGCATCTACTCCCTGTCGCCCTACACCCTGGAGGAGGTGGTGGCCCGGAATTACCTCATCGAGGAGAAACCGGACGCCATCTTGAACATCGTGGACGCCACCAACCTGGAGCGCAATTTGTACCTCACCACCCAGCTCACGGAGCTGGGCGGAGCTTTCCCGGCAGCTGGGCTGCCGGATCGTGGAGATCTCCGCCCTCAAGGGCGACGGCATCAAGGATGCGGCCCTGGCGGCCATCGAGACCGCGAAAAACGGCAAGACCATCCCCCAGCACAGCTTCTCCGGCCCGGTGGAGCATGCCCTCGCCCACATCGAGGAGGTCACGGTCCACGATCTTCCTGAGGAACGGCAGCGCTGGTACGCCATCAAACTCTTTGAGCGGGACGAGAAGGTGCTGGAGAGCCTGCACCTGGGTGCCAGCGTGAAATCTCACATCGAGCAGGACATCGCCGCCTGCGAGAAGGAGCTGGACGACGACGCGGAGAGCATCATCACCAACGAGCGCTATGTCTACATCGGCGAGACCCTCAAGGGCATCTATAGGAAGAAGGGGAAGGGGCAGCTGTCCGTCTCCGACAAGATCGACAAGGTGGTCACCAACCGCATCCTGGCCTTGCCCATCTTTGTCGGCGTCATGGCCCTGGTTTACGCCCTGTCCATGGGTGCGCCCATCGGCGACGGCGGCATCTCCATCGGCACCTTCCTGACCGACTGGGCCAACGACGTGCTGGGCGGCGCCTGGCTCACCGATGGCTCCCGGGCGCTCCTCGAAAGCTGGGGCGCGGCGCCCTGGCTCATCGGCCTCATCTCCGACGGCATCCTGGCCGGCGTCGGCGCGGTGCTGGGCTTCGTGCCCCAGATGCTGGTCCTGTTCTTGATGCTGTGCCTCTTAGAGGACTGCGGCTACATGGCCCGTATCGCCTTCATCATGGACCGTATCTTCCGCCGCTTCGGCCTCTCCGGCAAGAGCTTCATCCCCATGCTGGTGGGCATGGGCTGCGGCGTTCCCGGCGTCATGGCGACCCGTACCATCGAGAATGAGCGGGATCGCCGCATGACCATCATGACCACCACCTTCATCCCCTGCGGCGCCAAGATGCCCATCATCGGCCTCATCGCCGGCGCCCTGTTCGGCGGCAGCACCTGGATCGCCGTTTCCGCCTATTTCATCGGCATCGCGGCCATCGTCATCTCCGGCATCATGCTGAAGAAGACGAAGATGTTCGCCGGCGACCCGGCGCCCTTCGTCATGGAGCTGCCGGCCTACCATCTGCCCGCCTGGGGCAACGTGCTCCGGGGCACCTGGGAGCGGGGCTGGTCCTTCATCAAGCGGGCCGGCACGGTCATCGTGCTCGCCTCCATCGTCATCTGGTTCCTGTCCGGCTTCGGCTCCGTCAACGGCCACTTCGGCATGGTGGAGGAGCTGTATGAGGACGAGAGCATCGCTACCGACGAGTATATCGCTTCCGTGGCGGAGCGCATGAACATCCCCGAGGACGAGGTGGAGCCCATGGACGACTCCATCCTGGCACGCTTCGCCCAGCCCGTCTCCGTGGTCTTCAAGCCCCTGGGCTTCGGCGACTGGAAGCCCACCGTGGCCAGCGTCACCGGGCTCGTGGCCAAGGAGGACGTGGTCGGTACCTTCGGCGTCCTCTACGCCTATGACGATCAGGAGGGCGAGGAAGAGCTGGAAGAGAACGGCGACCAGATCTGGGATAAGGTCCAGGAGGACTTCGAGACCTTCTCCGGCGGTCACGGGAAGCTGGCGGCCTTCGCCTTCATGATCTTCAACCTGCTGTGCGCCCCCTGCTTCGCGGCCATCGGCGCCATCAAGCGGGAGATGAACAACCGGAAGTGGACCTGGTTTGCCATCGCGTATCAGTGCGGCTTCGCCTGGGTCATGGCCTTCATCGTCTGGCAGGTGGGCCGGCTCTTCGCGGGCGGCATGAACGTGGTGGGCCTCGTCATCGCCCTCATCCTGCTGGGCCTCCTCTGCTGGCAGCTGTTCAAGCCCTACAAGGAATCCCAGAAACTGACTGTACAATAACCCACCCCATCCCATGATGGCAGTGCGGCCAGGGCTGATTCCCTCCGCTCAGCCGCACTGCCCCTCCTGAAAAGGAAGTGATCGTATGCTGAACTGGCTGTCCGCCAACCTTGTCGATATCGCGTTGATCGCGGCCCTGGCGCTGATCGTCGGCCTGCTGATCCGAGGCATGATCCGGGATCGGAAAGCAGGCAAGAGCCCCTGCGGGGGGAACTGCGCCGCCTGCGGCGCCTGCAAAGGATGCAGCGCCTGCGGCGGATGTAGCGCCATGAACGACAAGGGCGCCGGTATATCCGGAAGCGCCCGTTGATATCAGATCCACCATACCCGCAGGGCGCATATCGCATAGCTCTGCGGGATGTTTCTACTAAAACTGCTTATTTGTGCAGTAATATGACAGGAAAGGAGCAGCTATGTCGGAAGAGACCATCATTCGCCATTGCTCGCCCACGCTGGCGGGGATCAAGACCGGGAATCTGTTCCGCTGCTCCTATCGCACGCAGGAGGAGATGCGCTCGGACGTGCGGCACTGGAACACGGTCTTGTCCCCCAAGGGCCTCAGGATCATTCCGCTGCGCTTTGGGGATGACAGCGCTCTCATCTACGTGTACCGCCCGGCCCGGCTGCAAAAGGATCTCGAGAACGGCGACGCCTGCGCCTTGCTGCGGGAGCGGGGATACTGCACCGAGACACCCTCCCGCTGCGTAGCTTGCCTGATCGAGCGCTTGAAGGAGAGCCAGGAGTTCCCCCACGAGATCGGCCTGTTCTTAGGCTATCCGCCGGAGGACGTGACCGGCTTTTTGGAACACCGGGAAGCGGACTGCAAGTGCACCGGATTCTGGAAGGTATACGGGGATGCGGATGCGGCGCAAAAGACCTTCGCCCGGTACAAAAAGTGCATCGACGCCTACTACCGGGCCTGGAAAAATGGGCGGACGTTGGATCGGCTGACCGTGCCCGGCAGGACGTGCAGAAAAGAGGAAACGGTATGAACGAGAAGGAGAGATCGAAGCGGCTGCTGATCGTCGGCATCGTCGGATGCCTGCTGTATGTGATCGGCGACTTTCTGTTCGCCGCCACCGGCAGGGGACAGACCACGGAGAACGTCGGCTTCATGGTGCGAATCGCCTATTTGGAGATGGGCACCTGGCGCATGGTGGCCAGTATCCTCTGCGGTTTTGTCGGCACATTGCTGTACTATATGGGCTTCCACCGCATGTACGGCCTGCTGAAGATCCGCGTCACAGAAGCAGGAGATCGGAAGTGGGTGAAGCTGTTCCGTGTCGCCTATGTCACAGGGACAGTTGCCTGGGCCTACGTCCACGCCATGTTCATGACCGTGGCGCTGATCTTCAAATACATCTATCAAAGCTATGGGGATATGCAAAACGCGGCGGACATCGCTAACCGCGTATTCTACGCCAACGCCGCGCCTATGCTCATCGCCTATCTGCTGTGCGACGTGCTGCTGACGGTCGTTATGATTTTTATGGTCTGGAAGCGGATCATTCCGCTGAAAGGCACAGGGGCAAGGATCCTGGCCACTCTGTGCAACCCCATGGCCCTGCCGGGGATCGTCGGCAACCTTCTTGGCTTGCTTCCCTGGCCGGTCAACCAGCTGGACCACGGCACTGAATCCTTCGGCCATGCCCTCGTACTGATCCTTGGCCTGATCCTGCTGCGGGAGATGGATAAGGCGGGAGAATTGAGAAACGCGGAGGCATTGGAATGAACGAAACGCTGGACTGGCCGCGGATACGGCACCTGCTGAAGATGGGCGTCTTCGCCTCGTTGATGGTCCTGGCGGGGGATATGCTCCTGGGTTGGGGCGTGACCGACCCGGCCATGACGGAGGTCCCGGCCCTGTTCAGCCGGTATCTGACCGTGTCGGACGGCAGGATCTTTGCTTCGGCTTTGCTGGGACTTGTCGGTATCCCTATCGAGTGTCTGTGCTGGTTCGCCGTCTATCGGATGATACAGCCCTATTCCGAGCAGGACGCCCACGCTTACCGCGCCGGGATCATCGGGTGTCTCGCCTTCGGCGGCTGCGGTGTCCACGTGCCCTGTTGCATGGCGGTGTATCTGCTGAAACGCTCTTATGCAAATGACCCCGCCACGGCGTTGCAGGAAACAGGACGGTTCATCAGCTGGTTCCTGCTGCCCGCCACGATCATCTTCGCTGTTTTCTTCCTCCTGGCGGCCATCACCCAGATCAGAGCGTTCAGAATGGGCCATACGCCCCTGCCCAGGCGGTGCAGGGTGTTTTCGGTGCTGTTCGGCCTTCTCTTTGCGGCGCTGATGAAGCTGATCGGAGATTTCGGCCTCACCAACGCTCTGGCCACGGGTTGGATCAGCATCGGGAACCTGTGGATGATGGGAGGGCTGCTGTTGGCCTCAAGGAGGGTCAGCCAATGAGAAAACGGACCTGGGACCTGTATGCGCCCATCTACAAGCGGGCCATGCAGGCGGATCAGCAGATATACGACTTCATGTATGAACGTATCCCGGAGGTGATCCGGGGTAAGGAAGTTTTGGAGCTTGCCACGGGGCCTGGGCTGCTGGCCAAACACGTGGCGCCGGCGTCAAAGCGGATGATCGCTACCGACTATTCCGACGGCATGATCGCCCAGGCGAAGAAGGGCGATCGCCCCGACAACCTCACCTTCGAGGTAGCCGACGCCATGGCCTTGCCCTATGGGGACGATTCCTTTGACGCGGTGCTGATCGCCAACGCCCTGCACATCGTCCCTGATCCGGAGCGGGTGCTGCGGGAGATCGACCGGGTGCTGCGGCCCGATGGGATGCTGATTGCGCCCAACTTCGTGGAACACAGGGGAACGCTGAAAAGCCGGATATGGTCCGGCATCCTGCGACTGGCGGGGGTCCGGTTCGAGCATCAGTGGTCAGCCCGGGAGTACCTGGAATTTCTGGAGCGCCACGGCTGGCGTGTCACGTTCAGCCGGGAGATGGCGGCCAGGATCGCCATGATGTACACGGAATGCGAAAGAAAGGCTTGAGAGGGCTGAACGGAAATGGGATTGTTTCAAAAATTCGTATCACAAACACGAAAACCGCAGGGGTTTCTTGGGAAGCTGATGGTCGGCACCATGAACGGAGGTCACGCAAAGCTGGCCGACTGGGGCATGCTGCATCTTGACGGGATAACGGCCACATGCATTGCCGAGCTCGGCTGCGGCGGCGGCAGAAACGCTGCGGAACTGTTGAAACGGTATCCGCAGGCAAAGCTGACGGCGATGGACTATTCTGAGGTTTCCGTAGAGAAAGCGAAGGAGATCAACAAGGACCTTATCGCGGCAGGCAGGTGCGCTGTCCTGCAGGGCAACGTGGCGTCTCTGCCTTTTGCGGACGAAGCCTTTGATATGATCACCGCATTTGAGACGGTCTATTTCTGGCCGGGGTTGGAAAAGTGCTTTGCCGAAGTCTGTCGCGTCCTAAAGCCCGGCGGGACGTTCATGATCTGTAATGAATCCGACGGCATGGACGAGACGGGACTCAAGTTTGAAAAGATTATTGACGGTATGAGGTGTTATACCGAGGAACAACTCACATCGGTATTGAAGGCAGCAGGATTCTCCGAGGTTCAGACAGATCATCATCCGTCGGAGCCATGGATCACCGTGCTGGCGAGAAAGTGAAGGGATATATATGAAATCATACAGACCGGAAGCCCTTGCGAAGGTCAGCCGCTATCGGAATTACTTTCCGACGCTGGATAAACAGACCCAAACAGACATCTATGCCCGCATGGCGGAGCTGATCGAGGAAGAAAAGGAATACTGCGACAAAGGAAACTATAAACACATGGCGCAGATCCTGACCTCGATCGCGCTGTACGAGAACCTGCAGCAGCATGGGAAAACCGAGGAGGAAGCGTACAGGATCGTCTCGGAAGAGATGTGGAAGTTCCTTGACCCATCCTCTATGCAGAAGATGGCAAAGAAGAGTTTTTTCATGCCGCTTATGAAAAAGATCGTGCCCTTTGGCTTCAAAAAGGGTTCCGGCTATGGGTGGCGCTACACTTGGTACAAGGACGATCCTAAGGGCCGTTTTCATTTCGAGTGCAACGAGTGTATCTATGCGAAGATCCTTGGGAAACGTGAGCTCTTAAAGCTCGGCGCTATGTGCTGCCATGCGGATATCATCAACTACGGCAGCCTGCCCTATACGGATTTTATTCGCACCAAGACCCTGTGCCAGGGCGGCGATTGCTGCGACTTTGATTTCGTCCGCCACGATACCGACGCCGGCGACGGCTGGGAACGCACTAAAAGCGTTTGAGGGAGGCAGGTATGAAATACGTTGGGATGCCCATGGGCATGTGGCTGCTGTTCCACCGGTCTTTCCGGCAGAAAATGGTGACCGTCCTCGGATTCAGCAAAGAGGAAGCGGCAGGGACTGAACGGAAGGCCCTACCCAAATACCGTGCGATCATCGCCGGGCTGCCCACTTTTGAGAAGGGCGATCGGTTTAAGATGAACATCGTCAACTGCGCCCTGCTGGCGGCGTTCTATCTGAACATGGCGCGAAAGCCCACCGTGGCGCAGGTGACCGAATACTACGAGAAGGCCATGATGATCGGCCCCATGCGGACGTTCTGCCGCATGGCCGGGCGGCAGAAGTTCACGGCCAAGGACGTCCGGGGCATGGAAGCCACGGCGAAGCTGCGGGCTGCCGATAGGAACCCCTACTCCTGGAACATGGAGCTGCTGCCTTACCCGGACGGCAGCGGATACGAGGCCCGGTTCTCCCGGTGCGGCATCTGCACCCTGATGAAGGAGCTGGGCATATATGAGATCGTTCCCGCCATGTGCCATCTCGATTACGCCATGAGCGAGGCGGGCGGCGCTTCCAACTTCGTGAGGGAGTACACCCTGGCAAGCGGCGGGCCTTACTGCGACTGCGGATATAAAAAGAAAGCTGGTGGATGCAAATGATCAAAACCACATTGAAGATCGAGGGCATGATGTGCGGGATGTGCGAAGCCCATATCTGTGAGGCTGTCCGCAAGGCGGTACCCTTCGCTAAGAAGGTCAGCGCCTCCCGGAGCAAGGGGGAGGCGACCTTTCTGACGGAGGAAGCCGTAGACATAGACGCCCTGAAAGCCGCCATCGACGCCACGGGTTACACCTGCCTGGGCGCGGACTCCGCCCCCTGTGAGAAGAAAGGCTGGTTCGGCTGGAGATGAGCACGGTATTCTGGGGGCTGCTGATCCCCTTCCTGGGCACGGGCCTTGGCGCGGCCTGCGTGTTCTTCCTCAAAAAGGACCTGAAGCTGGGCGTGCAGCGGGCACTGACAGGCTTTGCGGCAGGGGTCATGGTGGCGGCGTCCATCTGGAGCCTGATCGTGCCCGCCATGGACCAGTCCGCCGCCCTGGGACGGTGGGCCTTCCTCCCGGCCTTCATCGGTTTCTGGCTGGGCGTGCTGTTTTTGCTGCTCCTTGACCATGTCATCCCTCATTTGCACCGGAGCATCGATCAGGCGGAGGGACCGAAAAGCAGGCTGTCCAGGACCATCATGCTGGTCCTCGCCGTGACCCTCCACAACATCCCGGAAGGCATGGCGGTGGGCGTGGTATACGCGGGGCTGGTCAGCGGCTTGGCCAACATCACGGCAGGCGGAGCGCTGGCACTCGCTTTGGGTATCGCCATCCAGAACTTCCCCGAGGGGGCCATCATCTCCATGCCCCTGTACGCCGAGGGTAAGAGCAAGCCCAAGGCCTTCTGGCTCGGCGTTCTCTCCGGGGCGGTGGAGCCTGTCTTCAGCGGGCTGACGGTGATCGTGGCGGGGCTGGTGGTCCCGGCCATGCCCTATCTTTTGTCCTTCGCGGCGGGAGCTATGCTCTACGTGGTGGTGGAGGAGCTGATCCCCGAGATGTCGGCGGGGGAACATTCCAACGTGGGCGTGGTGGCCTTCGCCCTGGGCTTCAGTCTGATGATGGCGCTGGACGTGGCGCTGGGATAAGGGGGAGAGAATGAAGTATCATATCGAGAACAATACTGTGCAGGAGACCCTGGTGATCCCACTCTTTGGGCGGCTTATCTGTTCCGAGCGCTTTCCGGAACTTTTCTCCGACCCGGAAGCAAAGCGTATATGCGATTCGTTGGATTATGATTTTGCGGAGAAGCGAAAAAAGATGGAGTCTCCGGCAGGCCTATTCGGCGCGCTGGAGGTGGCACAGCGGCAGTACGACCTGCGTTGCGAGGTTGAAGACTATCTGATGAATCATCCGAAGGCCGCCGTAGTTAATCTCGGCTGCGGATTGGATGATACCTTTTCCAAGGTGGATAACGGCCAATGCCAGGGATATAACATAGATCTGCCGGATGTGATCCGAGTGAGAGATGAATTACTCTCTGCAGGAGATCGCGAAAAGAATGTCGCATGCGACCTCAACGATTTCGCTTGGATGGATAATATCGACGCTGCAGACGGGGCAGTGTTCTTCGCTGCCGGCGTGTTCTATTACTTCAAAACCGAGTACGTCAGGCGTTTGTTTGCCGCCATGGCAGAGCGTTTTCCAGGTGCGGTCCTGGCTTTCGATTCCTGCAATGAGCGCGGTGCAAAGCTGATGCGGAAGACCTGGCTCAAAGAAGCCGGGATCACCGATGTTAGTGCCTTCTTCTCACTGGAAAACGAGAAAGAAGTGGAGACGTGCAGCAGGCGGTTTGCCTCTGTGTCGGCCAAAAGCTATATGCGCGGCTATCGGGATATTTACAGGGATGTGGGGATGTTCCATAAGCTGATGATCCGTTTTTGCGATAGCCTGGTGAATATGAAAATCGTGAGGATCGAGTTTGGAGTGTGAGGATATGACAAGAAAGGAACAGATCAAAGGAGCATACAAGCAGCTTGGCGGTAGCGCGACCTTCTATGACGGGATGATGACCTATTCCACCCTGCCGGGCAAGGCCATCTGCCGCCTGGTGTGGAATATGAACGGGGAGAAGAACCTCGAATACCTGACCAGGGCTCTGTCCGGCGTGCCGGAGGATTTCTCCGGGAAGCTCCTGGAGGTGCCTGTGGGCACGGGCGTGCTGACCATGCCGGTCTACAAGGACCTGCCCAACGCAGAGATCACCTGCCTCGATTACTCGGCGGATATGATGGCCGCGGCCGAGAAGCGGGCCAAAGCCGCCGGGCTCAACAACGTGACCTTCCGGCAGGGGGACGTGGGGGCCCTGCCCTTCAACGATGAGACCTTCGATATCGTCCTCTCCCTGAACGGCTTCCATGCCTTCCCGGACAAGGATGCGGCCTATCGGGAGACCTTCCGCGTCCTCAAGAAGGGAGGAACCTTCTGCGGCTGCTTCTACATCCAGGAGGGCTGCCGGCGTACGGACTGGTTCATCGAACACCTATATGTGCCCAAAGGCTTCTTTACCCCGCCCTTTGAGACGGAACAGACCCTCCGGGCGCGCCTTGCATCCATGTACGAGGACGTGACCGTCAGCTCCGTGGAGGGCATGGGCATCTTCCGCTGCAGAAAGTGAGGGAAGGATATGGCAAGAAAGGATTCGGAGCATCAGAAGAAGTCCATGAGCGCCCTGTTTCGCGGCAAAGCCATCTTCAAACCCCTGAACACGGGCCGCATCGACGAGCGTGTGGTCTGCGTACGGGAGTGGGTGGCCAACATCTTCTTCTATACGAAGAACGGAGCCACCATCATGATCGACGCCGGGTACAACTACGCCCGGCTCCGGGAGAAGATGGGCTGGCTGGACATCGACCCGGCGGCTATCCGGCACATCCTGATCACCCACCAGGACACGGACCATGTGGGTGCTTTGGAGACGGACAGCGAACAGCTGTTCCGGGACGCCACGGTCTATATCGGCGAGATCGAAAACCGGTATCTCACCGGCGAGACACGGCGGAAGGTGTTCCATGGCCTGTATAAGCTGCCCATGGTCAAAACCAACAATAAACGGGAGCTGTTGAAAAACGGCCAGGTGCTGGACATCGATGGCATTCGCATCGAGTGCCTGCTGGTCCCCGGCCACACTTGGGGGCACATGGTCTACCTCGTCGACGACGAATACCTGTTCACCGGCGACACCATCTGGTTCGGCGCGGACGGCGGCTACAGCTTTATCGCCACCCTGGCCGAGGACAACAAGCTTTCGGTGAAATCCCTGGAGCAGCTGGAGAAGAATCTCCGTGCCAGGAACGGACCTCTGAAGATCATCACGGGCCACACCGGCTGGACGGACGACCTTGATTTCGCCTTCGCCCATCGGACGGAGCTGTGCAAACCGTTTACAAAGAAATATGTCGATCCGACCGCAACCTACGACGGCTATGAGGAGGACGACGATACGGAGGAGAGCGCAAGGACGATGCTCCTCGGAAAGGTGAAGACGAGATGAAGCCGGATTACAAAAACTGGATGCCGAAGGGTATGATCCGGACGGCGGCGGGTCTGACCGGGCTGTTTTTCATGCTGTTCGTCCTGTTCGGGCTGACGGGCATGGTCTCCGGCACATGGAAGACCGTGCTGTCGGTCGTGTTCCTGGTCCTGACGGTCATCGGGCTGGGTATCACAGTCTGGATGATTCTGCTGTACCGCGCCTTTTCCTACGACGGCAAGCGGCAGATGTCCAAACAGATCATCGAAGGCGTTGCGGAATATGTGCATCTTCCCGATGGCGGCAAAGGCCTGGACGTGGGCTGCGGCAGCGGCGCGCTGACCATTGCCTGCGCCAAGCGGAACCCCGCCGCGACCTTCGTGGGAGTGGACCGCTGGGGCAAGGAGTACGCCTCCTTCAACAAGCCTATGTGCGAGCGAAATGCCCGGGTGGAGGGGGTGAAAAACGTGTCCTTCCTAAGGGGCGACGCCGTGCATCTCGACTTCCCTGACGAGAGCTTCGACGCCGTGGTGAGCAACTACGTCTACCACAACATCCCCGGCCATCGGCAAGAGTATCTATTGGAGACCCTGCGGGTGCTGAAGAAGGGCGGCGTCTTCGTTCTCCACGACATCTTCTCGAAATCCAAATACGGTGACATGGAAGCTTTCGTCCGAAAGCTGAAGGATATGGGTTACGAGGACGTCCGTCTGATCGATACCGCGGACGGCACCTGGATCACCAAACGGGAAGCGATCTGGATGGAGCTGTATGGTTCCGCCCTGCTGGTGGGCAGAAAGTGAGGCCAAAATGTTGCTGACGCTGATTTTGACCCTTATCTTCATATTGGCCGTATGCCTGTTGCTCTACGCCGCCGTGGCGCTGATCCAGGACAGACGGTTCTTTACCACCGCGCCCAAGGACATCCAGGCCGCCGCCGTGGACCATCCGGAGCGCTTTCCCGGCGCACATGCCATGGGCTGGCTGCTGGCGATCCTGAGTCTCGTTTTGATGGTCGGCGCTTTCGTACACGGCGGCTGGAACGGGGTACTGAGCGGCTTCACCTTCTGGCAGCTGTTCCTCCGCTTCGCTGTGATGCTGTATCTCTGGAAGGCCTTCGACGTCGTGTGCCTGGACTGGCTGCTGCTGACGAAATCGCACTTCTTCCAGCGTTACTATCCGGAGACGGAGGGCTGCGCCGGGTATCGTTCCTTCGGCTTCAACCGGAAGGAGCAGCTGATCCGCCTCGCCGTTTTTCCCTTTGTCGCGGCCTTGATGGCGTTCCTTTCCTTGTGGATCGGAGGGAAGCTATGATCCAAAACCACCTGATCATCGACGAGCTTCCGTATTGTGGCAAAGTCAAAGCCTGGCTCAAAGAACGCTACGGAAATGAGCAGGCCGACGATATCTGGAGAAAGACAGAGGCCGACTATGCTGCGTATTTGAACGATCTGCCGGATTACGGCGGAAAAAAGAACGGACATGCCTATGCGATCTACGGCGGACTGCTGATCTTCTCATTGATTCCCTCGCTGCCGGATCGTCCGCCTCAGGCGGAACTGCAGGATTTCGTACAGAAGCTCTTTATGGAGCCGTTTATCAAGCTCGGAAAGGTGTTCGATCTGAACCGTTCTTTTGATATGTGGCTGATCGATAAGGTGTTTCGCAGAAGCGGCGACCGCGACAGAAGAGACGCCGCCAAGTATCCTGCCGGCTTCATCAATGTGGACGAACCATATGACAAAGAGCATCATGCCGCACGGTATTCCTTCACGCAATGCCCGAATGCGGAGTTTGCGAAAAGCCATAACCTCCTTTCCGTTCTGCCCTTGTTATGCAACAGCGATTTCTTCGGCATTTCCAGGATACATGGGACGCTGATCCGCTGCGGAACCTGCGGCAACAGCGACCGCTGCGATTACCTGGTGGTGGGAAATCATGATCCCGTCGCCTCGGAGTATACGACCGTCACGGATGAAGACGGATTTTTGGTCAGCCGGCGTAAGGGGGATCGAGTATGGCGGTAAAGCTGTTGTTTGAAGGGCTGGGACTGGGCTTCCTTCTGTATCTCGTCTGCGCGATCGGCATACGCCATGGGGCGGTCGGGATGGTCCATCTGTACAGCGAGGCAGTACAGACCCGCACAGTAAAACTTGGATTGACTTCTTCCGATGAGATCCGAAAGAGGAGCCTTTTGTTCAAAGGGCTTTGCGTACCCGGGTATCTGATTTACGTCCTGGTATGTGTTTATGGGATCAACGGCGCGAAAGGCTTCTTTCAGGGCTTCTGGCAGATGCTCGTCATACTGTCGATCATGAATCTCATTGACCGGTTTCTGATCGACGGGTACTGGGTCGGACACACAAAGGCATGGGACATCCCGGGGACAGAAGATCTGAAGCCCTATATTGGAGCCACAGACAAAAAGAGAAAATGGATCATGGGAACGGCCGGAATGGCATTCATATCGGCTGCGCTTTCCGGAATCATGTGCCTGATCATCAGATAAACAGACCGTAATAGCAGAGGCAGAAAAGAGCGTTGGATCTATGAGAGTGTATGAATTCGGCACGGAACAGGAAAAGACCTTCGCCATGTTTCAGTGCGCCGCCGAGCCTTGGTGGGTCTTCGAGGCTTCCGCTAAGGAGCTTGCCCGGGACTATCATGTGTACCTGTTTATTGCCGACGGGCACGATGAGCAGGGCACGACTTTCATCTCGATAGAAAAAAACGTGGAAGACGCGGCTGCGTTCTTAAGAAAACACGGGGTGCGGCGTCTTGATGGTGCCTACGGTGTTTCCATGGGCGGCGCCAGCGTGATCCGCTTCCTTGCCACGCAGGATATCCCTGTGGATAAGGCCATCATCGACGCCGGGATCACGCCGTACCATTACCCGAAGATCATCTGCCGATTGATCGCCTTGTGGGACTGGGTTACGATCTCTCTCGCAACGAAGAATTACTGGATCATGAAAGCGGCCATGCCACCGGAGCGCTGGACGCCCAAGGGGGAAGACCCGGAAGAGCACTACAGGCGGATCCTTGCGTTCGAGAGGGACCACTTCTCCTCCAAGACGATCTATAACGTGTTCTGGTCCACGAACAACTATTCCATGCCGGACCCGGTCCCAAAGATCAACACAAAGATCGAGTACTGGTACGGGGAAGAGGAGAAGAAGGCAAGGAAGAACGACCTTGCCTACACCAGGAGGATCTATCCGCAGACAACTCCGAAGGAGTTCAAAGGCCTGGCACATGCGGAGCTGGTGCTGATGTTCCCGGCCAGGTTCTTCTCGGAAGTCAAGAGGTTCATGGAAGCGGAACAGGCGTAGAAACGCTGAGATGAACGCTGCATCGTCAAAGACTGCGCACAGTATGAACTCATAACAGACGAACATGGCTTCCTCGTAAGCCGAAGGAAGGAGGACGCTTAGAATGCAGTTTTCGGAGTTTGGGAGGCCGGACGGCAAGACGCTGTTGCTCCTGCCGGGCACGGCCTGCACCTGGCAGCTGAATTTCAAAAACGTGGCGGATGAGCTGGCGGAAAAGTACCATGTCATTGCCGTCAATTACGACGGCTTCGAGGGCGATCCCCAGGTGGTTTTTACCGATATGCTCACCGTCACGGCAAAGATCGAGGCCTATATCCTCGAAAAACACGGCGGCTGTGTGGACGGCGCCTACGGCTCCTCCCTCGGCGGAAGCTTTGTAGGTCTGCTGATCCAGCGCAGGCGCATCCACATCGACCACGGCTTCATCGGTTCCTCCGACCTGGATCAGGGCGGGAAGCTGACCGCACGGCTGCTGACCGCCATCGTCGGCCCCATGCTCTCGGGCGCCTGCACCAGTGAAAAGAAACGGGCAAAGCTCAAAGCGAACCTGCAGAAGAAAGGCGCGCTCGGGGATGGGGATGGCTCGTTGGAATTCGCCAACGCTTTCATAGACAACATGAAGACGCTCCATCCAAAGACCATCAGCCGCCAGTTTTATTCAGACTACGTTACGCCGCTGGACGACTATATCCATGTGGACGGGACGAAGGTGCATATCGTCTACGCATTGAAAATGGGCGAGAAATACGGCAAACGCTACCGCCGGCATTTTCGCGACCCTGACATCCACGAGTTCGACATGAAGCACGAGGTCTGGCTCTATGACGAGACCTGGAAAAAACCGGTGATGGACATGATCGACCAATGCATGGGATATGAGAGCTGAAAAAAGCGAAGAAAAAGCATGAAAGAGAAAACGAAGACCATGCTCGGGTGCCTCGCCGTGCTGGCGATCGGCTTGATCGAATTTATCAGCGTTGTATGGGTTTACCGGAGCGTTCAAAGCGGCTCGGCAATTTCCGTGCGGCTTGCGTCCGGGCAGCCGATAGCTTTTTTGTGCCAATGCCTGTTTGGATTTCTGATCCCTGCGGCTCTGCTGATCCTTTTCGCCTTGGCGCTGAAAAAAGAGTTTGCGTCGGAGTTATATTTCAGGCTTCAGGGAAAGTGGCAGCGGATCTGTGCGGCGGTCCTTATCGCTGCGATCCTGGGGCTTACCGTGTATGGCCTGATCGTCAAGCCGGACAAGGCCTCCATCCTGCTGAGCCTGTTCTATTACCTCGTCTTCATCGGATTTGGTGAGGAATTCGTTATCCGTGACGCCTGCACCTGGTTTCTGCGACATGCCTCCTGGCCGCTGCGCTATCTGCTGCCGAACATTCTCTTCGGCGCCTTGCATTTGTTCGCGGATGCGGGCTGGGGCGAGATCAGCGCCAAAGTGCTGCTCAGGTTTTTATTCACTGGCACATTCCTCGGATATGTATTCGGCGGCTGCCTGTTCCAGCTTTTCAAGGAGAGGTCCGGGACGATCTGGCTGCCGGTGCTGCTGCACGGGCTGATGGATTATACGGTCATACTGACGTATTGAACACCCGTTTTTACAAGGAAGGTAAGCTTATGTCTGTAAAATATGAGATCCTCAAGGGGCTGGTCAAAGCCGCGAACATCAAAAAGCGCTGGGTCGGGATGAGCACGGAGGAGCTGCTGGAAAACCGGCGGAAACAGAACGCGAAAAACCGCATTCCGAAGCTCCGGGACGACGCCTTCCTCATCAGCCGTATCGAGGTGATGGGCTGCCCCGTGCTGAAGCTGATCCATAAGGAGAACACGGACAGGGCTGATCTGTTCCTCATCGGCGGCGGCATGATCAGTGCGCCGCGGCCGGGTTCCATCAAAAAGGCACTGCGCTTTGCCAGGGAAACGGGGCTGGACGTATTTGTCCCATATTATCCGCTATGCACGGACTGGCCCTTGACACGGGCCTATGAAATGATCCATGAGACCTATCGTGTCATGCTGCGGGACTACGAGGCAGAGCACATCTCCGTGCTCGGCACTTCCTCCGGCGGCAATCTGGCGCTGGGTATGGTGCCCTACATCAACGACGGTCACGGCGATACGCCCATGCCCGGATACATCATGGCGATCTCTCCCGGGACCTGTGCGGATACGGAGGAGGAATGGCAGCGGATGCTGGAGCTGGACAAGAAGGACGTGGCGATCCCGGCGGCATACATGAAGACCGCCGTGGGGATCATGCGGCACGGGGACGACACCGTGCCCGACTACATGATCTGGCTCCAAAGGGGCGACTTTACGAATTGCCCAAAGGTCACGTTCATCTACGGCAGCGATGAGACCCTCTATGCCTGCGCGCCTTCCTTTGCGGCGGCCATGCAAAGATACGGCGTCGACTACGAGATAATCGTTGGTGCGGGCATGTTCCATTGCTATCCCGTCTTCTCCATCTGCAGAGAGGCGAAAGAAGGCTGGGACACGATGATCCGCCGGGTTAAGGAGGAGACCGGGCTATGATCCTGCTGCAGCTCCTTTTGTTCTGCGCCTTGTTCACCCTGATGGTCAAGATCGCCGTAGGCAGCAGCCCGCTGAACGGTCTCTTTTTCTACCCGAAGCCCGTGCAGGAACGGGCGTATGCACTGGGACTGATGGACCGGGAAAAAGTGAGCCGAAAGCGGAGGCGATTCATGATCCCCTTCTTTCTGGTCATGGCGGCGGCGCTGGTGCTGATCGTCGGCCTCTGGAACGGCATCTGCACATTTTGGCCCGCCTATTGGCAGGCGCTGTTGTTTCTGGAAGTCATGAACTGGTACGACGGGGTGGTGATCGACCAGCTCTGGGTCGGGCACAGCCGCTTCTGGATCATTCCCGGTACGGAGGACATCCCCCTTCGTCCAGACCTGGCCCCAGGTGCTGAAGAAGCGCGTCATCCTGACGCTGATCTGGCTCTTTGGCGCGGCCATCGTGGCCGGGATCGATGTGCTCTTGTTTTGAAAGGATGGATGCAAGGTGACGACAGATGAACTGAGAAAGACATACAGGAGAATGCTTTGGATCATTCCGGGTATGCTGCTGGCTATGATCGGCGACTACTGCATGGGCGTCGAACCTTTGGACAGCTATGCGATCTTGGGAATGATCTCATCCGGCTGGCTGACCATCGCCGACTGGCGGATCGCGTTGTCCAACATCGGCGGCCTGATCGGCACGGCTTGCTATACCGTCGCCGCGCTGCCCTTTGCGGAGTTTCTTAAATCTTTGCTCCCAGGGTGTAAAGACAAATGGGATCGTCGCCTGCTGAAGCTCTATATCGCCGGGCTGATCCTGGGGGTCATGTGTTTCCTGTACTTCCACCTGGCATGCGGGACGCTGATCCATACCTTCAACGTGATCTACGAAGCCTCCGGGGGCAATACGGAGCTTGCGGCGGATTTATGGAACCGCTCCTACATGGTACAGATCGTTCCCTATTGGACGACCTTCTTCGCCTTCGAGCTGGCTGTCCTGATCGGCTGGATCGCACTGATCTTTAGAGGGACGTTTGCCCTGAAGAAAGCGTGGATACTGGCTTCGCCGCTAATCGTAGCGGGGATCGGATATCTGCTGGAACTGCTGATCCCCTGGCCGTTCAACGGTTTCGTCTCCGGGTTTGAGAGCTTCGGCTGGATGCTGATGTTCCTCGGGGGCAGAAAGCTCGTCCTGCAGGCCATGCAAGAGAAAAATGAGGAGAGAACAGCATGAACTGGCCGAGAACGATCCTGGACGGAGCTGTCATGGCGCTGCTTTTCAACGCAGTCGTGGGGCTGGGCTTTTTGCTGTATCCCCAGGCATACAGCACCATGTTCCCAAAGGAGATCAGGGAAGCGGCAGCGCCGTTCGTCGACAGTAAAGAAGTTCAGAAGATGAAGCGGATCCTCTATCCGCTGTATCTGCTGCTGTTCGTATATTGGGCTATCAGCGCCGTTTTCGCGGGCGTATTTGGCTTTTCGCACTTTTTCTGGACCGGGTATCTGGAAATGACGATCGTAAGCGTCAGCGATTTTTTGATCCTCGATTGCTGGTTGCCGCCGAAGGCAAGACCCTATATCAAGGGCGCGGAGAATTGCAAAGCCTGGGAGCGGAAGGAATGGCTTTGGAAGCTGGCGATCCCGGAACACGCCCTGGGCTGGACATTTCTCGTTTGCCCCGTTGCCGGGCTGATCGTCGCAGGGATCGCAATTCTTTTGACTTGAAGGCAGGAATAGCAAAGCAGATAATAGAAGCCATGCGATATGGGGGGAACAGACAATGAAGGTGCTGGTATATGGAGCCGGCGTGATCGGCGGACAGCTCGTGCATGCGCTCACGATCAGTGGAAACGACGTCACCGTGATCGCCCGCGGAGCATGGAAAGAAGCGCTTGAGGAGGACGGTCTGCGCATCCGGCATTACATACAGAAGAAAGATACGACGGATCATCCCCGCGTTTTGGAAAAGCCGGATGGGCAGCGGTATGATATCGCGTTTGCCGTGATGCAATACCGACAGATGGAACGGATATTGGAGGATCTGGCGGCTGTAAACAGTTCGATCGTGGTGCTGGTAGGCAACAACCTGTCCGTTTCAGAGATGGAGAGACGGATCCTGCGAGCGGCAGCCTCTCCGAAAGAAGTGCTGTTCGGCTTTGGCTCGACTGCCGGGACACGTGAGAACGGGAAGCTGACCACTGTGCATACCGGGGATGGCAAATTAACCATCGGAAAAGCTCACGCAGAGTTGACTGCCGCAGAAAAGACTCTGCTGAAGCGCCTCTTTGCGGGCAGCAGGATGTCGGTTTCGTATTGCGACGATATGGACGCCTGGCTGAAATATCACGCGGCGTTCATCCTGCCGGTCGTTTACTTATGCTACAAAACCGGGTGTGATCTCACGAAGTCCACAAAAGAGGAAAGAGAGCTTCTGCTGGACGCGGTGGGCGACGCCTATCATCTTCTGATGGCGCTGGGGTATCCGGTCCGTCCGGTAGGGGATGAGAAAAACCTGGAACCAGGCATTTCTAATCAACTTGTGAAGCTGGTCATTTACTGGATGTCGCGGACCCGGCTCGGAGCCCTTTGCACGACTGAGCACTGTCGTCACGCTCCGCAGGAAATGGAGGATCTGGACAAGGCGTTTCAGAGATTGAGAGCGCGGAAGCCGGACTTCCCAATGCCGCATTTTGATGAGCTGTACAGAATGATACCCTCCTGGGAAGAAATACGAAACACGTACACCTCGTAACGGAGAATAGGTCTGATTAAAGCCTCGTATGAACGAGGCATTTTACAAACGGTTGTGTTAGCAACTGCTAACACAAGGCGACAAACAAAAAGAAAGGGGCATGTGTATGAAAAAACTACCTGTTGGACGCATCCTGATCGCATGCGTGGCGTATCTCCTTCTGTTCATTCTCGGTTCCTCGAGCGGGGCGATCCATCCGGCCTGTTATGCATATATCGGGGCACTGTTGCCGTTCCTGTTCAGCTTTGTCTACCTGTATACGGCGGCAAACGTGCCATGCTTTGGCGCGGCGGTGATCCTGAACGGCTTCGTGCTGATCGTTGGGTCGATTGCGGGCGAGGGCAACCTGGCGCTGCTCGTCGGTCTCATCGGCCTTGCTGCCATAGCGGAGTTCGTCAGAAAACTGAACGGCTATGACACGTTGCAGAGCGTTCGCCGCAGTTTCATCCCCTTTGCCTTTTCCTTTTTCACATACACCGCCCATTGGTGGACGGACACGGAAGGCTCTCTGGCGGCGGCGGTGGAGGAGATGCCGACAGGCTATGCGGACAAGATGGTGACCGTGATCGAGAACATCCCGGCTCTGATCGTCGCGCTGATCCTGACGGTCCCGGCCGCCATCATTGGGATGCGGATCGCCGAAAGGGTCATGAAAAAACAGGCGGCGATCCTTACGAAAAGAAAGAGGGACTTGAAATGAAAGAGAAAAAGCAAAACAGATCACCGTCGGCCTTCGGCCGCCTGATGGAATATGCAGGCCGCTACCGGACGCTGACGTATCTCTCGCTGATCCTGTCTGCCCTGAGCAGCGTGCTGGCCCTGCTGCCCTTCGTGTGCCTGTGGCGGATCATCCGGGAAGTGCTGGATGTGCAGCCGGACTTTTCTCAGGCCACAGGGATCGTCCGCAACGGGTGGATGGCTGTGCTGTTCGCGGTGCTGGCCTGGCTCGTGTACGTGGCCGCGCTGGTCTGCTCTCACGGCAGCGCGTTCCGCACGGCCGCCAATATGAGAAAGACGCTGATGCGCCATATTGCCCGCCTGCCCATCGACTTTGCGGATGAAATGGGCTCCGGCAAGGTGCGCCGGATCGTGACGGAGGTGACCGGTTCCACGGAAACGCTGCTGGCCCACAACCTGCCGGATATGGCGGGCGCCATCGCCATGCCGATTTGTATGCTGGTCATGCTGTTCCTGTATGATTGGCGCTACGGCGTCGCCTGCCTGATCCCTATCGCTCTCAGCTTTGCCGTCATGATGCGCATGGCGGGCCCGGCCATGCAGGAGGATATGCGGCAGTACCAGAACGCGCTCGAGCGCATGAGCAACGAGGCGGTCGAATATGTGCGGGGCGTTCCGGTGGTCAAGACCTTCGGGCAGACCGTTTTCTCCTTCCACCGGTTCAAAGCCTCCATCGACGATTACTGCGGATTCTGCATGCATTATACCCGGATGATGCGCAAGTCCATGGTGGGGTACACCGTGCTGATCAACAGCGCCTTCGTTTGTATTCTCGGCGTGACCCTGTTTCTGATCCGCGGCGGTAATTATCGGGCGGACATCCTGCTGAACTTCCTGTTCTACGTCATCTTCACCCCGGCCATCGCCACCGCCATGTCCAAAGTGATGTTTATGAGCGAGAACGACATGAAGGTCAAGGATGCTGTGGCCAGGATGGACATGATCCTCGGCCTGCAGCCCCTGCCGGAGGCGGAGCACGGGCGGGAACCCAGCGGCGCGACCGTGGAACTGAGGGACGTGACCTACCGCTACGCGGCCGACGCTCCGGCAGCGGTGTCCCACCTCTCTCTGAAAGCGGAACGAAATGAGATCGTTGCCATCGTCGGCCCGTCCGGCAGCGGCAAAACCACGGCGGCGGGACTGATCTCTCGTTTCTTCGACCCGCAGGAGGGCCAGGTCCTCATAGGCGGCGTGGACGTGCGCCAGATCTCCAAGGAGGAGCTGATGCGGCATGTGGCCTATGTCTTCCAGGACAGCCGCCTGCTCAAGCGCTCTATCGCCGATAATCTGCGTATCGCGAAGCCGGACGCTACAAAGGACGAGATGCTGGAAGTCCTGAAAAAGGCCCAGTGCATGGATATCGTTTCCCGCCTGCCGAAGGGGATCGACACGGAGCTGGGCGCTCGGGGGACGTACCTCTCGGGCGGCGAACAGCAGCGCATCGCCATCGCCCGCGCCATGCTGAAGGATGCCGACGTGGTGATCCTGGACGAAGCCAGCGCCTTCGCAGACCCGGAATGTGAGGCGCAGGTCCAGCTGGCTTTCCAGGAGATGGCCAAAGGGCGGACGGTGATTATGATCGCACACCGTCTCTCCACGATCCGCAACGCCGACCGTATCTACGTGCTGCAGGACGGCCGGGTGGAGGAGCAGGGGAAGCATGACGAGCTGCTGGAAAAGAATGGTCTTTATGCAGATATGTGGGCGGAATATCAAAAGGCAGTCAACTGGAAGGTGGGTGAAGCGGTATGAAGAAGTATTTGATGAAGCGGTTCGCGCTGACGGAAAAGGGCGCGGCGGATATGCTCAAAGCGATCGCGGCGGTGACCGTCTCGAATATCGCCCTGATGACGCCCGTATGGCTGCTGTTCGCATTCACCGGGGCGTTTCTCTCAGGCACAGCCGCCGGACGATGGGTTTACTATCTGCTTTTTGCGGCATTTTGCCTGGTGCTGATCTGTCTTCCGAACTACTGGCAGTACAACGCCACCTTCTTTGCAACCTACGTTGAGTCCGGGAAACGCCGCATCTCCCTGGCGGAAAAACTGCGAAAGCTCCCCCTGTCTTTCTTCGGGAAAAAGGATCTGGCGGACCTGACGAATACCATCATGGCGGATGCCGAGACCTTGGAGCACGCCTCCTCCCACCAGATCCCGCAGTTCTACGGGAGCCTGATCTCCACGTCGCTGATCGCAGTAGGGCTTTTCTTTTACAAATGGCAGATGGCCCTGGCAGCGGTGTGGCCGATCCCCGTCGCCATCCTCATCGTGGCGGCGTCGAAAAAAGTACAGGCCCATTTCATTCGCCGTCAGTCGAGATCCAAGGTGCGGCTGAACGACGCCGTGCAGGAGTTCATCGAGGTATCCCGCGATCTGAAGAGCTGCAACGCGGAGGGAGCGTATCTGTCTGAACTGGAGGAGAAGATCGACGATGTGGAGAAGAAAGCCATCGGCGCGGAGCTGGGTCAGGCTGCGTTCATCGTTTCGGCCCAGCTGATACTGAAGATCGGCGTCGGCACCGTCGCCGTGGTGGGCAGCGCCATGCTTCTGCAGGGGCGGCTGAACGTGATGGAGTTCTTCTCCTTCCTGCTGGTGGCCTCCCGCCTGTATGAACCCATGAGCGGGAACCTCATCAACCTCGGCATGCTGAACCTGCTGACCGTCCCTGTGGAGCGGATGAACGAGATTGCGGAGCATCCGGCCCAGACCGGAACGACAGACTTCCATCCGAAGGGATACGATATCCGCTTTGAGAACGTCGGCTTCTCCTATGAGCAGGATAAAACGGTGCTGGAAGACGTGACCTTCACCGCCAAGCAGGGCGAGGTAACGGCCCTTGTGGGCCCTTCGGGCGGTGGTAAGACCACCGTCTCCCGTCTGGCCGCCCGGTTCTGGGACGTCACCCGGGGCCGGATCACGATCGGCGGACAGGACATTTCAAAAAACGATCCCGAAACGCTGCTCGGCGCGTTCTCCATCGTGTTTCAGGACGTGACGCTGTTCAACAACAGCATCCTGGAGAACATCCGCGTCGGCAAAAAGGACGCCACGGACGACGAGGTCCTGGCGGCCGCAAGGCTGGCCAACTGCGATGAGTTCGCGCTGAAGCTGCCCCAGGGATACGCTGCTATCATCGGCGAAAACGGCAGCGAGCTCTCCGGCGGCGAGCGTCAGCGGATCTCCATCGCCCGGGCGCTCCTGAAGAACGCGCCCATCATCCTGCTGGACGAAGCCACCGCATCGTTGGATGTGGAGAACGAGACGAAGGTCCAGGGGGCCCTGTCCCGTCTCCTTCAGGGCAAGACCGTGCTGGTCATCGCCCACCGCATGCGCACCGTGGAGGCGGCGGACAAGATCGTCGTTCTAAGTGACGGAAAGGTGGCCGAGCAGGGCACCTCCCGGGAGCTCATGATCCAAAACGGCCAGTTCGCCCAGATGGTCAGGCTGCAGACCGAGAGCCAGACCTGGTCGATCGCATAAGGGCATTCAGGTTGACTTTGGCGCCGCGTGTCGCTTCGCGGCCTTTTGTCGCGCACAGCGCGGTGACCAAAAGACGAATACCTTGGAAAAACGTCATTTTTCGTCCGCTTAATTCTTGACAGGAACAACATGTACAGTATATGATTATTACAACAACAAAGGCATCCTGGGGCTCTGGAATGGAGTGAAATGCTCCGCGAGTCGGTCACTGTGAAGCCGCCGAGGGAAACCATCCTTTGAGCGGATAAGTCAGATACATCCCCATGGTGTGTGAAGTACTCTGCCGAAACTGGAGTTGCTTACGCCATACCGTCGAATGATTTGGTTACGCGCGCTCTGTTTTGGTGCGCGCTTTTTTGTTGTAAAAAAGAAAGAAGAGAGGAAGAAAAACATGAAAAAGACCCTGAAATGGATCGCCCTCGCTCTCGTCGCGCTCCAAGTGATGCTGCTGCTCGTTGCCTGCACGAAGCCTGCCGCTACCGAAGCGGCAGCGCCCGCCAAGACCGAAGCCGCCGCTCCTGCCGAAAAGCCTGCCGAGACAGCCGAGAAGCCCGCAGAACCAGTCAAGACTGAGGAGAAGCCTGCCGCTACCGAAGAGCCCAAGGAAGAGGCTGCCCCGGCAGAGGAACAGGTCGAGGCGCACTATCCCGTCACCATCTCCACCTACAACTATGCCAAGGAAGAGGTAGAGGTCACCTTTGAAAAGTGCCCCCAGCGGGTCGTCTGCACCAACCAGACCCAGACTGAGCTGCTGCTCTACTTCGGCCTCGACGAGTACATCGTGGGCACCGCCTACCTCGACGGAGAGATCCGGGACGATCTCAAGCCCCAGTATGAAGCGCTGAAAGCTGCCGGCAAGGAGCTGACGGTAAAGGGCTATCCCGCCAAGGAGACCGTGCTTGCTTTGGAGCCCGACTTCATCTTCGGCTGGCGCAGCGCTTTTGCCGAGGACCAACTGGGAGATGTGTCCGAGTGGCATAAGATGGGCGTGGGCACCATGATCCTGCGCTGCTCCAACAACACCGCGCCCGTGCGGGATCTCGAAGCGGTGCTGGCGGATATCGCGGACATCGGCAAGATCTTCAACATCGAGGAGAAGACAAACGCCTATATCGAGGAGACCCGTGCCCTTATGGCCAGGATCGCCGAGAAGGTGGGCACTCTGGAGGCCCCCTACAGAGCCATCATCATCGAGCCCTACGGCGGCACCTTCTACTGCTGGGGCGAGAAGACCCTGACCGGCGCCCTAGTAGTGGCCGCCGGCGCCACTTACGCCCTGCCCGACGGCGGCGACCTGTCCGTGGAGGATATCGTCAACATCAACCCCGACGCCATCATCGTGGACTATATGGACGAGGAGGGCATCACGCCCGAGGAATCAAAAGCCAAGGCCATCGCCTCCGTCATGGATGAAGCGGCCCTGGCCGAGGTTCCCGCTGTGAAGAACGGCAAGGTCATGGCCATCAACCTGACCGACGTCTACGGCGGCGGCATCCGGATGGTGCCCTCGGTGGAAGCCATGTTCAGTTTCATGTACGAGTGAAACCAAACTGGGAGCAGTCGGGACAACACCCGGCTGCTCCGATCTATTCCATGGGGATAATCCTTTGAAAAAGAATCTCAATCCAAAACACGCCCTTCTGGGGACCGCCATCATCGTCTTCATCGGCGCATTGGTCCTGTCGATCCTGGCCGCCGTCACCATCGGCGCGGTCAAGGTCTCCCTGGCTGATGTGTACCGAATCGTGCTGTATAACGTCACCCATATCGAATTGGGTGACAAAGCTTTCCTTTCCTCCGGGACTATCTATGAGATCGTGTGGAACCTCAGAATGCCGCGGGTCATGATGGGCGCCATCATCGGGATACTGCTGGCTATGTGCGGCGTCGTCATGCAGGCCACGGTGCAGAACCCCCTGGCCGATCCCTATATCCTGGGCATCTCTTCGGGGGCATCCTTAGGCGCGACATTCTCCATCATGATCGGCGCCGCCTCGGTGTTCACCGGGGTGTTGGCCACCATGAGCACGGCTTTTTGGGCTTTCTTTGGAGCCCTTGGAGCCATGAGCCTTGTGATGATTCTGTCCCACATGGGCGGCGGCAGGGTGACCAGCGCCAAGTTGGTGCTGGCCGGCTGCGTGGTGGGGAGCCTCTGCTCCGCCTTTACCAACATGATGATCTATATCGGCAAGGATGCCGAAAACATGAAGTCCGTCACCTATTGGCTCTTGGGCAGCATGGTCTCCGCCCGTTGGCCGAAGCTTCTTCTGCCCGGTGCGTGCATGGGGATCGGCGTGCTGTTCTTCCTGACCCAGATGCGTAACCTCAACACACTGTTGGTAGGCGAAGAGGCGGCGATCACCCTGGGCGTGGATCTGACCCGATGGCGCCGGATCTATATGGTGGTCACCTCCCTCTTGTCCGCCGTGGCCGTATGCACCTGCGGCATCGTGGGGTTCGTGGGCCTGATGATCCCCCATATCGTGCGAGGGTTCGCAGGGTCGGATCATCGTTTTCTGCTGCCGCTCGCTTCCCTTTCGGGGGGCATTTTCCTCATATGGGCGGATGTGCTGGCGAGGATCGTCCTCAAAAACACAGAGATCCCTCTGGGCGTCATCACCTCCGCCATCGGCGCGCCCATCTTTGTCTATATGATGGTCAAAAAATCATACGGGTTCGGGGGTGGCGAACGATGAACATTGAGGTCAGAGACGTGACCGTCACCCTGTCCCGCAAAGATATCGTCAAGGATGTGTCGCTGAAGGTCCGGGAGAAGGCATTCGTGGGGCTTCTCGGGCCTAACGGCAGCGGCAAAACCACACTGCTCAAAAGCATCTATCGGGTCCTGAAGCCAGCAAGCGGCGTGATCCTCATGGACGGTGAGGATATGAAGACCATGACCTACCGGGAAAGCGCCCGGCGCATGGGCGTGGTCAGCCAGTTCAACAACCTTAGCTTTGATTTCACCGCCATGGAGATGGTGCTCATGGGCCGTTCTCCCCATAAACGCGCCTTGGACAGGGACACGGAGGAGGATTACCGGATCGCTGAGGAGGCGCTGCGTCGGGTGGATATGCTCTCGTTTCGGGACAGGAGCTTTCTGACCCTTTCCGGCGGCGAGAAACAGCGCATCATCCTTGCTAGAGCCCTGGCTCAGCAGGTGGAGATGCTGATCCTTGATGAGCCCACGAACCACCTGGACATCAAGTACCAGATCCAGATCATGGACGTGGTCAAATCCCTGGGCGTGGGCGTCCTGGCCGCCCTGCACGACCTCAACCTGACCCTCATGTACTGCACCTATGTGTACGTTTTGAAGGACGGCCGGATCGTGGCCCACGGTCCCACGGAGGAAGTGATCACGGAGCAGTTGATCCGGGACGTATACGAGGTGGATTGTTCCGTGGTCCGAGACGCCAGGAGCAACAAGCTCAACGTGACGTTTTTTTCGAGGATGTAAGGAGCGATTATGAAAATAGCCATTCTCAACTGCTTAGCGGCCAACGACGTCTGCGCCGGCGCGGCCTGTCTGCACGCTTTCAACAGCAGGAGCCGTCATTTCGCGCAGTATGGGACGGAGCCACTGGAATTGGTTGCCATGGGCCGGTGTAACGGCTGCGCAGCGGGCATAGACGAAGGCTTTCGGGAGAAGCTGGACCGGATCGTGGAGGAAGGGGCAGAGGTTTGCCACCTGGGCGTCTGTACCCGTAAGCGGGAAACGAATGAGGAATGTGAGATCATCACGGCCGCCGCGAACTACCTTGGATCGCGTGGGGTAAAGATCGTTCGCGGAACGCACTGACCCATGGGATCAACCTGTTTCAAATCGATTTTGATCCTGATTTTGGCCTGCTTCCTGTGCTTGCCTGACGGCGCACCTGCTGCGCCAAAGTCGGAAGAGACGCTGATCGTGACGGATGATCTGAATCGATCGGTGGCGATACCTAAAGGAAAGCTGCGGGCTGCGGTCCTGCTGGCGAGCTTTGCCGATTGCTGGCTGCTTGCCGGAGGAGAGGTCGCCGCTACAGTCCATGACGCATGGGAGGACTATGATCTTGCGCTGCCGGAGGGCACGGTGGACCTTGGCCCGTATAACGGGATCAACCTGGAACTGCTGATCCAGTCGGGGCCCGATTTCGTTATCGCCAGCGCCAACACGAAGGCCCACGTGGAGCTGGCGGAATCCTTTGAGCGGATGCACCTGCCGGTCCTGTTCTTCAGCGTGGAATGTTTTGAGGAATACTTAGCCATGCTTTCTACCCTGACCGGGATCACGGGCAGGGCCGATTTCTATGAAACATATGGTCTTAGCCTAAGGAAAGAGATCGAAAGCGCAAAACGGGCTGCCGCTGAAGCGGTACGAGCATCCGGTCCGCAGCGAATATTGATCCTTCGCGCATCCACGGTGGACATCCACGCGAAAAGCTCCCAGGGTTCCGTTCTCGGCGCCATGCTCAGGGACCTTGGATGCATCAACATCGCCGATGAGTCCGGGCTTGCGGACAGCCTGAGCCTGGAGAGGATCATCATGGAGGACCCTGACCGGATCTTCGTGGTGTTCCAGGGCGACACTACGGAAGCCCAAAGACGGCTGGAAGCTGAATTCGTGCAGGATTCCGCCTGGGCGGGCCTGTCCGCCGTAAAAGGCGGGCGGATACACTATATGGACAAACGCCTGTACCATATGAAGCCCAACAGCCGTTGGGGAGAGGCATATCAAAACCTGGAAGCGCTCCTATATCCGGAACACCGCGATGGAACCCATCAATAAACGAGTTTTGGAGGAAAAATGAGCATCATGAAAAAGCCTGTACTATTGGTCGTGTCCTTCGGCACCAGCTTTGCCGACGCCCTGGAGAAGAACATCACCGCCATCGAGAAGGCCCTGGCTGAGGCGTTCCCGGAATATGAGGTGCGTCGGGCCTTTACCAGCGGCATGATCCTGAAGAAGCTCCGGGCGCGGGACGGTATCCACATCGACAGCGTTTCCGAAGCTATGGAGCGCCTGGTCCGGGACGGCGTGCAGCAGGTGGTCGTCCAACCCACCCATGTGATGAACGGCGGGGAATACGATAAGATGGTCGAGATCGTTCGTGCCTACGTGGACCGGTTCCAAAGCTTGAAGATTGGCCGGGCGCTGCTGTCCGACGACCACGATATGGAAGCCATGATCGAAACGGTATTCGCTGCCGACGCCGCCATGGTCCCTCCCGACACAGCTTTGGTCTATATGGGGCACGGCACGGATCATGAAGCCAACTGCTGCTACGCCCGTCTGCAGGAAAAGTTACGCGCCGAAGGTCATCGAAATATCTTTATCGGCACGGTGGAATCCACGCCCACCGTGGAGGATGTGCTTCGTGACGTGCAGCAGAGGAGCTTTCACCGGGTGGTGCTGCTACCGCTGATGATCGTGGCGGGCGACCATGCTGCTCATGATATGGCGGGGGATGATGAAAACTCTTGGAAGAGGATCTTCAAACGGACCGGCTATGACACGGTCTGCGTACTGCGGGGTCTGGGCGAGCGCCCCGCTATCCGCTGGATGATCATGGGTCACTGCGCCGAGACCATGAAAGCGTGAGGGAGGTGCGATCCGTATGCTGACGCTGAACTTTCTCCAGAATGAGGAAAATGTGGTGTACGGTCCAGAGGATCAGCTCATCCCCCAGCTGGCAGGTGACCTGATGATCGCGGACCTACAGGATGCGGTCGAACGCTTTCGGCGATCCCCCGTGAAGGAGGGAGTCATTCTCAAGGGCGGCCGACGGTCCAGTGTAAAGCTGTTCATCCCCGATCTCTATTTCGGCCAACACATCGACATGGGCGAAAACGTATGGCTGTACCTGGGAGAGATGTCTCCTGCATACTGCGTATATCAGCCCTGGGATGAAATGGAAGAATGATTCTTACTCTTTGCCCTGCCGGTGGGGAGATTTCTGCAGGGCAAAGAGCTGATCGGAACGGGTGGTTATTTCCTCTGCCCGTTTCCGACAGATAGGCCCCGGGTCTTGCCAGAAACATCCCCGGGGTATGGGCGAAGAAGCATGTTTCCCCGCTTCTTCGCCTTTTAATATGTTTGTCGTTATATCATGACCGGATTCCGTCCATATGCCGCTGCTATACTATGTCCGTTTTTAAAGCAGTAAAGCATAGATTGTTTTACTGTATCTGTCAGAGTTGGGCTGTCCGGAGCTGACCAAAGTATTCTGCGAAAACGACGAACGTATCTACGGGAACCTGCCGGGGATACGGTTTGAGCGGACGGGGACCCTGGGCAAGGGAGCGTCGCGGTGCGACTTCCGCATTCGAAAGGTATAAGCTCTGTGGTTCCCAGCAAAATGTGTCCATACAATAGTGCAATTTAATTTACTGTATTTCTTACTGTATTTTGGGCCCGTTTTACTGTATTATTTGGTCCAATCAGTCCATTGCATTATGTACTGTATGCTCGAAAAATCCTAATAAGCAGGCATTTTTTCAGACTTCATCGTTGTTTTCAATGCTTTGATTTTGACAACTGTTAACCGAAGGGTTGTAGGTTCGAGCCCTACCTGGGGAGCCAAAGGAAAAAGACCGCCATCGGCGGTCTTTTTCCTTTCTTTATATGTTGGATCTGACCTACAACCCGAGGGCAACAGCCGACGGCTGTTAACTGGTGCGGAGCCGAGCGCTGCCGGTGGCAGAAGCAGCGAGGCGCAGCACGGGCAAAACAAGGAGAAAACCGCCCAGCGAGCGGTTATCGACTATGTTTTGCCCCCGTTTAGGGTTGTAGGTTCGAGCCCTACCTGGGGAGCCAAAAGAAAGAGACCGCCATCGGCGGTCTTTTTCCTTTCTTTATATGTTGGATCTGACCTACAACCCGAGGGCAACACCCGACGGCTGTCGCAGACTTTACGCGCTCGACTTAAACTCAAGTTTCATTTGCTTTTTTCTCGGGAGCAGGTATAATGATACAAAAGACTGATTTCCTCTTTTCCCAATCCGCATGACAAATAAACACGGAGGAACGTCCCCCATGAACAAGATGAAATGGAAGCTGGAGTTCTATGACCGCTTCGCCCGCCAGGAGGCGGAGCTGGAGCGGCTGTACCGGGAGCTGTATCACAACGATATGGCCGCTTTCGACCGGTTCACGGACATGCTCTACGACGCCTATTCGGCCCGCCCCGAGAGTCTGAAGCTCATGGACCGGGCCCGGGAAGCCCATCCCGACTGGTACAAGGGCCATGATCTCGTCGGCATGCTCATGTACGTGAACGCCTTCGCCGGGACGCTGCAGGGCGTCCGGGAGAAGCTCGATTACATCGAAGACTGCGGCGTCAACTACCTGCACCTGATGCCCCTCTTAGAGAGCCCCAAGGGCCGCAGCGACGGGGGCTACGCCGTCAGCGACTTTCGCAAGGTCCAGCCGGAGCTGGGCACCATGGAGGACCTCTATGCCCTGGCCGAGGACTGCCACGAGCGGGGCATCGCCGTGTGTCTGGACTTCGTCATGAACCACACCAGCGAGGATCACGAGTGGGCCAAACGGGCCCGGGCGGGGGAGAAGGCGTATCAGGACCGGTACTTCTTCTACGAGGGCTGGGACATCCCCAACGCCTATGAGCAGACCGTGCCCCAGGTGTTCCCCACCACGGCCCCCGGCAACTTCACCTGGTGCGAGGCGGCGAAAAAGGTGGTCATGACCACCTTCTACCCCTACCAGTGGGATCTCAACTATGCCAACCCCGCCGTGTTCCAGGACATGACGGACAACATGCTGAACCTGTGCAACCACGGGGTGGACGTGGTGCGGCTGGACGCCGTGCCCTACATCTGGAAGGCCCTGGGGACCAGCTGCCGGAATTTGCCCCAGGTCCACACCCTGGTCCGCATGATGCGGATAGTGTGCGAGATCGTCTGCCCCGGCACGCTCCTTCTCGGCGAGGTGGTCATGGAGCCCAGCAAGGTGGTGCCCTACTTCGGCTCCGTGGACCGGCCTGAGTGCCACATGCTCTACAACGTGACCACCATGGCCACCCTCTGGCACACCGTGGCCACGGGGGACGTGCGGCTCCTCCAGCACCAGATGCGGCAGGTGTTCGCGCTCCCCAAGGAGTACACCTTCCTCAACTACCTGCGCTGCCATGACGACATCGGCTGGGGCCTCGACTATGGCTACCTCCGCCAGTTCGGCCAGGAGGAGGTGCCCCACAAGCGGTTCTTGAACGACTACCTGACGGGCTTCTTCCCCGGCAGCACCGCCCGGGGCGAGCTTTACAACGACGATCCCCGGCTCATGGACGCCCGGCTCTGCGGCACCACCGCCAGCCTCTGCGGCATCGAGTCGGCCCGCAAGGCGGGGGACCAGGCGGCCCTCGATAAAGCCGTGCGCCTGGACGAGATGCTCCACGCCTTCATGTTCACCCTGAGCGGCGTGCCCGTCCTCTACAGCGGCGACGAGGTGGGCCGGGAGAACGACTACGACTACCACAAGGACCCCCTGAAGTGGGAGGACAGCCGGTATCTGCACCGGGGCGACATGGACTGGGCCCTGGCCGAGCAGCGCGCGGACACGGCCACCGTGGCGGGCCAGCTCTTCTCCGCCATCCATCGGATGGAGGCCCTGCGGGCTCACTATCCGGTCTTCGACGACGAAGCGGACACCTGGCTGTTGGACACCGGCAACGACGCCGTCATCGGCGTGGGCCGGTACTATCGGGGCCAAAAGCTGCTGGCCGTCTTCAACTTCTCCCGGGAGAAGCAGACCGCCTGGCTGCGGGAGATGGAGGACTATACCGACCTCGTGGCAAGCTGCCCCCGGGACGCCGGGGCGGTGGTCCTGCCGGCGGGGGGCTTTGCCTGGCTCCTGCACGAGTATAAATAGGAGGGTTCGACTATGGATCGCAAGCTGATCTTTCTGGACATCGACGGCACATTGACCCCTGCAGGCAGCAACGTGCCGCCCCTGCGGCAGAAGGTCCGGGAGACCACGGTTTCTGTGGTCCGGGAGAAGATCATCCACGATCTTATGAGCGACGAGAACGCTCTGCAAACAAAATCAGGGGACGCGTATGCCGCGTCCCCTTCCTTTTATGGGATCGACTTCGTCCAAAATGAAATGCCGCTGGCACCTGTATCTTTCAGGCGCCGTCCAGCACGTGGGCCTTCGGTACACGGCCCTGTACCTGTGCCGGGACTTCGATCTCACCGGCTGGGTAAGGAACCTGCCCGACGGCCGGGTGGAGCTGGAGGTCCAGGGGGCGGTTTCCGACCTGAGGCGATTCTATGTGGCGCTCAAGAGCCAGCCCCATATCCACATCGCCCACGCGGACATTACCGAGATCCCGCTCCGGGACGGCGAGCACCATTTTTCCATTGTGCGGCGGGAAAACGATTGACAAAAAGTACAAGTATTTGTACAATCAAACCGTGCCGTAGGGCACAAAAAAAGCAAGGAGGAACGATTCTTTTATGACAGGCGTAGCATTGATCATCGCCTTTGTGGTGGCCATCGTGGCCATGATCCTGCTGATCTCCAAGCTGAAGGTCCATCCCTTCCTGGCGATCATGGGCATCTCCCTGGTGCTGGCCATCCTGGCCGGCATCCCCCTCACCAGTATCCCCGGCGTCATCGGCGCGGGCTTCTCGGGCACCTTCTCTTCCATCGGTATCGTCATCATCCTGGGCGCCTTCATCGGCGCGGTCCTGGAGAAGACCGGCGCGGCCCTGAAGCTCGCCGACATGGTCATCTCCCTGGTGGGTGAGAAGCATCCGGAGCTGGCCATCGAGCTCATGGGCTGGGTGGTCTCCATCCCCGTGTTCTGCGACTCCGGCTTCGTCATCCTGAACCCCATCCGCAAGGCCCTGGTGAAGCGCACCGGCACCTCCAGCGTCACCATGACCGTGTGCCTGTCCTGCGGCCTCTACATCGCCCACGTGTTCATTCCCCCCACGCCGGGCCCCATCGCCGCGGCCCAGACCCTGGGTGTGGGCGAGTCGCTCCTGCTGGTCATCGGCATGGGCGTCCTCTGCTCCATCCTGCCCCTGATCGCCGGCCTCGTCTACGCCAAGATCATCGGCAAGAAGATCAAGAGCGCGGACGAGATCACCGACAAGGGCGAAGTGGTCAAGACCTATGAGGAGTTGAAGGCCGAGTTCGGTCAGCTTCCCGGCGGCTTCAACGCCATCGCCCCCCTGATCGTGCCCATCCTGCTCATGGCCCTCTCTTCCATCGCGGCCATGGCCAAGTGGACCGGCACCGTCGCCGATTTGTGCACCTTCCTGGGCACCCCCATCATGGCCCTTGCCGTGGGCGCTGTGCTGGCCATCATCCAGCTGTTCTCCGCGGGCAAGAAGGCTGACTTCTACAACCTGACCAACGACACCCTGAAGACTGTGGGCCCCATCCTCTTCGTCACCGCTGCCGGCGGCGTCCTGGGCAAGGTCATCTCCTCCTCCGATATGGTGAACTTCATCACCGAGCATGCCAACGTCCTGCAGACCATGGGCATCTTCTTCCCGTTCCTGCTGGCCGCCATCCTCAAGAGCGCGCAGGGTTCCTCCACGGTGGCCATCACCACCACGGCGGGCATCGTGGCGCCACTGCTGGGCATCCTGGGCTTCACCACGCCGGTGGAGATCTCCCTGGTGGTCATGGCCATCGGCGCCGGTGCCATGACCGTGTCCCACGCCAACGACTCCTACTTCTGGGTGGTCACCAACTTCGGCGACATGACGCCGGAGCAGGGCTACAAGACCCAGACCCTTATGACGCTGGTCATCGGCCTTGCGTCCATGGTGGAGATCTTCATCCTGAACCTGATCTTCTAAAACACGATCCCGTTTCTTTGAGAGCGACTTTTTCTCTTCAGGCAGAAGGAAAAAAGTCGCCCCAAAAGAGAAGCGCAAGAAGGGGATCCCTTTTGCGATACTGTTCAACATCATCATTTTAGCTTTTCTTTTTCGTGCCCCTTTTCCTTTTCACCGAAAAGAAAAAGGGGCAAAAACAAAGGAGGTACCCTATGGATAAACTCTTGCGTTCCCACGCGGATCTGATCGTCAAGGAGGCCATCGCCGCCGTGCAGCCGGACGCCGCCGTGCAGCGGGCCCTGAAGCAGATGACCTTCCCCGGCCGGGTGCTGCTGGTGGCGGCGGGCAAGGCCGCCTGGCAGATGGCTAAGGCCGCGTCCGACGTGATGGGCAGCCGCATCGAAAAGGGCGTGGTGGTCACCAAGTACGACCACGTCATGGGCCCCATCGCCAACTTCGACTGCTTTGAGGCGGGCCACCCCGTGCCCGACGAGAACTCCTTCAAGGGCACCCAGGCCGCCTTGGACCTGGTCAGCGACCTTTCCGAGAGGGACACGGTGCTCTTCCTCCTGTCCGGTGGCGGCAGCGCCCTGTTCGAAAAGCCCCTGGTGGCTCCGGAGGAGCTCCAGGACATCACGGGCCAGCTCCTCGCTTGCGGGGCGGACATCACTGAGATCAACACCATCCGCAAGCGCCTCTCCCAGGTGAAGGGCGGCCGGTTCGCCCAGCTCTGTTGGCCGGCTCGGGTGGAGGCCGTGATCCTCTCCGACATCCTGGGCGACCCCCTGGACATGATCGCCTCCGGTCCCGCCTGCCCCGACTCCTCCACCGCGGAGGACGCCCAGCGCATCGCCAAGAAGTACGATCTCAAGATGAGCGACGCCGCGCGGAACCTGCTCACCGTGGAGACCCCCAAGTCCCTGACCAACGTCCGCTCCCAGATCAACGGCAGCGTGCGGGAGCTGTGCGCCGCGGCGGCCAAAACCGCGGAGGCCCTGGGCTACACGCCCATCCTGCTCACCGACCAGCTCTGCTGCCAGGCCCGGGAGGCGGGGAGCTTCCTTGCGTCCATTCTCAAGACCCACCGGGACGACGGCCTGTCCTTAGCGTTCATCGCCGGCGGCGAGACCGTGGTGAAGCTCATCGGCAAGGGCCTGGGCGGCCGGAACCAGGAGCTGGCCCTCAGCGCGGCGGCGGGCATCGCCGGCCTTCCCGGGGCGGCGGTCTTCTCCGTGGGCAGCGACGGCACCGACGGCCCCACCGACGCGGCGGGCGGCTACTGCGACTATGAGACCGCGGCGGAGCTGCTCACGAAGGGCGTCGTCATCGACGACGTGCTCCAGGACAACGACGCCTACCATGCCCTCCAGAAGATGGGCGGCCTCATCATGACCGGCCCCACCGGCACCAACGTGAACGACGTGGCCGTGGCGCTGCTGCGGCGGTAGCAAGATCCTGCAAATCGACAAAACAGCGGGACACTGACTCCCCGCTGTTTTTGTTGTTGCTAAAACTATATCTATCGATCGACAGGTCCTTTTCCCCTGGCTGCGGGGGCTCGATCCTTATCCCTGATTAAGACCGTGATGCCCATGCTGCGTCAGTACAAACGATCGCGCTCCGCACGGAACAAAACATAAAAGGGAACCAGATCCTGTCCTGTTTGCCCGGATTTCCTTGCTGAAGAAGGATAGAGGCCTTCGGACTCAATTCACAACGTTCACGGGATTGCCCTGGAGCATTCCCCGTATGCTCTCGGCGGTCACGTCCACGATCCGCTGGCGGGCCTCCACGGTGGCCCAGGCAGAGTGGCCCGTGAGATAGCAGTTGGGGGCTTTCAAAAGGGGGTTATGCACGTCGATGGGCTCCTGGCTGACCACGTCCGCCCCGTAGCCGGCCAGCTTTCCGGACGTGAGGGCCGCGGCCACGTCCCCCTCGTTCACCAGGGACCCCCGGGCGGTGTTGATGAGCAGGGCCCCGTCCTTCATCTTCGCGATGGTCTCCGCGTTCACGAACCCGGCGTTCTCCGCCGTGGCGGGGCAGTGGAGCGTCACCGCGTCCGATTCCTGCAACAATCTGTCCAACGACACCTGCGTCCCGGGGAAGTCGGGATGGCGGTGCCGGGCATACCCCAGCACCCGCATGCCGAAGGCCCGGCCCACCGCCGCCACCCGGGACCCGATGGCCCCGCAGCCGATGACGCCCAGGGTCCGGCCCTCCAGGGCCAGGGGCGTCTTCTCCCACCAGCAGAACTCGGGGCAGGCGGTCCAGGCCCCCTGGCGGATGCGCAGGGTGCTTTGGGCGGTGTGGCGCGTCATCTCCAGCAGGAAGCCGAACACGCTCTCGGTAACGGACCCGGTGGCGTACCCGGGCACGTTGCACACGGGGATGCCTAAGGCCCGGGCGGCCTTCGTGTCCACCACGTCGTAGCCCGTAGCCAGGACCCCGATCATCTTCAGAGCGACAGCGCCCTTCAGCACGTCCGCCGTGAGCCGAACCTTGTTGGTCAGCACCACGTCCGCTCCCCGAAGCCGCTGGGCGGTGAGCAGGAGGTCGGTCCGATCATAGAGGGACAGGGTGCCCAAGGCCCGCCAGGGGGCCAGATCCAGCTCCTCCACCTTCAGGGTCTTTGCGTCCAGGACCACGATCTGCATGACAGTTTCTTCCTTTTTTGCATTCTTTTTCTTATAAATTGTAGCCCCGTCCCCCGGGGCCGTCAAATGAACATTCCTTGAACGGTAAAATGCATCGTTGCCAAAAGAACCGAAACATGGTACAATATCCGATAATCTTTCGATATGGGGGCATAGATATGTTCATCATTGTGGTCGGCCAGGGCAAGGTGGGGACCACCCTCGCGTCCCAGCTGTGCGCCGAAGGCCACGACATCGTCATCATCGACAGCGACCCGGAGGTGCTCAAGAAGCTCCAGGAGACCTTGGACGTGGCCACCCTCTGCGGCAACGGCGCCGCCGGTTCCGTGCTGGAGGAGGCGGGCGCCGCCAAAGCTGACCTGCTCATCGCCTGCACCGACGGGGACGAGATCAACCTGCTGAGCTGCATGGTGGCCCGCAAGCTGGGCACCCGCAACACCATCGCCCGGGTCCGCAACCCTGAGTACGACAGCGACCTCAGGCTCCTGAAGGACGAGTTCCATATCTCCCTCTCCATCAACCCGGAGCTCACCTGCGCCCGCGAGATCTTCCGCATCCTCCGGTTCCCGGCTTTCCTGAAGCGGGAGACCTTCCTGCGGGACAAGGCAGAGCTGGTGGAGCTGAAGGTGGCCCCCGGCAGCAGCCTGGACGGGCTCAAGCTCATGGATCTCAGGCGCCTCACCGACGAGAAGGCCCTGATCTGCGCCGTGGAGCGCCAGGGGGAGGTCACCATCCCCGACGGCAACTTCGTCCTCCAGGGGAACGACCGCATCTCCATCACCGCCGAGGCCTCGGGCCTGGTCCGGTTCATGAACGACCTGAAGCTCTCAACCCCCAGCATCCGCAAGGTCATGATCGTGGGCGGCAGCCGCATCGCCATCCATGTGGCCCGGCTGCTCCTTCGGAACAAGGTCCGGGTCACCATCATCGACAACGACGAGCAGAAGTGCCGAAAGCTCACGGAGCTGCTGCCCGACGCCACCATCATCTGCGGCAACGGGTCGCTGCAGGAGGTGCTGCTCTCCGAGGGCGTGAAGGACACGGACGCCGTGCTGGCCCTCACGGGCTTCGACGAGGAGAATCTGACCATCTCCATGTTCGCCAACTACCTGAAGGTGCCCAAGACCGTCACCAAGATCGATCGGACCGAGCATTTGGAGGTCTACACCAACGCGGGTATCGACACCATCGTCTCCCCCAAGCTGTTGACCGCCAACGAGATCGTTCGTTACGTGCGGGCCATGGGCAGCCGGTCCGGCCAGTCCATGCTGGCCCTGAGCCGATTCATGGACGGGCGGGTGGAGGCCATGGAGTTCGTGGTCCCCGCCGGAGCCAACTACTGTGACATCCCCTTCAAGGCCCTCCAGGCCCGCAAGCGGAAGAACACTCTGGTGGCGGCCATCGCCCGAAACCGGCAGCTCATCATCCCCAGCGGCAACGATTGCCTGCTCCCGGAGGACCGGGTGGTGATCGTGGCCCCCCGGGACGTGACCATCTCCGAGCTCAAGGACGTGTTCCCCGGAGGCAGCGTATGAACGGCCGGGCCGTCCGATATTTCATCGGCCATATCCTCCGGTGGGAAGCCATATTGATGCTCCCCGCCCTCGTCATCGCCATGGTGGATAGATCCTGGGGTGCGGTGAACGGGTTTTTGATCACCATACTGGCGCTGCTGGCGGTGTCCTCCCTGCTGCTGTTCATCGGCCAGCGGGGGGACCACAGCATGCAAGCCCGGGAGGGCTTCGTGATCGTGGGGTTGAGCTGGGTGCTCATGTCCCTCTTCGGCGCCATGCCCTTCACCATCTCCGGCCAGATCCCCCGTTACGTGGACGCCGTCTTCGAGACCGCATCGGGCTTCACCACCACGGGGGCCAGCATCCTCACCAACATCGAGGGCCTGTGCCGAGGCTTGCTCTTCTGGCGCAGCTTCACCCACTGGATCGGCGGCATGGGCGTGCTGGTGTTCGTCCTGGCCATCATCCCCCTCAGTAAGGGCAGCGGCGAAAGCATGCACCTGCTCAGGGCGGAGAGCCCGGGCCCGGACGTGGGCAAGGTGTCCCCCACCATGCGCAAGACCACCCGGGTCCTCTACGCCATCTACTTCGGCATCACCCTTCTCACCTTCCTGCTGCTGGTCCTGGGGGGCGATCCGGCCTTCGACAGCTTCTGCAACGCCGTGGGCGCGGCGGGCACCGGCGGCTTCGCCATCAAGAACGCGGGCATCGCGGCCTACGGCCACTACACCCAGACCGTCCTGTCCTTCGCCATGATGGCCTTTGGCGTCAATTTCTCCGTGTACTACCTGATCCTCACCCGGCAAACGAGGCGCGCCCTGAAGGACGAGGAGCTCCACTGGTACGTGGGCATCATCCTGGCGGTGCTGGTGATCCTGGTCCTCAACACCCGCAAGCTGTTCCCCAGCCTGGGGGAGGCCGTTCATCACGTGTTCTTCACCGTCTGTTCCATCATTACCACCACAGGCTTCTCCACGGTGGACTTCAATCTTTGGCCGGAGCTCTCCAAGTGGATCTTGGTGCTCCTCATGTTCATGGGCGCCTCCGCGGGCAGCACCGGCGGCGGCATGAAGGTGAGCCGCATCCTGATCCTCACCAAGAGCCTGAAGAACCAGATCGCCACCATGCTCCGGCCCCGGAGCGTGCACATCGTCCGGCTCAACAAGAAGATGGTGGAGGATTCCACCGTCCGGGGCGTCCACGTGTTCGCCCTGGCGTACTTCTTCATCCTGTTCATCTCCGCCCTCATCGTGTCATTGGACAACTTCGACGGCGTCACCACCGTGACCAGCGTCATCGCCTGCATCAGCAACATCGGCCCCGGTCTCAACATGGTGGGTCCGGTGGGCAACTACTCGGCCTTTTCGGACTTCTCCAAGATCATCCTGTCCCTGGACATGCTCTTCGGGCGGTTGGAGATCTTCCCCATGCTGCTTTTGTTCTCCCCCCGGGCCTGGCGCAGCAACGGCTGATAAACGCATATACCAAAGGGACACCGTTTGTGCGGTGTCCCTTTTCTGTAAAAAAACGGTTGAGAGCGAGACGACTGCTCACCCTATGGGTCCATGCAGAGGTAGACGGCACCGGGCTCGGCGGGGGTGCCGTGGCGGCTGAGGAGCTCGCTGACGGTCACGAAATCGTAGCCCTGCGCCAACAGTTCGGGGATGAAGATCTCCAGGGCCTGCTGGGTCCCGCTGCCCTTGTCGTGGCACAGGATGATGGAGCCGTCCCGAGTTTTGCTCCGCAGAATCTTCAGCACCGTGTCCAGGTTGTTCTTCCAATCTTTGGTGTCCACGGACCACAGGACGATGGAGATGCCCAGCTCGCGGGTCACTTTCTTCACGGTCTGGCTCAGGTGGCCGCCGGGGGGCCGCATGGTCCGGGGCGTATACCCGCCCTCGACCCGCTCCGAGATCATGGCGCTCATATCCAGCAGCTTCTTCGTCAGGGAGGTGGGGATCAAATGGTCGATCTTGCCGTGGGTCAGACCGTGGATGCCGATCTCGCAGCCCTGATCCACCATGCGCTGCAACAGGGGGCTGGTCTCCTCAGTGAGGGAGGTGCCCAACACGTAGAAGGTGGCTTTGATATGGTACTGTTCCAGCAGGTCCAGGAGGGGTGCCGTCTTGAGAGGGTGGGGCCCGTCGTCGAAGGTCAGGGCCACCATGGGCCGAGCAGGGTCCGGCGTAGGTTCCGGAGTGGCTGTAGGTTCCGGGGCGTCTGTAGCCTCCGGCGTGTCCGTGGGTTCCGGCGCGGGCGTATAGCTGGGTGCCGGGGCAGGGGTGTCCGTCGGTGCGGCGGTGGGCCCCGCTATGGCGGAGGCGTCGGCGCGCGCCTCCCGTGCGAGGGGGGTGACGCTGCTTGCCACGCTCTGACAGCAGAGCACGAGGCATATCAGCAGGATAAAGAACCGCTTTTTCATGTTATCCTCTCAAAACCCCGGCGGAGACAGGGAACTCGAAAAAAGTCTCGGGGTAGGGCTCGTCCGCCAAAGCAAAGTGCCACCACTCGCAGTCGATGGGCGCGAAGCCGTTGCGGACCATGGCCCGCTGCAGGCGCATCCGGTTATCGTGCTGCTCCTCGGTAACGTCCGGGCAGTCCGGGTGGCTGAGGGGGCTGAACAGGTCGAAGGGGCTGCCCATGTCCAGCTCCTTGCCCGTGCTCATATCGAGAAGGGTCAGATCGACGGCGCTGCCCCGGCTGTGGCTGGATCGCTTGGCGATATAGCCTCGGGAAAAGAGCTCCTGTTTGGGAAGGTCTGGGTAGAAGTAAGGCTTCATGCGGATGTCCGTGTCCTCGATGCCCCAGAGGATGAACTGTTTCACCGCCGCCATGGGCCGGTAGGCGTCGAACACCTTCAGCCGGTAGCCCTGGACGATCATCTCGTTGCTGACGGCCTTCAGGGCCCGGGCCGCCTCCCGCGTCAGCAGGGCGACGGGCTCCTCGTAGCCGTCGATGCGCTCCCCGATGAAGTTGTAGGTGGAGTAGTAGCGGATCTCCTGCACGATGTGGGGCACGAAGTCGCTCAGCAGCACGAACCCGCTGGCGTCGGTCGGCACGGCTTTTCTGCCCATGACGGATCTCCCTTCAACCGCTTATTTGTCGCTTTGGCCTTCGGCCTTACGGGGCCCGAAGATGTGCCGGTGCCGCAGCAGCACGGAGCACAGCAGCTCCCCCAGGCCGTAGCAGCTGATGATCTCGCCTACGACCACATAGACCATCATGAGCGGGATGGGGAGGGGCACCTGGTAGCCATATCGTAGCACGAAGGGCACGATGATGCCGTTGGCAAGGACCGTGGGCAGGGGCACCAGCCACCGGTTCTTCCGCAGCAGATACCCGCCCACAGCGCCGATCAGGGTGGCCAAACTCCCGAAGACCACGTCCCAGACGATGGCGCCGCCCAGCAGGTTCGCCAGGATGCAGCCCACGAACAGGCCGGGGATGGCTGCCGGGGTGAACAGGGGCAGAATGGTCAAAGCTTCCGAGATGCGCACCTGCATCTCCCCAAAGGAAATGGGGGCGAAGATCAGCGTCAGCACCACGTACAGGGCGGCGATGGCCGCGCCCTGGGTCAGCTTAAGGATGGAGGCCCGTCTGTTCTGCATGGTCATTCGATGGTCAAAATATCGGAGAAACCGGTGACCTCAAAGATCTCCAGGATCATCTCGTTGGCGCGGGTGACCTTCATGGTTCCCTGCTTGTTCATGGTCTTCTGGGCGGACAGCAGCACTCGAAGGCCGGCGGAGGAGATATATTCCAGCTTTTCAAAATCAAAGGTCAGCGCCTCGACGCCGGGCAGGGCGCTCTTGAGCTCCGCCTCCAGCTGGGGCGCGGTCATGGTGTCCAGACGACCCTCCAAAGCCAGGGTCAGGGCGGTACCGTTCTTCTTCTGTTCGATGTTCATATCCGTATCTCCTTTCAAAACGCTTTTTCAATGACCATCTCCACGGCGTTGCCGCGGATGAATATCTTCACTTCGTCGGCAAGGCGGGCCGTGATGGATTTCTCCAGCTCGTCCCACTGCTCGGGCGCTTCCGCCCGATGCTCCTCCACCGCGCTGCGATACTCCCTCATGGACCAGCCGTAGAGCATGCCGTGGGTGGTAACGCCCATGGAGGCGTCGAAGCTAGACACGTCCACATAGGAGAAGCCGTAGTCCGCGGGGGAGGCGGTGCTGCTGTCCGGCTCGCTCAGCTGCGTGAAGATGTCCCGGACCCGGGCCATGAAGCCCTTCACGGCGGCGTTCTTGCCGGAGGTGGCGGTCTTCAACAGCTCCTCCCGAAGATCGGCGTTCATGCGCGCGCCCGTGCTCAGGTGCAGGGAGAAGGCCTTGCCCTCCGCCTCCACCCAGAAGCGGGACCGCTCCTCGCCCACGATGGTCCGCAGCATCCCCATCATTTCCTCCGCCAGCAGCCGCAGCCGCAGGCTCTCCTTGGGCGTCAACCCCCGATACGATGCTGCCCGTTCCGTCTCCTTCAGCGCTTCCGCCATGCCTTCGCCCGCGGGGCTGATTTCGATCACATCCGTTTTCATAGGTGCACTTTCCTTTCCTGCCGTTGCCTTACGCAAAACAGCCATTCATTTTGTCCTTTTCATATCAGTATACGATAAAATCTTTCCCGTGGCAACTATTTTTCCAAAAGGGCCGAGACCATGGGTCGCTTTCCCCTCTGGCGGGATTGCGCGCCACGGATGGATTTGGTATAATATCATCTCAGTGAAGCGACGGCGTGGCCGCCATATCCGATGTGGTCAGGAGCAATGGAAGAGTGGAGAGAAGCATAGAGGAATTGCTGGAAAAGCCATACTGGGTCCTGGACATCCTGCCCGAACAGGTACGAAAGGACAGCCCGGGTCAGTATTTCGCTGTAGAACGATACTTTTTGGAGCCCTCCCGGATGGCAGCCGTGAAGGAAAGGCACGTTCAGACGGTCCTGAAGCTGAACTGCTATCGGTGTCTTTCTCTGGATGGGGGAACCGAAACAAATCCGCCTCCCGAAGAGATCGCCGAAACCATTCGAACGCGGCACGTCTGCCTCCTGGTGGACGACGCCATGATCGTCTCCGACCCGGACGAGCTGTATCTCACGGTGTACGATCCCGACAAACCGTTGCTCGACCTGCTCAGGACGTTGGCTGGGGGAGAGGGGTTGTACCTTTGGAAGCCATGAATCGGAGCACAGGCAAGAATCGACCGGTTATAGGAGAGCATGTGTGCGGTTATTGAACGGCTCCCCGATGGGGGAGGCCAGCCGCGGACCTCGCTTCGGAACGGATTGCATGCGATGAATAATTATGCGAATAGGATGCATATATGCAGCTAAGCTACGAGCCCGCCAAAGGGGAGGACGCCCCGGCGATCTTCGCCTTCGCCCGGGAGCTGATCGAACGGTACGAGACCGACCCCGATCTGGACCTATCCATGGCCCTGGACTGGACCCGGCGGAAGATCGAGAAGCGGATCGGCGAATACACCCGGGTCTTGGCTGACGGGACCGTGGCGGCCTACTACCGCCTCGCCCCCGACGGGGAACGGCTGGAGCTGGACGACCTCTACGTGCTGCCCACCTTCCGAGACCGGGGTGTCGGCACCTCTATCCTGCGCCGCTGCCTGGCCCTGGGGAAGCCCGTCTATTTCTACGTCTTCACGGGCAATACCCGGGCCATCGCCCTCTACGAGCGGGAGGGCTTTCGCAGGGCCGAGGATGTGAGCCCCACCCGGTGCATCATGGCGCAAGATGGGGGCTTGTCTTTTGGCGGCGAAGGAGTATGATATAGAGGAATCGCATACGTTGAACAGGGGGCGTCTGCCCCGGAAAGGATGCTATATGAAGAAAAAGTTTATCACCTCGGCCGTGTGTTTCGGCCTGTTTTTGCTGTTGATCCTGCTGGTGAAGGTGGTGGATGTGGCGCCGGTGGCCAGCGTGGAAGGGACCGAGATCGGCCTCTCCAAGCTCAACTTTGCCATCCATGACATGTTCGGGGAGCACCTTGGCTGGTACAAGCTCACCAACATTTTGGGGTATCTTGCCATCCTCATCGCCCTGGGCTTCGCGGCCATTGGGGGCCTGCAGCTCATCTATCGGCGCAGCATCCTGAAGGTGGACAAGGAGATCCTGCTGCTGGGCTGCCTGTACATCGTCACCGTGGTCCTGTACGTCTTCTTTGAGAAGGTCATCGTCAACTACCGGCCCCTGCTCCTACCCGGCGGCGAGGGCCCCGAGGCCTCCTTCCCCAGCTCCCACACCATGCTCTCCTGCGTCATTTTGGGCAGCGGGCTGGGCCTCATTAAGAAGTACGTCCGGAAAAACAAGAACCTCCAGCTGGTGCTGACGGTGGTCTTCGCCGTGATGCTCGCCCTGATCGTGGCCGGCCGGCTCCTTTCCGGCGTCCATTGGTTCACAGACATCCTGGGCGGACTCCTCCTCAGCGCCGCCCTCCTCAACGCCTATGAGGGCCTCCTGAAGCTCTGGAAGCATAGCGAGAGGGGACGGAAATAAGGTTCCTTTGGCAGCGCCTTTTCTTTTCGGAGAAAAGGCGCTTTTTGTATTCTTTCCTTTTTCTATAGCTTTTTTTCTTTGAGTCTGGTATACTAATTATACCTATACGGACAGGAGGGGCAACATGAGCGCACCCACCAACGGGCATAAGAAGATTCGGACCATCGTCATCACCGGCGGCCCCTGCGGCGGCAAGACCACGGCCATGAGCTGGCTGCAGAACGCCCTCAGCAGCGCGGGCTACGCAGTCATCTTCTTGACGGAGACCTTCACCGAGCTCGCTAACGGCGGCATCTCCAGCTACAACTGCAAGGACAACTTCGCCTTCCAGCGCATCCAGGTCCGCTACCAGTTGGAGCGGGAGCGGCTCTACCGCCGGGCGGCGGAGGCGTTGGCCAACGACAACGTGGTCATCGTCCACGATAGGGGGTCCATGGACGACAAGCCCTACATGACGCCGGAGGAGTTCGCCGCCATCCTCAAGGAGCTGGAGCAGGACGAGGTCAGCTTCCGGGACAAGTACGACGCCGTCTTCCACCTGGTGACGGCGGCCAAGGGGGCCCTGCCCTTCTACACCACCGCCAACAACACCGCCCGCACAGAGACCCCCGAGGAGGCCATCGACCTGGACGAGAAGACCCTGGCGGCCTGGGCGGGGCATCCGCATTTGAGGATCATCGACAACTCCACCGACTTCAACGGGAAGATGCTGCGGCTCCTCAAGGAGGTCATGGCAGCCTTGGGCGAGCCGGAGCCCATGGAGCACGCCCGGCGGTATCTCATCAAGTACCCGGACCTCAACTGGCTCAACAACAACCCCAACTGCCAGCGGGTGGAGATCATCCAAACCTATCTCACCCCCTACCGGGACGAGGAGCGCCGCATCTGCATGCGAGGCACCGGCGGCAGCTATATCTACTACAAGACCACCCAGCGGGACGCCCCCGACGGCGGCCGCATGGAGGTGGAGGAGCGGCTCAGCCAGGAGGAATACTTCAGCCTGCTCATGGAGGCGGACCCCGCCTGCCGGCCCATCCGCAAGACCCGGTACTGCCTGGTGGACGACGTGCAGTCCTTCGAGGTGGACCTGTACCCCACCTGGAAGGACGTGGCCATGCTCCAGGTCGAGCTCTCCGATCCCGACGCGGAGGTCCATATCCCCGAGAACCTGCACGTCATTCGTGAAGTGACGGACAATCCCGCGTATGACAACCACGAGATGGCCCGCCTGTGATTCAGACTGACGAACCCTTCGGATTCGTCAGCCTGAGGCTCCGCCTTCGCTGCGCTCTCAGAGTCCGCCTATACGCCTGCGGCGTACCGGGCGGCGGGCCCTGCGAGGAGTGAGATTCACCGCGCATGTCGCTGAATCTCACATAATAGAAGCCGCGCGTTCTTCCTGCGCTGGTTGAGTGCGCGCGGCTACACCGCGCTTTGCCTGGCCCGTGGCGATGAGAAAGGGTTTATAGCCGGACAGAGTGCTTATAAGACGTTTTACAGGAGGACGCTATGGCGAAGATCTTGAACATCGGTTCGCTGAACCTGGACTATGTGTACGCGGTGCCCCATTTCGTGGCGGCGGGGGAGACCCTGCTGGCAACGCGCCGGGACGTGTTCGCCGGCGGCAAGGGCCTCAACCAGACCGTGGCCGCGGCCCGGGCCGGGGCGCAGGTCTTCCACGGCGGCGCGGTGGGCGCGGACGGGGACATGCTCCTGGACCTTTTGCGGGACGCCGGGGCGGACGTGTCGGCGGTCAGCCGGGTGGACGTGCCCACGGGCCACGCCATCATCGAGGTCAATCCCCAGGGGGAGAACTCCATCATCATCCTGGGCGGGGCGAACCGGGCCGTGAGCCCCGAGACCGTGGAGGCTGCCCTCGCCAAGGTGGACGCGGGCGACATCCTGCTGCTGCAGAACGAGATCAATGGCCTGGACGCCATCATCCGCCGAGCCGCGGAGAAGGGCTTGCGCGTCCTCTTCAACCCCGCGCCCATGGAGGCGGCGGTGAAGGAGCTGCCGCTGCACCTGCTCGACACGCTGATCGTCAACGAGGGCGAGGGCCGGGCCCTCGGTGGGGACATGGACGCCCTGCGGGCCGCGTACCCCCGCCAAAAGATTTTACTGACCCAGGGCAGCCGGGGCGCGACCCTCTGGACCGGGTCGGAGCGCCTCTTCCAGCCCGCCTTCCCGGTCAAGGCCGTGGACACCACCGCCGCCGGGGACTGCTTCCTGGGTTACTACGCCGCCGCCCTGGCCGAAAACCTTCCCTATGCCGACGCCCTGCGCCTCGCGTCCGCGGCCTCGGCCCTGGCCGTCCAAAAGCAAGGCGCCGCGCCTTCCATACCGATCAGAAGGGAAGTGGAGGATTTTTTGAAAGGAATCAAATAAAGCACTGACCGGGTGCAAAACATAGTCGAAACCTGCACTTTGTTTGGTTTCTCGTTGTTTTGCCCGTGCTGTGCCTCGCTGTATCTGCCACAGGCAGCGCTCAGCTTCGCACCCTTTCTTGAAAGAAAGGTGCAGCCAAAGAACTTTAAGAAGATAAAAAGCTTAAGCGAGAATTACAATAATTCTTCTTAAGCTTTTCTTTTTCCGCCGCTTTTTCTTTTCACTGAAAAGAAAAAGCGGCGAAAAATCAAGCTTCTCTATTATACAAAGGCTTTACATGCCGCTTCCCGCCGCCGATGATGACGATCCCGGCCAGGAGGGTGACCCCCATGAAGACAGCCAGGATTGTACGCATGGGCATAAACGCGGTGCATGCCCCCGCCAGCGCTTCACCCAGCAGGGAGCCGGTGGTGGTCAGCATGAGAAAGGCCCCGTTGAACCGGCCCTTCTTTTCGTGGGGCACATAGGACTGGGTGGCGGAGGAGCGGATGGTGTAGGAGGTGACGCCCAAAATGCCGATGAGGAAGCAGCAGATCCGCATGCCGTTCAGGGGCAAAAACAGGTAGCCGCCTTCCAGCACGTTGATGGTGCAGTAGATCCCCAGGGCCAGAGCATACTTGATGGCGGCGGGGTATTTGATTCGGTATTGCAGCAGCCCACCCATAGCCCGGCCCAGGACCGAGAAGACCATGACGGTCATATAGATCCATTCCCCGTTTTCAAAGGCGCCCTTGAAGTAGGGCAGCACGATGACGCCCTCGGCGCCGCCCGCAAAGGCTGAGAATATGAAGTAGAGGGCGATGAGGCACAAACCCCGCTCCCCCCACAGATACCGCACGCCCTCCTTGGCGTCGGCCCAATAGGCGGACAGGGAGTAGGCACCCTCGATGCCCAGGCCCTTCTCCTTCTCCACATCGGAGATGCGCATTTCACACAGGGCTGCCGCCAGGAAGCACAGCCCGTTCCCCACCAGCAGGGGCATCAGGCCGAAGCGCTTGTAGAGGAACAAACTGACGGGAACCATGACGGCGCTGAAGGTTTCCAGCGTGCCGGAGATGGAATAGGCCCGGGAGAAGTTGCCCTCGCTGATGAGCAGGGGATAGAAGCTTTGATAGGCCACCTGATAGGTGCTGTTCACCGTGCCGATGACGAGGGTCAGCATCGCCAGCAGCCAGAAGGGCAGCTCCCCAAGATATAGAATGAGGGCAATCAGCAGGTACAGCCCCGCCGAGAGAAAGTCCAGACTGTAGATAGTCCTGCGGCGGCTGAACCGATCCATGAGGGGTCCGGCGATGAGCGGTGCCGTCAGCTGGGGCAGGGTGTAGAGGAACACGAACACCGCATAGTAGAAGGGCTTGTCGGTGTAGTCCAGCACGAATACGCTGATGGCAAAGCCCGCCAGGGCATTGCCGAACATGGAGATGACGCTGCCGATGGTGATGATGGTGAAGTCCCTGGTCCACAGGGAGGGCAAGTTTTGCTTCGACGTTCGTTCCATGGCGGCAGTATAGCATGAGCGGGACCGCCGCGCAAGACAGTCCCGCTTGGGTTGTGGGATATATGATTACAGCGCTTCCATTCGAGGCAAAAGCAGCCGATAGAGCTCGTCCCGGTTCTCGGGGGTGATGGAAAACACCTCCGCCTTAGGCGCGGCCCGGACCGCATTTAGAAAGGGCACGTCCGTGCGGCTCTTCACGGCGGCGAGCACGGGGATGTCCCCCGCCAGCGCCTCCAGGACCGCGGCGGTGAACCGATCCGCTTTCGATTCAAAGAACCCCAGCTCGTCCATGATGAGGATGCCGCCGGGCCGGGCTTCCCGGATATACTGCACCCCCAGGGTGTTGAAGGCGTCCAGGTTGGGCCGGTGGGTCCGCCTGTCGCAGGTGCCGATGCAGTTGGCATCCGCATAGACCCGCTCGTGGGGGGGCTGCCCGGCGGGGTGGATATAGACGGGGTGGAACCCGTCCGGTCCGGCGGGGCGCATCTTGGTGATGAACCCATAGCGGGGCAGGGTCGAGGCGGACAGCAGCCGTTCGATCAGCGTGCTCTTGCCCACGCCCCGCTCGCCGGATAGGAGGATGTGGCGCTTCTCTGCCATGGCTTCAGGCCGCGGGGGCCACGCCGCCCATCTGGGCCCAGATGGAGTTGGCCATGAGGGCGTCGTACTGCTCGAAGGTGATGCCGCAGTGGTAGAACAGCTGGAAGTATTCCAGCACCGCCCCGTAGAGGTCGTACTGAGCCACATCGGGGTACAGGAGCTGCGCCATCCACATCATGCCCAGGTACCGCTGGACCGAGGGCGGGAAGCCCATCCAGTTGTAGGGACCGAAGGGCACCTCATAGAATTCGCCGGTTTGGATGGCGGTGATGGCCTGCCACTCGGGGCGGTCCGCTACGTCGGCATAGATGCTGCCGGGGGCGAAGAGGATCACGTCCGGATTCCAAAGCAAGATCTGCTCCATGTCCACCTCGTTGCCCGTGCCCTTGCTGGACGGGCTCTCCACCACGGCCAGGTTGTTGCATAAAAGGTCGATGATCTCCCCGTGGTAGCTCCCCCGGGCGATGACGTTCAGGCCCTGGTCCCCGGTGATGTACAGCAGGTTCCTCTTCTCCACGGACGCGGCGATCTCCACCGTCCGGGCGTAGACCCTATCGCAGTAGGCGGCCAGGGCCTCCGCTTCCTGGGGCATGTTAAGCAGCTCGCCCAGCTTTCTGTAGGCGTCGCCCATCCCGGAGGTGGTGGCGGTGATGTGGACGAAGGGGATGCCGGTCTGCGCCTGCAGGGCGTCCAGGTCCTCCACGATGGTCTTCTTGGGCTCGCCCACGTCGATGACCGCCTGAGCCCCGCTGGCGAGCAGGGTCTCTAAATTCAGCTCGCCCTTGCCGCCGTAGAGCTGGCCCAGGACGGGCAGATCATAGTATTCGGTTTTGAGGTATTGCTCCGCCGTTTTGTCCCAGGCGCTGGCGATGCCCGCCAGCTTGTCGGGGCACAGGGCGAAGAGGACGATCTGTGCCAGGGGCCCGCTGACGGCCACCTTGCCGAGGTCCACCGGAAGCTCCACCGTCCGGCCCACCGAGTCGGTGAAGGTCCGGGTGGCGGGGGCCTCGGCCAGGGCCGCCGGGCACAGGCAGCAGAGCATCAGCAGTATTAGCAGCAGGGAAAGGGTTTTCTTCATGTCAGGTTTCCTCCTTCAGGATAGGCAGCTGATGTATGTCCTCGGCCCGGATGACGATCATGCCCACGGGCCGGATGGCGCTCAGGTAGTAGGGGAAGACGGCGTCCCCGGTCTCGGTGAGCCGGGCGCGGACCTCCCCTTCGGTCATGGCCCCTGCGGGGTCGTAGAGCCGGAAGAAGCGGACCGCGTCCGAAAGGCTCCGGAAGGGCTGGCCCATGTCCGCATCGAAGACCTCGGTGGAAAAGGGCACGCCCCGGCGACGGAGCGCCGCCACCGTCAGCGGATAGGTGAACTTGCGGATGGCCGCCGAATCTCGGGTGAAGCGGTGGGTGCTCCAGTTCTTTTTGAATACAATAAGCCTGTCCCGGCAGTGGAGCTGAGCCCAACGGAGGATCTCATCGACCCCGCCGAAGAAACAGAACACGGCGCTGTCCCAGACCGCCGCTGGGGGCAGGGCAAAGGCGTCCCCCTGCCGAACGGTCAGCGATACAACCTCCCGTTCCGCGCTCTCCCGGAGATACCACAGGGGCAGGGGGGAGAGGTCCATGGCGGTGACGGCATAGCCCCGCTTCGCCAGGGCCAACGACAGATGCCCCAGGCCGCAGCCGCCCTCAAAGAGGGTACAGCCGGAGGTCAGGTGGGCCGCCGCCTTCTCCGCCAAAAGGTCGTAACTTTTCGTGTATGCGGCGCTGTCCGCCCAGAAGGCGGCGCTTTCCTCCGTCCAGGTGAACATCAGTTCCCCTCCTTCGGCACCAGCACCGGGCCCTGCTCCGTCTCCAGGAGAGCGAATGGCCGCCCGTAGAGTTGCTGCAGCACGTCAGGAACGACCACCTCCCGGGTCGCGCCTTGGGCCAACACCTTTCCTTCGTGCAGCGCCAGGGCCCGATCCGCGTACCACAGGGCGTGCTGGGGGTCATGGGTGGACAAAAGGACCGTGTACCCGGCCCGGCTGAGGTCCCGGGCGACGCCCAGCACCAGGAGCCGGTTCCCGTAGTCCAGGCTGGCCGTGGGCTCGTCCATCAGCAGGATCTTCGCCTGCTGGCACAGGGCCCGGGCGATGAACACCAGCTGCTGCTCGCCGCCGGACAGGTGGTCGAAGGGCCGGTCCGCAAGAGGGGCGATGTTCACCCGCGCCATGGCGTCTCGTGCGGCCGTCTTCTCCCTCTCCCCGGGGACGGCGAAGGGCGAGAGGCCGTGGCTGGTGCCCATGAGGACCATATCGAAGGCGCTGTACCGGAAGGACAGGGGATGGGCCTGGGGGATGGCGGCCACCCGATGGGCCCGTTCCCGGGGACTGAGGGCGGCCAGGTCCACGCCGTCGGCGCGGATGGTGCCCGTGTACCGACGCGCAAGGCCCATGACGCACTTGAAGAGGGTGGTCTTGCCCACGCCGTTGGGGCCCAAAATGGCCAGCAGCTCCCCGGCCTGGGCGGCGAAGGAGACCCCCTGGAGCACGGCGTGCCTGCCGTAGCTGAAGCTCAGATTTTCGACGGTCAGACTCACAGCTTTTCCTCCTTCCGGGTGATAAGATAGAGGAAGAAGGGCGCGCCCACCAGGGCGGTCAAGATGCCGATGGGGATCTCCACGGGCAGGAGGTTCCGGGACACGTCGTCCACCAGCAGCAGAAAGGCGGCCCCGCAGAGGAAGCTCCCGGGCATGAGATACCTGTGATCGCTCCCCAAAACCTTTCGGCACAGGTGGGGCACCACCAGGCCCACCCAGCCGATCATGCCCGAGAAGGACACGCTGGCGGCGGTGACGAGGGTGGCGGAAAGGAGCAGGATGAGCCGCACCCGGCCCGTGTTCACGCCCAGGGCCTTGGCTTCGCTTTCGCCCAGGCTCAGCAGATTCAGCTGCCAGCGGAGCAAAAACAGGGGCACGAGGCCCACCGCCATGGGCAAAAAGGCCAGGGGAATGTCCCCGAGCCGGGTGCCGGACAGGGAACCCATGAGCCAGTAGGTGATCTGAGGCAGCTGGTTGCTGGGGTCGGCCACCAGCTTGATATAGGAGGTGCCGGCGCTAAAGAGGGAGGAGAGCATGATGCCCGCTAAAATGAGGTTGATGAGCCGGGCCCCCGGCGCCCGCCGGGCGACGAGCATCACGAGGCCCACAGTGATGATGCCGAAGCCGAAGGCGGACAGGGTTATCCCCCGGGCGGACGCCCCCAGCAATATGGCCAGGGCGGCCCCGAAGGCGGCCCCGCTGGAGGCCCCCAGGATGTCCGGGGAGGCCATGGGGTTGTGGAACACCCCCTGAAAGGCGGCCCCCGCCGCGGAGAGGGCGCAGCCCACCAGGCAGGCCATGACGATCCGGGGCAGGCGGATGTTCACCACGGCGATCTCCATCTGCTCCGTCCAGGTCCTCTGCAGGGCCCCCTTTCCCGCGAACAGCTCCACGAACCGGGCGGCCAGTATCTTCACCACGGTGAGGGGCGGCACCCCGTATCGGCCCAGGGAGAAGGAGAGGAGGAACAGGAATAGGAGCACCAGGCCCAGGATGAGCAGCGCCCGGCGGGCTCGTTTCTCGCTTCCCATGGTCGTCCTCCCTTCCGTTATTTTTACGTAAAGATAACGCTTGCTTACAGTATACGCCGCTCCGCCGCCTTTGTCCAGCCCTTTCAGCCAAAAAGGGGCTTGTCAGGCTTTCCCGTCTCCCCCTGCGTCATCCTGACCGAGGAAGCGAACACGGGAGAAACGATCCCCATATACGGCATGAGCGACCGAGCGAAAGGATCTCTGAACACAACGGCTTGCGCACGGCGCTGTTCCGTGGTATAAATCTTCTAACAGGTCGAATGGAGGGAAAGGGCATGATCATACACGACTACGACGACAGGACGGAGCCGGTGGTGCAGCTGGAGGCCTTCTATGGGCCCCAAAAGCACCTGGTGGACAAGTGCCTGATCCTCTTTTCCAAGGAGATCCACGAGTACCTGCTCAGCCACTACGACTGCGCCGTCATCGGCCGGCTGGGCTCCTGCGCCGGCGACGTGAACATCTATCGCTTCCGGCCGGCGGACGAGCCCGTGGCCTTCTACCTGTCCGCCATCGGCTCCGCCGTCGCCTCCGGCTCCTGCTACGAGGCCCACTGGCAGACCGGCGCCGCCAGGTTCCTCATGTTCGGCTCCTGCGGGAGCCTGGACGGGGAGAGGACCCGGGGCCGGTACATCGTCCCCACCGAAGCCTATCGGGGGGAGGGCGCCTCCTACTATTACGCCCCCGCCGCCGACTATATAAAGATCAAAACGGCGGACCGGCTGGCCGCCATCTTCGACGAGCTGGGCGCGCCCTACGTCCAGGGCCGGGTGTGGACCACGGACTCCATGCTCCGGGAAACCGTGGGCCTGGTTCAGCGGCGCAGAGCCGAGGGCTGCCTCGCCGTGGAGATGGAGCTCGCCGGGGTGGAGGCCCTCTGCGACTTCTACGGCCTCACCCTCTACGATTTCCTGGAGGCCGGGGACGTGCTGGACGAAAGCGGCTACGAGGCGTCAGGCCTCAAGAGCGCCAACCACCACCTGGGCAAGCTCCATCTGGGGTTGGAAATCCTCAAGCGCATATAAGGAGACGACTATGAAATCCACCTGGACGCTGCCCGAGGGCTACGGGCAAAAGTATCTCATCGATCTGAAGGACAATAAGAAGCAGTTCTGGATCGTCAACGGCCTCAGCATCGCCATCATGCTCCTGCTGCTGGCGGTGTTCTTCCAGCTTATGTGGTACGGATTTATGGAGCTGCACTTCGAGGGCCTGCCCCGGCAGACGCTCGCCATGGTCCTGGGCATGATCGCCTACATCCCCCTCCACGAGCTGGTCCACGGGGTGTGCATCCGCCGCTTCTCCGGCAAAAAGGCCAACTACGGCTTTACCCTGGTCTATGCCTACGCCGGGAGCGATTGCTATTTCAACAAGCGGGACTACCTCATCATCGCCGCGGCGCCCGTGGTGTTCTGGGGCGTATTTTTCCTGCTCCTTCTGTTCCTGCTTCCCGTGAATTGGCGGTGGGTGCCCTACGTCTGGCAGCTCTTCAACCTTTCTGGCGCGGCGGGGGACTTCTACGTGTTCCACCGCCTCCGTAAGGAGTCCGACGCCATCCTCTGCCAGGACACGGGCGTGAAGATGGCCGTCTTCGATCGGCTCTGATCTCTGATAGAAGCCTTGTAGAAACGCATAGATACCTACAGAAGACAAAGACAAGGACAAAGAAAAAGACAAGGACAAAGAAAAAGACAAAGACGAGGACAAAGACTCTCTCTCTGCAGGGCTGCGCCCTGTGTGCCGGAGGCGCAGAGAGAAAAAACGGCCCCCTTATGTAAAGTGTATATTCTTTCCGACAAATTGACTTGCCTCCGCAGGAATGGTACTATGATCCATAGAGAAAACTATCGTTGCGGAGGTATCTTTGGCTATGGATGCGGACCGTTCCCTTGCCCCGGTCATTCTGGATGGAGAGAGCCTGACCATCGAAAAGGTGGTTTCGGTGGCTCGCTATAACGCCCCGGTGCGGCTCAGCGAAAGCTGCTATGCGGCCATCGATCGGGCCCGAGCCCTGGTGGATCGGATCGTTTCGGAGGACCGGCGGGTCTACGGCATCTCCACAGGCTTCGGTGAATTCTCCAAGGTGAACGTGGGCCACGAACAGAGCGCCCAGCTTCAGGAGAACCTGATCTTGAGCCACTGCGTGGCCACAGGCACGCCCTTCGGCCGGGAGATCGTCCGGGCCATGATGCTCCTCAGGGCCAATGCCCTGGTGAGAGGCAACTCCGGCATCCGGCGGGAGCTGATCGAGTGCCTCATCGCCATGCTCAACAAGGACGTGACGCCCGTGGTGCCCCGGCAGGGGTCCTTGGGAGCCTCCGGCGATTTGGCGCCCCTTGCTCACATGGCTCTGGTGCTCATCGGCCGGGGCGAAGCCTGGTATGAGGGGGAGCGGCTGCCCGGGGCCGAGGCCATGCGTAGGGCCGGCATCCCCACCTATCACCTTTTGGCCAAGGAGGGCCTGGCCCTCATCAACGGTACCCAGTGCATGACCGCCATCGGCTCTCTGGTGTGGTACGACCTGGACCGGGGGGCGAAGCTCGCCGACATCACCGCCTCCATGACCATGGAGGCCCTCACCGCCCTCACCTCCGCCTTCGATCCGCGCATCCACGCCCTCCGGCCCCAGCGGGGCCAGAGCCTGGTGGCGAAGAACATCCGGCTGCTCCTTGAGAACAGCCCCACGGCGGAGGCATCGAAGGACCTGCGGGTCCAGGACGCCTACGCCATCCGCTGCATCCCTCAGGTCCACGGGGCCGTCCGGGATTCCATCGCTTACGTCAGGAGCGTCCTGGAGATCGAGATGAACTCCGTCACCGACAACCCCATCCTGTTCCCCGAGGACGAGAGCGTCATCTCCGGCGGCAACTTCCATGGGGAGCCTGTGGCGTTGGTCATGGACTTCCTGGGCATCGCGGCGGCGGAGCTCTGCTCCATCTCCGAGCGGCGCCTCGAACGCATGGTGAATCCCACCCTTAGTAACGGCCTGCCCGCCTTCTTGACCCCCCACGGCGGCCTCAACTCCGGCTATATGATCTGCCAGTATTCGGCGGCGTCCATCGTCTCCGAAAACAAGGTCCACGCCCACCCCGCTTCCGTGGACAGCATCCCTTCCTCCGCCAACCAGGAGGACCACGTGAGCATGGGCACCACCGCGGCCCGCAAGTGCCGGACCATTGTGAAGAACCTCTACTCCGTCCTGGCCTTCGAGCTCATGGCCGCGGTCCAGGGCATCGACCTTCGCGGCATCTCCGACCGGCTCTCCCCGGTCCACAGGGAGATCTATGACCTGGTCCGTCAGGTGGTCCCCTTCTGCGAGGACGACCACGAGCTTCGGGTGGATGTCACCGCCATGAACGAGCTCATCCGCTCCGGGAAGATCGAGAAACTGGCGGCCCGGATGCTGCCGGAGTTCCACTGATTAACATAAGTCTGGGTTTTCAGCAAACACACTTGTCATCCCGACCGAGGAAGCGAAAACGTAAGAAACATGCCCAAATAGCGGCATGAGCGACCGAGCGGAGGGATCTCTGAACGCAAAAACTTGTGGCTGGGATAAGTATCTCGCCACATCCAGCACCGCTCAGAGGTCCCTCCGCTCGGTCGCTAAGTCTTTGGGTATGCTTTTTTTATTGCATAGCTCCCTCGGTCGGGATGACAGGATAGAACAGAAAACATGCTTCGTAATTGAGACAGCCCGTTTTCGTCATATCCTGTCCTCTCTGCGCGTATTTTGGAACAAAACGCGATCAGGAGGCGACCATGGATTTTAGTGAGATGAAGGTGACCGAGCGGCAGCGGAACGCGGGGCCCTGCGGCCGGTTCACGGTGCAGGAGCCGGGGGAGAAGGTGGCGGTGCGCGCGGGCAGCATGATGGCCAAGATCAGCCTATGCCTGGGCGTGCTGCTCGTCGCTCTGGTGTTGGAGCTGGGCGGCACAGGGACCGACCGGCAGCGGCAGGTCTTCGCGGCGGAGGCGCAGCCCCAGCCCACGGCCCGGGAGGAGAATTTAGGGGCCCTGTACTTTGTGGAGACCAGGGGGGCGGCCACGGCGGCCCCGGCCCAGAACGCGGACGTGCAGCGGGTGAAGTGGGCGCCGCCGGTCCAGTCCGATGAGATAAGCCTGCTCCGGGAGGACAGCGTGGTGGGCTTCTCGGCCCTGAACACCCAGGTGAGCTGCTGCTGCGGGGGCCAGGTCTTCAACCTGGGCGAGGACGAGGACTGGGGCAAATACGTGCGCGTCCGCTCCGCCGGGGACATCGACGCGGTGTACTACGGCCTCGAGGAGGTCAGCGTGAAAGCCGGGCAGCCCGTGGCCGCGGGCCAGCTGCTGGGCACGGTGCCCGTGGGGCGGCGGGTGTATCTTTCCGTGTCGGAGAAGGGCGCGCCCCAGGACCCCCGGGCCTACGTGTCGTTGACGGTGCAGAAACAGGCATGAAGCGGCTGCTGCTCCTGGGCGAGACGGAAATATGGGCCCACTGGACGGTGCTCCCCGCCGTCCTTTTTTTGACGGTGGCCGAAGGCCCCCGGCGGGTGGGCCTGGGCCTGCTGGCCCTGCTGCTGCACGAGCTGGGGCATCTGCTCACCGCCCGGGGCCTGGGGCATCGGGTCCGGTCCCTGGAGCTGTGGCCCTTCGGGGCGGCCCTCAGCGTGGAGGGGGGGACCGGTGGCCGGGGGAGCTTGCCCGTGACCCTGGCGGGCCCCCTCTGCGGCCTGGCGGCGGCGGGCATGAGCCTGCTGCTGTTGCGGCTCGTCCCCCAGACGGGCGGGGTCATGGAGCCCTTCTTCCTCATGAACCTGACCCTGAGTGCGGTGAACCTGCTGCCCGCGGAGCCGTTGGACGGAGGGCGGGCCCTTTCCGCCCTGCTGGCCCGGCCCCTGGGGGCGAGGCGGGCCCGGCGGTGTACGGCTTGGACGGGCCTTCTGCTGGGCGGGGCGCTCCTGGCTCTGGGGGTCTACGGGGCTTTCCTCGGCGTCGGCAGTGAGAGCGCCCTGCTCTTCGCGGGCTTCCTGCTGTTTTCCGGTATTCGGGCCATCTGGGGGGAGGACCGGGCCTTAGAGGAGCTGATCGACCGGCAAGCCTCCCTGCGGGCGGGGCGGCCCGTGGAGGTCCGGGAGGCGGCGCTCCTGGGGGATCGGACCGCGGGGGAGGCTTTGCGGGCCCTGCGCCGGGGCCGGTACACCCTCATCCGCGTGGTGGATGGGGAGGGGAGGATGATCGGCACCCTGGACGAAGGGGCCCTGCTCCAGGGGCTGTTGCGGCGAGGGGAAAATATTACCTTGCGGGAGCTCGTTTTTTCTGTTTGACCGGGGAAGGAGGATGTGGTATAGTATGGACGTTGTAAACTGCGTTTTTGTATGCGTGAGTCTAAAAAACGCGGGAAAACGGGCAAAAATACAGGCAGGAAAGCAAGACGTGACCCATGACTGACGAAGTGTTCGATCTCATCCTCTCCCGGGTGGAGAAGCCCGCCCGGTACATCGGCGGTGAATACAACATGCAGGTGAAGGCCCAGGCGGATCTTCGCTTTGCCCTGTGCTTCCCTGACGTGTACGAGATCGGCATGTCCCACCTGGGGTCCCGCATCCTCTACCATGTGCTGAACGGTATGGACGGGGTGCGCTGCGAGCGGTGCTTCGCCCCCTGGTCGGACATGGAGCAGGCCCTGCGGGAGACGGGGGAGGCACTGTTCACCCTGGAGACCCGGAGCCCCCTCAAGAGCTTCGACATCGTGGGCTTTTCCCTGCTGTACGAGATGTGCTACAGCAACATCCTGACCATGCTGGAGCTCTCGAACATCCCCTTTTTGAGCCGGGACAGGGAGGAAGGCTGCCCCCTCATCGTGGCGGGCGGCCCCTGCGCCGTGAATCCGGAGCCCATCGCCCCCTTCTTCGACGCCATCGTCATCGGCGACGGGGAGGAGGCGGAGCCGGAGTTGGTGAACGCCTATCGGGCTTCCCGGGCCGCGGGGGAAAGCAAGCGTCAGCTGCTGGAGCGGTTGGCCGCCATCCCCGGGGTCTACGTGCCCAGCTTCTACGAGGCGGAGTACGACGAGAACGGCTTCAAAGCCCTGCATCGACTCACCGACAAGGCCCCCGAGAAGGTGACGAGGCGCATCCTCCGAAATCTGGACGCCGCGCCCTTCGTGGGGCAGATCGTCCACGACCGGGTGGCGTTGGAGGTCATGCGGGGCTGCACCCGGGGCTGCCGGTTCTGCCAGGCCGGGTACATCTACCGGCCCGTGCGGGAGCGGTCCGAGAAGACCTTGTTGCGACAGGCGGAGCAGCTGGTGGGCTGCACGGGATACGATGAGATCTCGCTCTTGAGCCTGTCCACCGGCGACTACTCCCGGCTCCACGACCTGCTGCCCGAGATCATGGACCGCATGGAGAGGAAGCGGGTGTCCGTGGCCCTGCCCAGTTTGCGGATCGACTCCCTTCTTAAGGACGAGCTCGACAAGATGCAGTCCGTCCGCAAGGCGGGATTGACCTTCGCGCCCGAGGCGGGGACCCAGCGCATGCGGGACGTGATCAACAAGAACGTGACCGAGGAGGACCTTTTGCGGGCCTGCGCCGACGCCTTCGAGTCCGGCTGGACCGGGGTGAAGCTCTACTTCATGATCGGCCTCCCCACGGAGACGGACGAGGACGTGCTGGGCATCGCGGAGCTGGCCAGGAAGGTGTCCCGCCAGTTTTACAGCATGCCCAAGGAGAAGCGGGGCAAGGGCCTCAGGCTCACGGTCAGCGTGTCCACCTTCGTCCCCAAGCCCCACACCGCCTTCGAGTGGTGCGCCCAGGACGAGCCCGAGGAGATCCGGCGGAAGCAGCGGCTGCTGGTGGGCGCCATGAAGGGCGTCCGGGGCGGGGAGCTCCACTACCATCCCAGCTTCCTGTCCGTGCTGGAGGCCGCCTTCTCCCGGGGGGATCGGCGGCTGGGCGACGTGCTCCTGAAGGCCCACGAGAAGGGCTGCCGCTTCGACTCCTGGAGCGAGCATTTCAAGCCCGACGCCTGGCAGGAGGCGTTCACGGAATGCGGCCTCACGGTGGCGGAGTACGCTCATCGGCAGCGGGCGTTGGACGAGCCCCTGCCCTGGAGCCACGTGGACGTGGTGGTCACGGAGGACTATTTGAAGCGGGAGTATGAAAAGGCCATGGCGGCCCAGACCACCAAGGATTGCCGCCAGGGCTGCAACGGATGCTTTGGGAGGGCCTATGCGGATTATCGCTGCTTTGCATGAAACGGGCCGGGCGGCGTATCTCAGCCACCTGGACATGCAGCGGACGCTCCAGCGCTCGCTCCGCCGGGCGGACATGCCCCTTCTCTACTCCCAGGGCTTCAACCCCCACCCCCTCATGGCCTTTGCCGGAGCCCTGTCCACGGGGTTCGAGAGCGAGCGGGAGTGGTTCGACGTGCGCCTCGAGGGGGACATCACCCCCGCCGATTTCGAGGCGCGTCTCAATGAGGTGCTGCCCGAGGGCATGGCCGTGTCCCATACCATGGAAGCGCCGGAAAATCTCAGCACCCTGACCGGGCATCTCGCTGCCGCCCGGTACACCCTGTGGGTGCGGCCTGAGAAGGCCTGTACGGCAGCGGAGGTGAGCAGCGCCCTCGACAAGCTGCTGCAAAGCGAAGAACTTATGGTACAGAAGCGGACGAAGAGCGGGGCCATGGTGCCCCAAAACATCCGTCCGCAGCTCTACGAAGCAAGGCTGTTGGATAGCGACGGCGCCTCCTTCACGCTGGATGTTTTGGGAGAGCTGACCGCCGGTGGCGGGTTGCGCACGGAAGCGTTTGTCAACGTGCTGCTCGATTTTCTGGGGTCAGCGGGC
>CACWJZ010000002.1 GCA_902761365.1 uncultured Eubacteriales bacterium | reverse complement strand
CGCTTGACCACGGGGCCACACCTGGTCGGGGTGAGAGGATTTGAACCTCCGGCCCCATGCTCCCAAAGCACGTGCGCTACCGGACTGCGCCACACCCCGCAAAGCGCCACGCTGCTTTTCGCGACTTGACAAATATACAACATCGAGCGGAAAATGTCAATAACTTTTTTAAAATAATATCCGCTCGCTGGGCACTGCCTCCGCAACTGAAAAATCGGTGCGGAGGCAGGCTGTTTTCATGTTATTCAGCCAGGGCTTCCCGGCGCTCCTGCAGCTTTTGGAGCATCTCCTCCCCCGCCTGGAGCTTGCGGCGCTCCTCGTTGACCACCGCTTCCGGCGCCCGGGAGACGAATTTTGCGTTGGCCAGCTTCCCGTTGGCCCGGGCGATGTCGCCCTTCACCCGTTCGATCTCCTTGTCGATGCGCTCCCGCTCCTTGTCGAGGTCCACCAGGGAGGCAAGAGGGATGAAGGCCTCCGCCTTCTCCGTGACGATGTGCACGTCGCTCTTGAGGACCTGTCCCCGCTCTGAGCCGATGGTGGTCTTCTCCACCCCCGCCAGCTTCAGGAGATACCCCTCTGCCCCCTCCAGGGCCTTGGGCTCGGCGGTGATGATGCGCGCCTCGATCCGCTGGGCGGGCGGCACCTTGAGATCCGCCCGGATGTTGCGGATGCTCTTCACCAGGTCCATGATGGTTTCCATGGTGGCGCATTCCTGCGCATAGAGCTTCCCCTCGGCGGCCTTGGGCCAGGCGGAGAGCATGATGGTCTCCTCGTGGCCGGGCAGCTGCTGATAGAGCTCCTCCGTGATGAAGGGCATGAAGGGATGCAGCAGCTTCATGGAGGTACCCAGCACCTGGATGAGCACGGCCGCCACATTCTCCTTCCGGGCACCGTCCTCGCCGTACAGGGCGGACTTGGCCATCTCGATGTACCAGTCGCAGAACTCGGCCCAGATGAAGTCGTAGATCTTCTCCGCCGCCAGGTTCAGCTCGTAATCGTCCAGGTTGTCCGTCACCTCCCGGGTGATCTCGTTGAGGCGGGACAAAATCCACTTGTCGGCAGTGTCCAGCAGCTCCTCCCGGATGTTGGGTTGGGCGTCCTCGGGGATGTTCATGAGCACGAACCGGGCCGCATTGTACACCTTGTTGCAGAAGTTCCGGGCCGACTCCACCTTCTCCCAGTAGAAGCGCATGTCGTTGCCGGCGGAGTTGCCGGTGACCAGGGAGAAGCGCAGGGGATCGGCACCGTACTTTTCAATGATCTCCAGGGGGTCGATGCCGTTGCCCAGGGACTTGCTCATCTTCCGGCCCAGGCTGTCCCGCACGAGGCCGTGGATGTACACGTTCTCGAAGGGCGGCTTTTTCATTACTTCCATGCCAAAGGTAATCATGCGGCTCACCCAGAAGGTGATGATGTCGTAGCCGGTCACCAGCGTGGTGGTGGGATAGAAGTAATCGAGCTCCGCCGTCTTCTCCGGCCAGCCCAGCGTGGAGAAGGGCCAAAGGCCTGAGGAGAACCATGTGTCCAGCACGTCCTCGTCCTGCCGGAGCTTTCCACCGCAGGTGGGGCACTTCTCGGGAGCTTCCTCCTCGCAGAACACGCCGCCGCAGTCGTCGCAGTAGTACACGGGGATCCGATGGCCCCACCAGAGCTGACGGGAGATACACCAGTCGCGGATGTTCTCCATCCAGTTGAAGTAGGGCTTGGAGAAGCGGTCGGGGATAAACTTCACCTGGCCGGAGCGCACGGCCTCCAGGGCAGGCTCCGTGAGGGGCTTCATGTCCACGAACCACTGCTTGGACACGATGGTCTCGATGGTGGTGTGGCAGCGGTAGCAGGTGCCCACGTTGTGGGTGTAGTCCTCGATCTTCACCAGGTTCCCGCTCTTTTCAAGGTCCGCCACGATGTTCTTCCGGCACTCGAAGCGCTCCTGGCCGCAGTATTGGCCGCCGTTCTCGTTGATGTAGCCCTTTTCGTCGAACACCTTCAGGATGGGCAGGTTATGCCGTTGGCCCACCTCGAAGTCGTTGGGGTCGTGGGCGGGCGTGATCTTCACCGCGCCAGTGCCGAACTCCATCTCGCAGTATTCGTCGCCCACGATGGGGATCTCCCGGTTCACCAGGGGCAGGATCACCGTCTTGCCGATGATGGCCTTATACCGCTCGTCCTCGGGGTTCACCGCGATGGCTGTATCGCCCAGCATGGTCTCGGGTCGGGTGGTGGCCACGGTGATGGAATAGGACTTGTCGGGAGCGTCGTAGCGGATATGCCAGAGATGGCTCTGCTGGGTCTCATACTCCACCTCGGCGTCGGACAGGGCGGTCTTGCAGTCGGGGCACCAGTTGATGATCCGATCACCCCGATAGATGAGCTTCTTGTCGTACAGGGATTTGAACACCTTGACCACGGCCTTGTTGCAGCCCTCGTCCATGGTGAACCGCTCCCGCTCCCAGTCGCAGGAGGAGCCCATCTTCCGAAGCTGCTTCACGATGGTGGAGCCGTACTCTTCCCGCCATTGCCAGGCGCGCTTCAAAAAACCCTCCCGGCCAATATCCTTCTTGGTGAGACCCTCCTCCGCCAGGGCTTCCACGATCTTCACCTCGGTGGCGATGGAGGCGTGGTCGGTCCCCGGGAGCCATAGCATCTCGTACCCGGACATGCGCTTGTAGCGAGCGATGGCGTCCTGGAGGGTGTTGTCCAGGGCATGCCCCATATGAAGCTTGCCCGTGATGTTGGGGGGCGGAATCACAATGGTGAAGGGCGTCTTCTCGGGGTTGGGCTCCGCGTGGAAGTACCCGTTCTTCTCCCATTTCTCGTACCATTTGCTTTCCACGATCTGATGATCGTAGGTCTTCGGCATCTCTTTCATGCTTTCTACTCTCCTTCAAAACAAATAGCCCGCTTCGTCAAAGGACGAAGCGGGCGCTCGCGGTACCACCTTTGTTAAACGGAGTCTCCCCCGTTTCCCTCATAGCCATAACGCAGCGTCTGCGTGCGGCACTACTTTTCTTTCGCACCACAAGGCTAAAAAGCGACCTTCCACCGGTTCTCCACAGCGCCCTTGCAGCATACCGGGCGCCTCTCTGAGAGGAAATCGGGTGTACTCCTCTTTCTCACAGCCCATATTTGCGTTGATTTTACTCCCGGTCTGCGGCTTTGTCAACCTTGTTTTTGATACCGGCTGACCATATATTCTTTCAGCGCCTCGAAGGGCGCGGGACCGGCGGCCATATAGTCCCGCAAAAAGCGCTCTTCGCTGTCGCAGCCGGCGTCCAAAGCCGCCTGACAGATCTCCAGATAGTGAGAATAGCCATTGATCGTGACGACGCTGTCAAAGGGATCGGCCATGGCCTTTTCATAGAGATAGTCCGCAAAATCTTCCGCGCCCCAGCTTTTGAGATAGTCGGCTATGTCCGCTTTCGTATATCCGTAATAGTGGATCTGCAGCGCCGTGATGCCCGTCAGCGCCTGATACAGCATCTCCTCATACCATCGATACTGCACATAGTCCAGACCGAACTCTTCCAGGTCCGGGATAATCGTCTGGGCGTTATGGATCGCAAGACCCATGAGATACCCCATGGGCGCATTGGCCCAGCGGGCCCGCTGCTCTTCGGGAGCATGGGCGGCATATATCTGGAGAAAGGTTCTGCCGGGATAAAAGTGCTCGGCCAGCTGCAACAGGTCCAGCTCTCCCACCCCCTCCTGTACATACAGTGCAGGCAGTGCGGCGCCGTCGGGCAGCGGACAAAGGGTTTGTGTGGCGTTGACGAGGAACGCCATATCCTGCTCAAGGCTCCCGAAGGAGATGGGATGCTTCTTTCGAGCGGCCTCCGGGTCCGATTGCAGGGCGGCACTGAGGGCGATAGCGTCCGTCTCCGCGGCCGCTTCCAGGGCGGCAAACACATCGTCCACGCGGATGGGCTCCCCCATGTACCGGGCCAAAACGGAAACATACTCCCTTGCCGCCGCAGGGCCGAGGGCAAAGAAGGGGATCGTCCTGTCCTCCGTCCCTTCCATATCACGAAGGAATCTTTTCACAGCAGCCGTGAGCTCCGAAACGGACAGCTCCGCACCCTCTCCAGGGCACTTCGCATAGGCATCCAGGAGCGCCGACAGCATATCATCTTCCACCAGCTCCATCAGGGCGGCGGCGATCCTTTCCTTGCGTTCCGATGTCAGGGTCCTGCCTTCCTCCGCGAGCTGCTGCAGGCTTTCATCCAAGGCGTCGATATGCCGAACGATCTCCTTGAAGCGTTCGAGAAAGGCTCCCTTCGTCAAGCCTTCCATCAACAGGCATCGAACGTCGAAGCATACGGGGTCTCCCTCCAACGAAAGAAGCTCTTCGGGAAAGCACGCCTGCGCAGCCTTTGCCGGGGCAAAGGTGGGCAGAACCGGCACCGGGGTCTGCGTCGGTGCCGGTGTGGCCGGTTCAGCGGTCGGCATGGAAGTCGGCAACGCAGTCTCCGCCGGTGCATGGGCGGCTTCGACCGTTTCCGCGACCGGGGAGATGACCTTCTGACCGCAACCGATCAGAAGCAGCAAAGCGATCAAGACACAGGCCAATCGTTTCATTTTTCGGTTTCCTCCATGGGTAGGGGAAAATCGCCCGTATAGCCCAGCCGCTTCAGGGCATGCCGCATATCCTCCGGCAGCGGTGCCGTAAACGACATGTGTGCTCCGGTGATGGGATGAACCAGCTGCAGCCGCCAGCCGTGAAGGGCCTGCCCCTCCATGCCCAGACTGTTCTTGCCGTTCGAATAGACCGTGTCCCCCACCACCGGGTGATGGATATAGGCCATATGGACGCGGATCTGATGGGTCCGGCCCGTCTCCAACTCCAGGGCAAGGACGGTCACGCTGGAAAAGCGATGCAGCACCCGATAGTGGGTCACAGCCCGGCGACCGTTCGGGACCACCGCCATGCGCTTGCGGTCCGCGGGATGGCGGCCGATGGGCGCGTCCACCGTCCCTTCCTCCTCTTTGATGTTCCCCGCCACCAGGGCGATGTAGCTCCGGTGCGCGGAATGGTCGGCGAACTGCTTGGCCAGTCGCTCGTGAGAGAGGTCGTTCTTCGCCACCACCAGCAGGCCGCTGGTCATCTTGTCTATCCGGTGGACGATGCCGGGCCGGATCTCCCCGCCGATGGAGGAAAGGTCGCCGAAATGGAACAGCAGGGTGTTCGCCAGCGTCCCCGATTCATTCCCTACCGCCGGATGGACCACCATGCCCCGGGGCTTGTTCACCACGCAGATGTCCTGGTCCTCATAGACGATGTTCAGGGGGATGTCCTCCGGAACGAGCTCAACGGGCTTGGCCTCCGGTACCGTGTATCGGATGGTGTCGCCCGCGCGGACCCCGTCGCTCCTACGGCAGGGGCGGCCGTTGAGCCGGACCAGGCCCTCTTCGATCAGGCTCTGAGCCCTGGATCGAGACAGGTCTGTCATCTCCGACAGGCACAGGTCCAGCCGACGGTATTCCTTTTCCGCTATGAACAGCTCCTCGTTATCCATCTTTCGGTTTCTTTTCCTTCTTGGGGAAGCAGGATTCCAAAAGGTCGAATGTGGTGGTCTTGCTCTTGATGAAAAGCGTTTCGATCACTAGCAGCGCTGCGGCGATGGTGATGGCGCTGTCCGCTACGTTGAACACGGGAAAGCGGATGAGGCTCACGTAGATCATGTCCCGCACATACCCCAGGAACAACCGATCGATCAGATTCCCGATGGCGCCGGAAAACAGAAGGGCCAGGATGATGCGGGTCAAAACGGACATACTCTTTCGCTTCTTGCCGTAAAACCAGATGACGATGCCCAGGAACAGGAAGGTGGCAATGAGGAACGCGACCCGCCAGCCCTGCATGAGCCCCCATACCGCGCCGCGATTCTCCAGATATGTGAGCTCCAGCGCCCCCGGGATCAACACCAAAGGTTCAGCGCTCAGGGCCCGAGCAGCCCATAGTTTCGTTCCTTGATCCAGGATCAGGATCAAACCAGATAAAATAAACTCCATTTCACTTCTCTCCGCTCTGCTTCAGCTCTGGGTACAGCTGTCCATACACGCCCCTGGCGCTCTGGACCCGCCCCACATACTTGCTGGTCTCCGGGTACGGGATGTAGAGGATGGACCCGTCCTCCTTGGTGCCGTATTCCTTCAGCCACTGCCGGACCCGGCCGGGACCGGCGTTATAGGCAGCCAAAGCCACGCTCTCGTTGTTGAACTCGTCCATAAGCTTGCGCAGATAATTGCAGCCCAGGCGGATGTTCAGGGCCGGCTCCGTCAGCCGCTGCGCTGTGACGCCTTCAATCTCCAATAGCTCCGCCTCCTCCAAGCCAGTAGCGGGCATGAGCTGCATGAGGCCCAGGGCCCCCACATTGCTCTTGGCCTCCGGACGGAAGCCGCTCTCCGTGTAGATGACGCCGCACACCAAAGCGGGGTCGAGGTTGAATTCCTTGGCCGAGGCGAGGATCTCCTCCCGATACGTCAGCTTGTACTTGGCGCGCAGCAGGGCCGGACGGCCGTAGAAAAAATACCCCGCCGCCAGGGCGGCCAGCATGACCAGCGCCAGCAGGGCTGAGATCAGCTTGTGGTCATCGACCCATAGTTTCCATGAGCTCATCGAACACTTCCCTCGTTCTTCGTTCCAGCTCCGCCAGGGAGCCATTGTTGCGAATGACCAAATCCGCCCGCCGGACCTTCTCTCGATCCGGCATCTGGGCGCGGATGCGGCGCAGGGCGGCCGCCTTGGTGGAGCCGTCCCTGTCCACGATGCGCTGCACGCGGAGGCTTTGGCGGGCCGTGACCACCACGGTCCTGGCCACTTCCGCGTCATAACCCGTTTCAAACAGCAGCGGCACGTCCCAGACGATCAGCCGGTCCGGCGCTTCATCAAAAGCCTTTTTAGTCTCCTTATGGATGGTCTCATGCACATAGGGATGGATGATCCCGTTCAGGATGGCCAGCGCCTGGGGATCGGCAAAGACGATGGAAGCCACCTTCTTTCGATCCACGGTCCCGTCCGGGTGCAGAATATCCCGCCCGAAGGCGGCGACAGTCCTTTCATAGCAGTCCGTGTCGGGGTCCAGCGCATGGCGGGAGATGAGGTCCGCGTCCGCCACATAGGCGCCCCAGACCCGGAACAAGTCGGCAACGGTGGATTTTCCGGAGGCGATGCCTCCCGTGAGCCCGATGGGCGCGTAGGTGCTCATTTTGTATCGTACCAACTCCTGCCCGTGGCCGCTTCGGCGATAAGCCTGACCTTCAGGTCCGCCACCTGCTCCATGCAGGATTCCATCAGCGTTTGTATGGTCGAGGCTTCCGCTTTCGGCGCGTCCACGATCAGCTCGTCGTGGATCTGCAGCACCAAACGCCCCTGGAGCCCCGCTTCTCGAAGGGCCCTGTCCACATGGACCATGGCGATCTTGATGATGTCCGCGGCGCTGCCTTGGATGGGCATGTTCATGGCCACCCGCTCGCCGAAGCTGCGGGTGTTGTAGTTGCTGCTTTTAAGCTCCGGCATGGGGCGGCGACGGCCGTAGATGGTCTGGGCATAGCCCTTCTCCTTCGCCTGGGCCACACATTCCTTCAAATACGCCTGCACGCCGGGGTAGCGCTCGAAATACCGCTTGATGTAGCCCCCTGCCGTCTTCACGGGGATGCCCAGATTCTGAGCCAGGCCGAAGTCGGAGATGCCGTAGACGATGCCGAAGTTCACGGCCTTAGCGGCGCTACGCTGTTCCTTGGTCACCTCCTCGAAGGGAGTGTGGAACACCTCGGCCGCCGTGCGCCGGTGGATGTCCGCGCCGGAGTTGAAGGCGTCGATCAGGTTCTCGTCCCCGCTGATGTGGGCGAGGAGCCTGAGCTCGATCTGGGAGTAATCCGCGCCCACCAGCACGTTGCCCGGGGAGGCCACGAAGGCCTTGCGGATCTCCCGGCCTTCCGCCGTGCGCACAGGGATGTTTTGGAGATTCGGCTCCACGCTGGAGATGCGGCCCGTGGCGGTGACGCACTGCTTGAAGCTTGTATGGACCCGACCGTCGGCGGCGATGGATTTCAAAAGTCCCTCCACGAAGGTGGCGTCCACCTTGGCCACGAAGCGGTACTCCGTGATGAGCGGCACGATGGGATGCCTGTCCTTGAGGGCGTCCAGGGTGTCGCTGTCCGTGGAGTAGCCGGTCTTGTTCTTCTTCTGGGGCGGCAGACCCAGCTTTTCAAAGAGGATGGTCCCCAGCTGCTTGGTGGAGAGGATGTTGAACCGCTCCCCTGCCGCCGCGTAGATCTGCTCCGCCAGCTCCGACTGGCGCTTGGAAAACGTTTCGTGCAGCTCCGCCAGGACCGCTTTGTCCAAGGCAAAGCCCGTGCTCTCCATGGAAAAGAGCACGTCGGCAAGGGGCATCTCCACCTCATGGTAGAGGAAGCCCATGCCCTTCTCTTCCAGCTCCGCCATCATCTCGTCCCGCAGGGGGAACAGCAGGCCCGCGGACGGCGTCTTGCTGTTCAAACGTTCATAGCAGAGGGCAGGAAAGCTCTCGATGGGGTGGTTGCTGTTGAGGAGATAGTCGGCGATCATGGCGTCGAAGGGGATGGGCGCCGGAGCGATGCCGTCCTCCCGCCAGGCGTGCAGCAGGGCTTTCTTGTCGAAGGTCAGCACCCTCTGGGGCGGGTTCTCGAACAGGACCTCCAGCAGCTCCTTGCGGGTCACCGGCTCGTCGAACAGCGTGTTGCCGAGGATGAACTGATAGGCATTCTGCTCGTCGTAGGCGAAGGATAACCCCGGGGACAGGATCAGCGCCAGGGCGTCCGCCTGCTGGTGAGCGTGCGCTATGTCTCGCACCGCCTCCAGGGTGGTCAGCTCCACCGTCTCGCAGGCGACGGGGTCCGCCTTGGGCTTTCTTTCCTCCGCCGCGGGCAGCCGGGACAGGATGCTTCTGAGGCCCAGCTTCTCCAAGGTCTCCCGAGCGCCGTTGAGCTTTTCCTCGAAGAACAGGCAGTCCTTCAAATCCGTCTCCACGGGGGCCGCGGTGGTGATGGTGCCCAGCCAGTAGCTCAGGCGGGCGGAAGCTTCGTTCTCCCGCACCCGTTCTCCCAGCTTTCCCTTGATCTCGTCCTTGTGCTCATAGACTCCGTTCAGATCCCCATAGCTTTCCAGGAGCTTCAGCGCGGTCTTCTCCCCCACGCCGGGCACGCCGGGGATGTTGTCGGAGGCGTCGCCCATGAGGGCCTTGAGATCCCGCATGTGGTCCGGGGTCAGGCCATAGGCTTCCTTCAGGGTCTGCGGGTCGTACTCCACCGTGTCCGTGATGCCCTTCTTGGTGAGCAGCACGTGGGTGTGGTCCGTGGTGAGCTGCAGGGCGTCCCGATCCCCGGTGACCAGCAGCACGTCAAGACCGGCCTGCTCCGCCCGGCGGGACAGGGTCCCCAGGATGTCGTCCGCCTCGTAGGAGGGGCACTCCACCACGGCGATGCCCATCTGGCGCAGGATGTCCTTCAAAATGGGCATCTGGGTCCTGAGATCGTCCGGTGTGGGCCGACGGCCGGCTTTATATTCGTCGTATTTCAGGTGCCGAAAGGTGGGCCCATGGACATCGAAGGCCACCGCCATATGGCTGGGCTTTCGATCCATGAGCTTGAGCAGCATGCCCAAGAACCCGTGGAGAGCGCCTGTGGGGGTGCCGTCCCGGCTGTTCATGGGCGTCTGCAGAGCGAAGAACGCCCGATACATCAGGCTGTTGCCGTCGATGACGATACAGGGATGGTCCATGCTCACTCCTTCACGATGGCGTACACCAGCGGCGCAGGCTCCGGCTTGTCAGTGGATATGGTCATGCTCTCATGGAGCAGTTCGATGGCCTCCTCCAGATGGCTTTCATCGTTCACATACAGGGTGCAGAAGGGCTCCTGCACAGACACGGGGTCGCCCACCCGCTTGTGCATGATGAGACCTACTGCCGGATCGATCCGATCCTCCTTCTTGGCTCGGCCCGCGCCCAGCATCTGGGACGCGATGCCGATCTTCTCTGCCACCAGGCCGGAAAGATAGCCATCCTGCAGGGGGTAGACCTTCACCTGCTTACGGACCTGGCACAGCTCCTTGATCCGATTCGCGTCGATATAGGCAGGGTCGCCGCCCATGGCTTCGATCATGCGGCGGAGCTTCATAAGCCCAGCGCCGCTGCGGAGGGCCTGCAGCAGCTTTTCCTTGCCCTCCTCCTCGGTGGAAACGATGTTGCTGAGCATGAGCATGTGGGCGCCCAGCAGCAAACTCACCTCCACCAGGGGCTCGTCCTCGGGGACCAGGCCGGAGAGCACGTTCACCGCCTCCTGGACCTCCAGAGCGTTGCCCACGGCGAGCCCCAGGGGCTGGTTCATATCCGTGATGATGGCCTCGCAGCGGCGGCCCAGGTGCGCGCCGATGCGCACCATCAGGGAGGCCAGCCTTTTGGCGTCCTCCACCGTGCGCATAAAGGCACCGGAGCCCACCTTCACGTCCAGGACGATGGCATCCGCCCCGGCGGCCAGCTTCTTGCTCATGACACTGGAGGCGATGAGGGGCGTGCTGCCGATGGTGGCGGTCACGTCCCGAAGGGCGTACAGCTTCTTGTCTGCGGGGACCAGGTTCCCAGACTGGCCGATGACGGCGAGACCGTTCTTCCGCACGATGTCCATGAACCGGTCCAACGGCTGCTCGATGTTCACGCCCGGGATGGATTCCAGCTTGTCCAGGGTGCCGCCCGTATGTCCGAGGCCGCGGCCGGACATCTTGGCCACCGTGCCGCCGCAGGCAGCCACCAGGGGCGCCACGATCAGGGTGGTGGTATCGCCGACGCCGCCGGTGGAGTGCTTGTCCACCTTGATGCCAGGCAGGGGCGACAGGTCCACCGTGTCCCCGCTGTGCATCATCACGTCCGTGAGGATGGCGGTTTCCCGATCCGTCATGCCGCGGAACACCACCGCCATGAGAAAGGCAGCCACCTGATAGTCGGGGACCTGCTCCTGCACGTACCCCAAGATCAGCTCCTTGATCTCCTCCCGGTTCAGTTCTCCGCCGTCCCGCTTCTTCTCGATAATATCGACGATACGCATGCTTCGTCCCTCCTGTCTATGTCTATGGTTTCCGTTTGTATCTGTCCCTTGGCGTCGTATTCGGTCAGGATCACCCTGTCATACAGGGGCAGTTCCCGGGATAGGTGGTACAGTTCCTCCAGATCCTCCATGGGCTTTGCCTCTGAGGCCGGGGCCTTCAGCCCTCTGGCGCAGAGACGGATGTCCGAAAACCCCCTATCCTTCGCCACTTGAATGGCCCTGCCAAAGCCATACGTTTCGTTCAGCGTATCCTCAATGTTCGGCACGGTGAATCCGTCGATCAGCACCTGACGCCCTGGCAGCACGCCGAAGAGGCAGCGGCGCTTCTCCCCCCCCGCATCCGGGATCATCTCCATAAACAGGCGTCCATGCCGAAAGGCGGTCGCCGTGAAGACCGCACCCTCGCCCCCGGGGCTCAGCGGTAGCATTTTAAGATACAGGCTGTCGTCCTTCTCATACAGGGCCCGCATGGTGCTCCGGCACAATGCCTCCCGCTCCGTATAGGGCAGCTCGCCCTTAGGCAGGATCAGAGCTCGCGCACCGAAGGGGCGCCGCGCCCGCTGTTCGATGCGGTCCGGGAGCATCCCTTCGCCGCCCTCCTGGGGCACGACGGTACGGTCTGGGGCGATGTCCGCCAGCTTCTTCGCGTGGGTATACAGCTCCAAAAAGTTTTCCTGGACCGCCGGCTGATATAGGGTCAGATAGCTCATGAGCCGCCCGTCCTGCCGCCATCGGAGGCTGTTTTTCCGGCTGGGCGTAATGCTTTTGGGTGCGACGATGGCGATATAGATGAGCTGCTCTGGGTCAAACAGCTCCGCCGACTCCGCCTCCTGCAGGGCCGTATCGGTGAGATCCGCATAGGTGAGGGCCGGCAACACGCAGGCCCAGCAACGCCGCTTGGTCTCCATGGAAAAATCCGTCACAGGGAATCGAAACGCAACGGGAAATCCGCCCCAATTCATGCTTCGCCCTCCTTCTCCAATTTGGCTTTTTCATTCTCGGCTGCATCCAACGCTTCGTATAAAAGGCTCTCCTTCTCCTGAAGCTGCCCCAAAGCGACGCACAGCTGCTGCATCTCTTCGAAGGCCCCTCTTGCCTCCGCTTTCTCGATGGCTGCCTCGGTTTCGGCCTGGGCCTTCTCGTTGTCCTCGATGGCCCGCTCCGTCTTCAGTATCTCCTGTTTCGCGGCAGCCAGGGCCGCTTTATACTCCTTCTGCCGAAGGTAGTAATTGTTCCGATTCTCCGCCGCCGGCTTCTCCTGCTTCTGCACGGGCCGCACCATGAGGCGGTCGAAGACGCTGCCCTCGTCCTCCTCCGGCTCCACGAAGCCGTCCTTCTCCAGCAGCACCACCCGATCCGCCATGCGCTCCACCAGGTATCGATCGTGGGTCACGATCAGGATCGTCCCGCCGAAAGCCTCCAACGCCCGCTCCAGCACCTCGCAGCTGGCGATGTCGAAGTGGTTGGTGGGCTCGTCCAGCAGAAGCACGTTGGCGCCGCTCAATACCAGCTGCAGCAGCTTTATCCGGGCCCGCTCCCCGCCGGACAGGGTCGAGATGCGCTTATAGATGTCGTCCCCCCGGAACAGGAACGCGCCCAGGTAGTTGCGCAGCTCCCCTTCCAGTGCGTGGGGGAAGGCGTTCTGCATCTCCTGCAGGATGGTGAACTCCGGCGTCAGGCTGTCGGTGTTCTGCTGGAAGTAGCCGAGCCTGACCCCGGCACCCAGGCGGAAGTGACCCTCCGTCGGCATCAACTGCCCCGTCAGCACCTTCAAAAAGGTGGACTTACCACAGCCGTTGGCGCCCACCAGGCACACCGTCTGCCCCTTCCAGATGAGCAGGTCGGCATGCTGAAAGACCTTTTTATCGCCGTAGGACACCCCCAGATCCCGGACGTCGATGATCTCGTTGCCAGATGGTTCCGCGCCCCGAAAATGAAAGTGGATGGCGGCCGGGTCCTTTTCCGGGGGCGCCAGCCCCTCCTTCAACCGTTCGATCTGCTTCTCCTTGGAGGCGATGGTCACGAAGTTGTGAGCCTGGTTCCAGCGCCGCTGCTGGGCAATGATGCCCTCGATGCGTTTTATCTCCTTCAGGGTCTGCTGATACCGGCGGGCGGCGATCTGCCGCTCGTCCATCTTCAGCTCCACGTGCCGGGTGTAATTCCCTTTGGTGGCGATCAGATGGCCGTTCTCCAGCTCCAGCACCCGGTTCACCGAAGCGTCCAGGAACGCGCGGTCATGGGAGACCAGCACATAGGCTCCCTTGTATCCGCTCAAAAAGTCCTGCAGATAGCAGATGGCGGCCACATCCAGGTTGTTGGTGGGCTCGTCCAGGAGCAGCAGATCCGCCTTTCGCAGAATGGCGCGGGCCAGCATGGCCTTGGCCACCTGGCCGCCGCTGAAGCGCACGATGGGCCGGCTCAGCTCCTCCTCCGTGAACCCAAGGCCCAGCAGGGCGGAGCGGGTCATGTTCCGAAAGGTCAGTCCCCCCTCCTGCTGGAACCGCTCCATGAGCCGGTACTGCCGATCAATGAGCCGATGGCGCTCCCCCTCGGCCGCGGTCTCAAGGCGATGGGCGATCTCGTTCAGCTCCTTCTCCCAGCTGAGCAGCTCCTCGTGGGCTGCCAGCACGAAATCATACAGCGTCACGTCCTCCGAGAGCTGAGGAAGCTGCTCCACACAGGCCACGGTGCACTGGGGGCTGAGGGAGATATACCCGGCATCCGGCCGGATATGGCCCTGCATCATCTGGATCAGGGTGGATTTGCCGCATCCGTTGACGCCAATGAGACCGATGTGATCCCTCGGCCCCACCTCAAACGATATATCGGAAAAGAGGACCCTGTCGGCGAACTCCTTCCGTACCTGTACAACATTCAATATAGCCATACTTTTCCATATGCAGTATAGCACACAATGCCGCCTATGGGAACCTTTTGCAAAAAATTCAAACTTTGGACATGACGAAAAAGATCGCATCCTGTATACTGATATGGAGGCGAAGAATCCGAATGAAGAAACGTAAGCTTCCCTATATCCATATCCTGCCGCGGATCCTGATCGGGATCCTTGGCTTCGGTGCCCTCCTGGCCCTGGTCTATGTGCCCATGGTCTCCCGAAACATCCTGTCCGTCAGCGACCTTGCCGACGCCGCCTCCCCCATCCCTACCGACACACCCATCCCCTCCTTTACCGCCTCCCCCACGCCGCGGATCACGGAACCCCCCACGCCCACGCCTTCCGTCGGCCCCACGCTGCCCCCCTCCGACGTGGTCAACCTTTCCGTTTACACGACCCTTCGTCTGGGAGACGACAACGCCTCCGTGGAGAATCTGCAGAAGCGGCTGATCGACCTCGGGTATCTGGATTCCGACGTGCCCGGGTCTCAATACAACGATTCCATTGCCAGCGCCGTCATCCTCTTCCAGCGGGCCTGCGATATGGAGCAGACCGGTGTGGCCGACAGTGCCACCCAGACCTCCCTCTACGGGTCCAACGCCCAGGCCTATCGGATCAAACGGTCGGACACGGGCTCCGACGTGCTGCGGATGCAGCAGCGGCTGGAGGAGCTGGGATATTATACCGACCGGGCCAACGGGTATTTTGGGCCCAACACGGAGCAGGCCGTCATGATGTTCCAGGCGATCAACAAGCTGACCGTCAGCGGCGAGCTGGACTACGATGCCTGGACCGTCCTCTACTCTGAGGACGCGCAGCCCATTCCGGTCCTGCCTACTGACGAACCGACCCCCGAGCCCACACCCAAGCCCACGGCGACGAAGCGGCCAACTTCCGACCGTACCGCCAAACCCACCAAGCGGGCCACGCCCAAGCCCACGAAGCATAAAACGGATGATCCCGACGTCACCGCCGGCGCCACCGTCAAAAAGACCGCCACCCCGAAGCCAACGAAGCGGCCCTCCTCCGGTGTGCGGACCTACTCGAACGTAGTCGAAGCTGCTAAGGACCAGCTGGGCAAGCCCTACAAGTGGAGTGCTGAGGGCCCGGACGGCTTCGACTGCTCCGGTCTCGTGTACTATTGTCTCAAGCAGAGCGGCCACAGCGTCAGCCGCAAGAGTGCCAAGGGCTTCTCCCAGAACAGCAGCTGGACGTTGATCTCCTCCATGGACGATTTGAAGGCCGGGGACCTGGTGTTCTTCAAGAGCGATTCCAGGGACAGCGTGAACCATACCGGCATCTGCATCAGCGGCAGCACCATGATCCACGCCTCCTCCTCCAAGGGCGAGGTGGTCAAGAGCAGCCTCCATCAATCCTACTGGGAGCGCAACTTTGTCTGCGGGAGGCGCCCCTCATGAGCTGTGATCTTTGCCCGCGCCGCTGCAGCGTCGACCGTGGGACTGGGACCCAGCGGGGCTTCTGCGGCTGCACCGACAGTATGCGGATCGCCCGCATCGGCCTCCACCGCTATGAGGAGCCCTGCATCTCGGGGACGGGCGGATCCGGGGCAGTGTTCTTTTCAGGCTGCAACCTGCGGTGCGTATTCTGTCAGAACAAGGTGCTGCAGACCGGGCAGCTGGGCCAGGTTTTTACCCCGGAGGCCCTGGCGAAAGCCATGCTGGAGCTGCAGACCATAGGCGCTCAAAACATCAATCTGGTCACGCCCACGCCCCATGTGAACGGCATCTGCCGCGCCCTCGACATAGCCAAGGACGCTGGGCTCACCCTCCCCATCGTGTACAACACCAACGGATATATGTCTGTGGAAACTGTGGATAAGTTGTCAGGATATGTGGATATATGGCTTCCGGACTTCAAATATCACGATCAGCGGCTGGCGGACCGGTTCTCCTCGGCCCCTCACTATTACGAAACAGCCCTTTCCGCCATCGGTCGGATGCTGGAACAGTGTGGACAACTGGTCTTGGACGAAAACGTGCGCGCAAAAAAAGGTGTCCTCATCCGACACCTGGTTCTGCCCGCCTGTGTGTTCGATACCCGAGATGTATTGACCGCCATCCGGGACCACTTCGGCACGGAAACCTGCCTTTCGCTGATGCATCAGTTCACGCCCCAGCCCGACGGGAAAGCGCCGTTGAACCGCCGGCTCACGAAGCGGGAATATGAAAAAGCGGTGGAAGCCTGTTTGAACCTGGGTTTCACCCGCGTCTACATACAGGAAGGGCAGTCCGCTACCTTCGCCTATACGCCAGCCTTCTCCAGCCAGGTCACCGTTCAGGCCTGACCCCGCAGCACATAGTTTTCCAGGAACCAGGCCACGCCCTCCTCCGCCTGGGCGGGCAGGATCATATCGGCCACTTCCTTCACAGCTTCCTTGCCATTGTCCACACAGCAGCCCACCCCGGCCCACTCGATCATATCCTGATCCAGGGTGTTGTCGCCGATGGCGGCGGTCTCGGCCTGCAGGATGGCCAAGGACTCCGCCAAAGCCTTCACGGCAGACCCCTTGGTGACCGTGATGTCGCCGATCTCGATGAACCCGGGCTTGGACCCCAGGGCGTGCAGATGCTGCGGCAGCCGCTGGGCTACCAAGCGCTTGTATTCCTCCTCCCGCTCCGGCGGCGCATAGATCAGCACCTTGGGCACGCCGCTAAGATCGTGCTCCAACAGGTGTTCGTCCGCCCGGCAGGGCAGCTTCTGATAGGCGCAGTATTGCCGGGCAAACTCGTTCATGCGCTGGACGATCACCTCGTCCCCCTGATAGATCTGTACATGAAGCCCCAGCTCGTTAGCGATGCGGATGCAGGCAGCCACGTCCTCCTCCCGGAGGAACCGGTGGATGCGCGGAGCGCCGGTAGCATAGTCAGCCACCAAAGCACCGCCAAAGCAGATGATGTAGTGGAACCCCTCCCCCAGCTGCTTGCGGATGGCCTCCGTGCCGAGATACCCCCGGCCCGTGGCCAGCACGATCTCCACGCCCTCCTTTTGGGCCTGTCGAAGCGCGTGCAGGGATCGCTCCGGGATGATGGAGGAATGATCCACCAGGGTATCGTCTATATCCAGGGCTACCAAACGAATATTCATCAGTATGCTCCTTTGCCCATTGTAGTACGCACGTCTCCCGCCATATACAGGGAGCCGATGGCCAGCAACACGTCATCCGGGGCTGCTTCATTCAACATTTTTCGTATGCCGCTCTGCACCGTGCCCGCCGGTTCCGCCCTTCCGCCCAGGGAGCGGATCTCCGCCGCCAGATCTTCGTCGGTCATGGCCCGGGGGGATTCCGGTCGAACGGTGATGAAGCGCTTTGCGATGGGCAACAGCTCACGGATCATGTCTCCGTGATCCTTGTCGGCCATGACGCCCATCATAACGGTCACCTGCTGATGGGGAAACAGCTCCCGCAAAGTCGCCGCCGCGGCACGGAAGCCGTGGGGATTGTGGCCGCCGTCCAGCAAGAATACCGGCTTTTCCGACAGCAACTCCATCCGGGCCGGCCAACGGACTGTAGACATGCCCGCGCACACCGCCTCGTCGGGGATGGACAGCCCGGCCTTCTTCAGCTCCTCCACCGCGGTCAGCACCACGGCGGCGTTTTTGACCTGGTGGCTGCCGATCAGCGGAAGATGGATGTGCTCATAGGAACCGAAGGACAGATCATGCCCCCGCAGGGTGTGGGCGTGATCGATGATGCGGCCATGGTCGGTGACCACCAGTCGGGAGCCCACCCGTGCGCAGGTGTCCCGAAAGACCTTGTCCGCTTCCGGGTTTTCCCCATAGATCAGCGTGGTGCCGCCGGGCTTGATGATACCGGCCTTGGCCGAGGCGATCTCGGTCATGGTGTTGCCCAGATACTGCATGTGGTCAAAGCCCATGGCGGTGATGATGGTGAGCAGGGGCGTCTTGATCACGTTGGTGGAATCGAACTCTCCGCCCATGCCCACCTCCAGGACCACCACGTCGCACCGCTGCTCCCAATAGTACAGCATGGCGGCGCAGGTGATGAGCTCGAACTCGGAGGGTTGATGGGGCATGGCGTCCACGATGGGCCGGATGCGGCTGAAAACATCCACCAGGTCCTGATCCGAAATGGGCGTGCCGTTCAGGGCGATGCGCTCATTGAAGCGGTTCACGAAAGGCGAGGTATATAGACCCGTCCGATACCCCGCTGCCTGCAAAATGGAGGCCAGCATGGCGCAGGTGGACCCTTTGCCGTTGGTGCCCGCCACATGGACGAACTTCAGCTCTTTCTGAGGGTTGCCCAGGAGCGACAGCAGCTCCCTGGTGCGCTGCAATCCGTCCTTCGTGCCCTTCCAGTATGCGCTGTGGATATAGGCTATGGTTTCCTCGTAGTTCATTTGGATCACCTTTGGTTTATTGTGTGCTTATCTATGAAGTTATCGCTGCCCGGCGATCTCTCGGATGATCGCTCTCATATCGTCCATATGAAGCATCATATCCTGAAACAGCTTCAGCTGAGCCTGGGCTCGTTTCAGGTTCTGATCCGGGTAATCGATGCGGAAGTATTTATCTCTCATCAGATAATCCATCAAAAACCGGCTGGCCAGCTCCAGGGTGATGACGGCGGCGCCGATGGCCAAGCTATCGATCTCATTGGCCGTGAGGACGCTGTCCGCTTCGCTGAGATACCCCTCCGTATATGCTTTCATCAGCGCCAGGTCCAGCCCCATGCCCTCCGGCTGGTCCTCCTGGGCGGTGCAGGCGGCAAAGCGGATGGTATCGCCGAAGTCATAGCAGGCAAGGCCCGGCATGCAGGTGTCCAGATCGATGATCACCAGCGGGTCCAGGGTGTCCATATCGAACAGGATGTTGTTGGTCTTGGTGTCGTTGTGGGTGACGCGGATTGGCAGCTCGCCACGTGCGATCTGGCGGCAAAGGGTGCAGCCGAAGTCCGCGTTCTCCCGGATCAGCCGGATCTCCTCTGCACATTCGGCCGCTCGGCCGCAGGGGTCTTCGGCCACGGTATCGAAGAAGGATTTTAGGCGGTACGCCGTATCGTGAAAATGAGGGATGCTCTCGATCAGCTGGGCTGCATCGAAGTCCTGCAGCTGCTTTAGGAACCGGCCGAAGGCCTTCCCGCTCATGCGCAGCACCTCCGGATTCCCTTCCGCGGTCTCAAAGCTGGTGCTGTACTCAATAAAGTTATACACCCGCCAGAACTCGAAGCTCTCATCCAGGGGATCGAAGGGTTCGTCCGGGCCCATGACCACGCCGTTGTGGAGCACGATATAGTTGCGGCGATCCTGGGTGTGCCTGAAATGCAATCGCCGGCGCTTCTCCATCTTGGGCTCGGCCTTGCGCACATGCTCCGTCAGCAGCTCGATATTGCGCATCATGCCCACCGGGTCCCGGAACACGTAGGTGTTCACCCGCTGCACGAGGAATTGATACATCTCCTTCCCGTTGTAGATGGCCACATAATACGCCGTGTTGATATGGCCCGACGGGATCCAGCGGTAGACCACGATCTCGCCTTCGATACGGAACTGTTTGAGGACGTATGCCAGCTTTTCCTTTGTGTCCATTTTTTCTCTCTCCAATAATAGCTTATAGGAGTATAATAGCGTATTGAACGATATATTTCAATACGCTTTGACCGATACGAAAGAAGGCCCGCCGGGAAAGCGGGCCCTTCTCACGGGATATATTTATGCATCAGCATAGTTGTTGAAGTAGTTCTGAACCAGCACGATGGGCGTTCCCTTGTCGCCGCTGCCGCTGGTGAGGTCGCATAGGGACCCGATGAGGTCCGTGAGCCGCCGGGGCGTGGTGCCCTGGGAGACCATCTGCCCCTTCAGGCTGGCGTTCTTCTCGCGAATGCGCTGCTCGATGGCCTGACGAAGCTCAGCACCGCTGAGACCCTTGAAATCGTTGTCCGCCAGATACTTGAGCTTCAGCTCGTTGGGCAGGCCGTTGAGCCCGGACGTGAACCCGGGTGAGACCACCGGGTCCGCCAGCTCCCAGATCTTGCCCACGGGGTCCTTGAAGGCGCCGTCGCCATAGACCATGGCCTCCACGTGGACGCCGGTCCGGGCGATGAACTCCGCCTGGATGGTCTCCGCCACGGCCTGCGCGTTCTTAGGGAAGAGCTTGACGGTGTTCTCCGTGGCCTTGTTGGAACCCAGCAGGCCGTACTCCGGCTGATAGCCGCTACCGTTGACGGACTCGTTCATAATGTCGCACAGGGTCAGGACCTTCTTGGCCCCGGCCTTCACCAGCCGCTTCTTGGTCCGTTCCCGCTCATGGATGTTGGCGCAGAGGACCGTGTCCGTGTAGGCGAGGACGGCCGTGGGATCGTTAGCAAAGACGATCTGGGCCTCAGCCCCCTCCTCCTCAATGAGGTTGCGGTAGTACTCCACATAGTTGACCCCGGTGAAGGTGTGCTTGGGCTCGCCGAAGAGCCGGATGAACTCCCCTTCGGACAGGGTATCGGAATAGGGGTTCAGACCCGAATCCAGCAGGGCGTCCTCGTCCACCAGGTGGTTCCCCTCCTCGTCCGCCGGGTAGGACAGCAGCACCACGACCTTCTTGGTGCCGCGGGCGATGCCCCTCAGGCAGATGGCGAACCGGTTGCGGCTCAGGATGGGAAAGACTACGCCCACCGCGTCGCCCAGCTTACGCTGCACGTCCCGGGCGATGTCATCCGTAGTGCAGTAGTTGCCGTCGGCCCGGGCCACCACGGCCTCGGTCACAGCCACCACGTCCCGGTCGTGAAGGGTGAAGTGCTCCTCCTGGGCTGCCTGCAGCACGGAGTCCACAACTATGGAAACGATGTCGTCTCCCTGACGAATGATGGGGGCCCGAATGCCCCGTGAAATCGTACCTGCCATACTTTTTTCTCCTTTTCTGTTGGCAAAAAACAGCTTGTATAATACCTTACCCTGGGTCTTGTGTCAAGAAAAATATATTTTTCAGAAAAGCTGACCGGTTGCCCGGTCCGATCCTTTCACTGTTTGCTTTGTATGTATTTATCCATGGCGGCAGCGGCCTTTTTCCCCGCGCCCATGGCCAGGATGACCGTGGCTGCGCCGGTGACCGCGTCGCCGCCCGCGTAGATGCCCTCGCAGGAGGTGAGCCCATCCTCATCGGTGATGATGCCGCCCCAGCGCTGGATGGCAAGGCCCTCCGTGGTGGACTTGATGAGCGGGTTGGGGCTGGTGCCCAAGGCCATGATGACGCAATCCGTCTCCAGCTCGAACTCGCTGCCGGGGATCTCCACGGGGCGACGGCGACCGGAGGCGTCCGGTTCGCCCAGCTCCATGCGGATGCAGCGCATGATGACCACGTTGCGATTGCTGTCACCGATCAGCTCCACGGGGTTGTTCAGGAGCTTGAAGATGATGCCCTCCTCCATGGCGTGCTCCACCTCCTCCTTCCGGGCGGGCAGCTCCTCCAGGGACCGGCGGTAGACGATGGTCACCGTTTCGGCGCCCAGGCGCAAGGCGCAGCGGGCCGCATCCATGGCCACGTTGCCGCCGCCCACCACAGTCACATGTTTGGCCCGCTGGATGGGAGTGTTGGCGTCCGGTTCGTAGGCCTTCATCAGGTTCACCCGGGTCAAAAACTCGTTGGCGGAGTAGACACCCTTCAGGTTTTCGCCGGGGATGTTCATAAACTTGGGCAGGCCCGCGCCGGAACCGATGAACACCGCTTCAAAGCCCTCCTGCTCCATGAGCTCCCGGACGGACAGCACCCGGCCGATGACCATGTTAGTGAGCACCTTCACGCCCATCTGCCGGAGCCCCTCGATCTCCCGTTGCACGATGGCCTTGGGGAGACGGAACTCGGGGATGCCATAGCTCAGCACGCCGCCCGCCACATGGAGGGCTTCGTACACGGTCACGTCATACCCCTTCCGAGCGAGATCGCCCGCGCAGGTGAGGCCCGCCGGGCCAGAGCCCACCACGGCCACCTTGTGACCGTTCCGCTCGGGAACGCTGGCTGCGCCCTGGGTGTGGGCGTTGTGATAGTCGGCCACGAACCGCTCCAGGCGGCCGATGCCCACGGGCTCGCCCTTGATGCCCCGCACGCAGTACTTCTCGCACTGGGTCTCCTGGGGACACACCCGGCCGCACACGGCGGGCAGAGCGCTGTCAGCGGCGATGATCTGATAGGCGCCTTCAAAATCCAATTCCCGGATCTTGGCGATGAACTGGGGGATCCGAATATTCACAGGGCATCCCTGGACGCAGGGGAAGTTGCGGCAGTTGAGGCACCGCTGAGCCTCGTCCAGTGCCAGCTCCTCGGTATATCCCAATGCCACCTCATCGAAGTTGTGGGCCCGCACCTGAGGTGCCTGGGTGGGCATGGGATTCTTTTCTTTCTTCATGTTGGACATGTTCATTCATTCCTTTTTGTGGTTTTGCCGGTTTTGCCCGCAAAATTGCCGCGCCGGTCCGCGGCAAAGGCAAAATCTACGATGTGAAAACTGCGTTTTCACACCTCCATGGAAAACAGATTGCAGGCCGCTTCCCGGGCCTTAGCCTCAAAGGGCTTGTAGGCGGCGCAGCGGGCCATGGCTTCGTCGAAGTCCACCTCATGGCCGTCGAAGTCGGGGCCATCCACACAGGCGAACTGCATCTTGCCACCCACGGTCAGCCGGCAGCAGCCGCACATGCCCGTGCCGTCGATCATGATGGGGTTCATGGAGACAACGGTCTTGATGCCGTACTCCTTGGTGAGTCGACAGACGAACTTCATCATGATGAGGGGGCCGATGGCGATGACCTGATCGTATTCGCGGCCGCTGTCGATGAGCTGCTTCAAGGCGTCCGTCACCAGGCCCTTCTCACCCCAGGACCCGTCGTCGCTGACGGGGATGAAGTTGGTGCTGTTGGCCCTGAATTCGTCCTCCAGGATGACCAGGTCCTTCGAACGGAACCCGGCCACGGCGTCCACCTCGCAGCCCTGTTCAAAGAGCTTCTTCGTCACCGGGAAGGCGATGGCGCAGCCCACGCCGCCGCCGATGACCGCCACCCGCTTCAATCCCGCCGTCTCCGTAGGCTTTCCCAGGGGCCCCACGAAATCGGGGATGCACTCCCCCTGCCGTTTATGGTTCAGCTTCTCCGTGGTGGCGCCTACGATCTGGAAGATGATGTCCACGGTGCCCGCCTCCCGGTCGTATCCGGCCACGGTCAGGGGTATCCTCTCCCCATCCTCCTCCGCCCGCAGAATGATGAACTGGCCAGGCTGGACCTTCTTGGCCACCAAAGGCGCTTCGATGCTCATGCGGGTCACCGAGGGGTTCAGGGGTTCCTTCTTCACGATGCGATACATGTCTCGTTCTCCTCCCTGCTCTTGGTTCTCATTCAAAGCTTCTGATCTTGGCCGCGATCCGCTGAGCGGTGGGCGTGGCCGCCAGGCCGCCCCGAGCCGTCTCCCTAAGGTCCGGGTTCATCATCCGACCCACGTTGCGCATGGACGTGACCACCTCGTCGAAGGGGATGATGCTCTCGATCCCCGCCATGACCATGTCGCTGCAGAGGACGGCGTTGGCAGCACCGATGGCGTTGCGCTTGATGCAGGGGCACTCCACCAGTCCGGCCACCGGGTCACACACCAGGCCCATGACGTTTTTGAGGGCGATGGCCGCCGCATGGAGGCACATCAGGGGCGTGCCGCCCCGCAGCTCCGTGAGAGCACTGGCCGCCATAGCCGCCGCAGAGCCCGTCTCCGCCTGGCACCCGCCGGAGGCGCCGGCGATGCTGGCGTTGTGGGCGATGATCATGCCGATGGCCCCGGCGTTGCAGAGGCCTGCGATCAGCTGCTCCTCGCTGAGGTCGTGGGCATCGCCGTACTGGATGAGCACGGCGGGCAGGATGCCGCTGGCCCCAGCGGTGGGCGCGGCCACGATGCGGCCCATGGAGGCGTTCACCTCCGTCACCGCCATGGCTGAGGCCACGATCCGGGTCATCTCCCTGCCCATGACCGCGTTGTCCGTATAAGCCATGAGCTTGTCCGCGTCCTCGCCCATAAGGCCGGTGATGGAGATCTGCTGTTCCTCCAGCCCCTCGCGGATGCTCTCGCGCATGACCTCCAGATTGATCCGCATCTCGTTCATGATCCCGTCGCGATCCATCTCCTCGCGTTCGAGCTCCATGCGGACGGCTGCCTCGCTGATGGGGATCTGCGCCTCGCGGCAGATGGTCAACAGCTCCTCGCCGGAAGAAAAGGTATAGTCGATCATAGGGTGCAAGCCTCCCGAATGCCGTCCACATTGTTCACGATCCGCCGACGGGTCGCCTCATCCACCGGCGTGTCCGTTTCGATGACCATGCAGGCCCCCTGCCGCCGCTCGGAGCGGAACACCTTCATGAAGGCCACGTTGATCTTCTCCAGAGCCAGGATGGAGGACACCTTGGAGATGACCCCCGGAACGTCCTGGTAAAATACGATGAGGGTGGGATATTCGCCGGTGAAGCTGACCTCCATGCCGTTGATGGAGGTGACCCGGATGCGGCCTCCGCCGATGGAGGTGCCGATATAGGTGTATTCCTTCCCGTCCTCCCCCTGCACATAGACCCGGGCGGTATTGGGGTGCTCCGGCTCTTCGCTGCTGAAGAAGACAGGGATGTCCACATCCGCCTCCTTGGCCAGGAGCTTGGCGTAGCGGATGGTGCCCTGGTCCGGGTTCACACCCAAAATGCCCGCTACGATGGCCGTGTCGGTACCGTGGCCCCGGCCCGTTTCCGCGAAGGAGCCGTACAGCGTCACCCGAGCGGCCTTGACCCGACCGTTCACCAGGCGATTGGCCACCAGGCCTATGCGCACCGCACCGGCCGTGTGGGAGCTGGAGGGGCCGATCATGCGCGGCCCGATGATGTCGAACAAACTGATGCTCATGGTTTCCCTTTCCTGAACTTGATTCATATCTGATGATAGTATATCATACCCGGAGGAATAAGAAAAGAGAAAAAGCAGCGCCAGAACAGATTATTTGCATTCTCTCGCATACAAGGAAAGCCCCTCCGCCATAGGGCAAAGGGGCTTAAGCATTTCAACGTCGATTGTTCGATCGTCAGTTCAGGATCTCCTTCAGAGATTTGCCAGCCTTGAACGAGGGGGCCTTGGAAGCGCCGATGCTGATGACTTCCCCAGTCATGGGGTTGTGGCCCTTGCGGGCGGGACGGTCCTTCGCCTCGAAGGCGCCGAAGCCGACCAGAGAAACCTTTTCGCCCTTCTTCAGGGTCTCCATGATAGTATCGAGAACGCCGTTGAGGACCTTGTCCACGTCCTTGCGGGAAACGGCGGTTTTTTCTGCTACGACAGCGATAAGTTCAGCCTTGTTCATGAGTTTTCCTCCATATAGTTTTTTTCGAACGGGTCCTATTTTAGCAGTGATGCGATGTAAAATCAAGCCCCTATTTCAAAAAATTATAGGATTTCCGTTACTTTTGCAGCTTCCCAGTATTCATCCATCTGCGCGAGGGTCATTTCGGACAGCTTTTTTCCCTCTTTCTCTACTCTTTTCTCCATCCGCTCGAACCGGCGGATGAACTTGTCCGTGGCGGCGTGGAGCGTCTCCTCCCCGTCCAGCCCCAGCAAACGGCATACGTTCATGGCGGCAAAGAGCAGATCCCCCATCTCCTCATCCACGTTTTGGCCCGAAGCCATGGCCGAGCGCAGCTCCTCCGTCTCCTCACCGATCTTGTAGAAGGCGTCCTGCGCCGTGTCGAAGTCGAAGCCGATCTTGCGCGCCTTCTTCTGCACCTTCTCGCAACGAAGTAAGGCCGGAAAGCTTCTTGGCACGCTCTTGAGGGTGGCCGTCACCGTATCCTGTCCCTTCTCCTTCTGCTTCAGGGCGTCCCAGTTCTTCAGCACCTCCGCGCTGGAATCCACATAGACCGAGCCGAACACGTGGGGATGCCGGTAGATGAGCTTGCGGACGATCTCGGTGGTCACGTCCCGATCGTCATACCGCCCCTGCTCCTCCCCGATGATGGGGTGGAATAATACGCTCATCAGCAGGTCTCCGCACTCCTCCACGATATGCTCGTCGCTGCCCTCGTCGATGGCGTCCATGAGCTCGTAGCATTCCTCCCGCAGGTCCTTCTTTAGGCTCTCATGGGTCTGCTCCCGATCCCAGGGGCAGCCGCCCGGGGCCCGCAGCCGCCGCAGCACGGCCAGCAGGTCCTCGTAGCCGTAGGTCTGCTTTTTATCGAAGGGCAGCGCCGGCACGAACAGGACGGTGGAGGCAAAGAACCCCTTCTCCCGATCCAACGCATATAGGGGCATGGTGCGCCGTATATAGGTTCCCGCGGGCTCCTGGACCGCCAGGGTGACGCTTTGATCGTCCGGGTAGAACCGCTGCAGCTTCAGCTTCACCTCGCCAGCCAGCAGCGGGTTGTCCAGCTCCGAGATGTACAAAGGCTTGTCCGTGTCCAGCGTTAGGGGCAGGCCGTTGGCGGCATACACCTGACCCTGTTGCGCCTCCGGAAACGCCGCCTGGTAGTAGGGCACGCCGGGCAGCTCTATGAGTTCGAATCCCCTTTTCTCACAGGCCTCCCAGATGCAGGGCAGCTGGGAGAAGCATCCGCCCCCCATGACCGCATAGACCGCGGAACCGCCGGAGGTGAGTCGATCAGCGATAGCCATGTTCAGCTCGTCATAATCCATAGCCGCAGTATAGAGGTCGTCCATGGAAACGAAGGGCAACCCTGCCTCCAGCACCGGTCGGGCCGAGGGGTGCTCCTTCGTTTGCAGATACAGCGTGGGCGCCGATGCTACCGCCTGCCAGACGGAGCGGGTCAGGGTGTCGGGGGTGCCGAGCGGCGCGATGGTCAGTGTTTTTTTCATAGCTCAACCCTTCTTGCGCAGGAATTGTTTGATCCGGCCGCCGCCGGGAATGCTGTCCAGCTCCTCCGGGGAGAAGAGCTCCACCACCATGGCCATCAGGAAATACACGCCCACGCCCACCAATACGACGATAAGCGTGGTGATGGTGCCGGGCCGAAGGGCGTGCAGGCCCCGATAGGCCAGGTACACGGCCCCGCCCATGGCCAGGGAGCAAACCAGCGGCTTCAAAAACATGTCCCATAGGCGGACACGGAGCCCGGTCAGCCGCAGGACCAGGATCGTGTCGATGATGCCCGCCACCCCATAACAGACCACGTTGGAGATGGACGCGCCCAGGATGTTCACGGCGGGCAGAGACAGGAAGATGTAGTTGGAGACCACCTTCAGCACGCCGCCTGCCAGCAGGCTCCACACGGGCCAGTGCTGCCGCCCCATGCCCTGCAGCGCCCCGGTCATGGTCTGGACCAAGGAGATGAAGATGACGCTGATGGACGCCACGCGCATGATGCTGGTGGCGATGGCCAGGGAATCGGGTTGGATGCTGCGGAACAGCATCTGGATGATGGGTCCACCCAGCACGAAGAGCCCCACGGCGCAGGGCATGCCGATGGCCATGGAAAGCTTGAGCCCCAGGCCAGCAAAGTGGTGCATCCCCTCCCTGTCCTTCCTGGCCCGGGCGCCCGCGATGGCGGGCACGATGGACATGGCCAGGGCCGTGGTCAGGGAAGCCGGCAGGTTGATGAGGGAGCGGACGTTGGTGGACAAGGCCACGTACCGCTGGTTGACGGCGGCCTCCGACATGTACCGGCCCATGCAGGAAAAGATCATCTTCACGTCCAGCATGCTGGTGATGGGGATGATGGAGGCCCCCAGGGTGATGGGGATGGCGATCCTGAGCAGTTCCGGTACCACGGGTCTGTTGTTGGCCGGGGTGCGGGATGCATCCAGGGGCATGTACAGGCGGCGGTTCTTCACCCGAAAGCCCATGACCACCAGCAATGCCACAAATTCCGAAACGGTGATGCCCAGCAGCAGGCCGGCAGCGCCATACTCCGGGCCGCGGCCGATCCAGCGGGCGGCCAGCATCAGGCCCACCAGGCACTTGACGACCTGCTCCGTGAGCTGGGATAACCCGGTGCCCGTCATGTGCTGGGCGCCCTGCAGATACCCCCGGTAGGCGCACATGCAAGAGACGAAAAACAGGGCCGGCGCCAAGGAAACAAAGGACATGATATAGGTGTCGTCCTTGCCCAGGACGCTGTTGGCGAAAAAGCCGGCCCCGAAGTACAGCACGGCGGTGGTCACCAAGCCCACGGTGGCCAGCAGCGCCAGGGCATGGCGGAACACCCGCCTGGCTCCCGCGTAGTCGCCCATGCTAAGTCTTTCGGAGACCATGCGGGAGATGGCCGTGGGGATGCCGGAGGAAGAGATGATCAGCAGCCAGGAGTAGAACGGGAACACGACCTCATAGTAGACCATGCCCGCTTCGCCGATGATGTCATATGCCCAGATGCGGATGAGCACGCCGATGATCTTGCACAGGACCCCTGCGAAGGCCAGGATGGCGGCACCCGCCACGAAGGATGTCTTTTTCGTCTTTTCCATGCCCTTCAGTATACACTTTCGCTCTCCGACTTGCAACGGGTTTTATGGGGATAGAGCCATACCCCGGACCAAAATGGGCAGATTCGCCCGGTAGATCTCCTCAAATTGCGACAGCGGCAGGGGATTCACCCCCTGGCCCGCCTCGATGGTATAGCCGGGGCGGCGCCAGGTCTGGATGAACCAGTCCTTGTACCCTGCATGGGCGCTGTTGAAGGGCGTGCTCGCCAGGGTGTAGCCGCTGCTGCGGCTCAAGGCTTCACCGATGGTCCTGGCCTCCGCGGGCGCCTGGTTTTGGTATTGCCAGTAGATGGTCCTTCCCTGGGTGTGATAGGAGACGGTCAGCGCAAAGTCCTGCTCCCGGGTCCATTTGACCATGGCCCGATTCTCCGGGGTGATCAAAGGCTCGCTCCCCACATAGTCCCGAGGACCAGGGCGGGTGTACCCCTGGCTGAACTTGATCCGCCGGGCGACCTCCCAGCCCGCCGGGTATTGCAGATTCAGATCCACCCCGGAGATGTTGCTCTTCCACCCGTCCGGGAAGGGGATGTTGGGATAATGGGCGGCGAGGGCCATGGCCTGGGTATAGAAGCTGTCCAGGGGGCTGAGGGCGCCCGTAACCAGGTCCACCCCGTCCGGGTTCACCAGGGGGACCATATGGAGCGTGGCGGTCTCAAATAGCGCCCGCGCCGATACGCCGCCCACCGAGCCGCCTGCTGCGTAGGCAGCGGCATACTCCTCCAAAAAGCGCAGGAGCACCGGTACGGTGATCCACTCGTTGGCATGATGGGCAGCGTTATACCCGACCTGTTTTGTGCCGCTTCCCATGGCCACGGCCATCATGCGCTGGCCTATGACGCTGCGGCCGATCTCATAGACCCTGAGGAAGGGGTAGCGCATGGCGAGCCCCTTCAGCAGCAGGCCCGTCAGCAGGCTCGAATAAGGGACCTCGGCGGTTACCACCGGCATATTCAGGGGGATGACCAGCGTTTCCCCGATGGGCAGCGCCTCCGGTTCATAGCCGGGATTGGCGGTTTGGATGGCCGCAACGCTGACGCCCTGTTCCTGGGCCAGCTGAAAGAAGGTGTCCCCCGGTCCGATCCGATGAAGCCTGTACCCCGCTATATAGGGGTACAGGGCCGCCCAGGTGAGCTTTCCCGCGATACCGTCCGCAGCCAGCCCCTGATCTCGCTGGAACTGCATCAGCGCTTTGGCGGTGCGCCGGCCGAAGATCCCGTCCACATTCCCTGCGTCCGCCCCCGTCCTATTCAGGGCGTACTGAAGGAGCCTTACGTCATATCCCTCCATGCCATACTTGAGTACGTTCATATTCCTGTCCTTTCCTCCTTATTCTGCCAGCCAACGGTCCGCGGCCCGTTCCACCCAGGCTGCCAAATCCCGTATGGTCTCCTCCGCCAGCACGTCCTTCCCGATGATCGCCGTGAAGGAAGTCCCGGATGTGCGTTTCAACAGCCGTCCGTAGGCTCTGCCGCCGTTCTGTGCCAACGACAGGGCCCCCAGCATGCTGACGCCATAGCTCACGTAGTAGAAGGGGAATTGGAAGGTATGGCCGATCTCGGTCCACTCCCGGCCCTCGTAGCCGAACAGTCGGTCGAAGGCGTACTCTTTGGCCAACGCTCCATACAGCTGATTTAGGTCCTCCACCGACGGGTTTTGGAGCCCATACGCCCGTTGCTGGAATTCATCCTCCATAAATCCGGACAGGATGGCGTACAGGGCGTTGGTGAGATAGCACAGCCGGGCGGCGGAGGCGTAGCGGCCGAAGAGGGTCTCGTACTCCCCCAGCATCAGCAGCTCGAAGCCCTGGGCGTCCGTCTCGGCCAGGTCCAGATCGTCCGACCCGTAGTAGGTGCCCTCCGGGTTCGTATAGTAGCTGAGAAAGTGGCCGAACTCGTGGATCACGGTGAAAATTGAGGAAGCGTTGTCCTCCCATTGGGTGAACAGAAAGGGGCAACGATATTTGGCCAGGTACGTGGTGAAGCTGCCGCGGAGCTTCTTCTCGGAGGGACGGCTGTCGTAGAGGCCGTAGGAGAGCATATACCGCCACGCCTCACCCGCCCCGGGCACCACCCGCTCCGCCGCCTGCTCCATGGCGGCCAGGAACTGATCCTCCCGGAAAATACCGCCGCTCAGGTAGCGTAAATCGTTCTCGCACCGTTCCCGCAGCCTGACGTACAGGGGCACGAACACCTGCTTGACGGTCTGGGCCGCGGCCATGGCCTGCTCCGGCGCATACGTTCGCCCGAAGGCCGCATACTGGCTGGCCGCATAGGAGGCAAAGCCGCTGTCCTTCGCCATCTGTTGGCGCAGGGCCATGAGCTCCAAGAACAATTCCCCCGCCGCCTGGTTCTTGCCGATCTGATACCGCTCCAGTGCCCCTAAAAAGGCCTGCAGGCCCATGTCCTCGTCCTGCATGAGCTCCGCCATGGTCCAGGTGCGGCCCCGGTATTCCAGCCGGAATTCCGCCTCCAGCTGCTCGTATCGGCGGCAGAGCGCGTCTTCCCGATCCCGGAGGACCCGCTGCCGGTCGGCGTCCTGGCGGCTCAATTTGTCCAGGCTGTCCGCGTAGGCGGTTCCACGCTCCCGGTGGTAGCCCCACCGATCCATGAGCGCCTTCTCCAGCTTAGCGAGCCTGTGCTGCAGGGAGTACAGGGCCCCGTTCAGCCGCCCGTACTCCGCCGCCCGCTGTCCGTCTGTCACGTCCTGACAATAGCGGATGTATGCCAGGGATGTGGCGCTGACCAGCTCGTTATACGCGGTCAACTGGGTTTCATAGACGGACACGAGCTCCCGCGCGTCCCCGTCCGTGCCGACACAGGCCAGCGCCTCGTCCAGGGTCGCTATGACCGCGTCCGGGTCCGGGTAGCTGAGGACCATATCCCCAAAGGCGGTCTGCCCGTGGGTGGACCAGGTCCCCTTATCCGCCCGAATATAGGCGCGGGCCACCTGCCTTGCGGGCGCACACCCCAAAAGCAGCAACAGGGACAGCAGCAGGCTCAAAACACGTTTCATGGAGCAGTATATGCGCCAGGCCCGTGGAAGCTGTCCTTATAAAAAAAGTTCATTTGTCTTTTGCTTCGAAATATGATATACCATAGAAAACCGTGTTATGGAGAATGCGCATGAAGATCGTCGTATTGGCCGGGGGCCTGTCCCCGGAGCGGACCGTTTCCCTATCCAGCGGCACCATGGCCGCCAATGCCTTTCTGCAGGCAGGCCATCAGGCCATCCTGCTGGACCTGTTCTTCGGCATGCCGGAGCTGAACGTCCCCATCGATCAACTCTTTGCCGACGCCCATCCCCTGCCCCCCGCCCCCATCTCGGAGGTGGAGCCGGATCTCGCCGCCATCGCCGCCTCCCGGCCCGCGGGCTGGTCGGACCGGATCGGCCTCAACGTGATTGAGATCTGCCAGGCCGCGGACATCGTCTATATGGCCCTTCACGGCGCGGACGGTGAGAATGGCTCCGTGCAGAAGGTTTTTGACGAGCACGGCATCCGCTACACGGGCAGCGGTCCCGAGGGCTGCCGGCTCAGCATGGATAAGCACGCCTCCAAGGCGATTTTTGCCCGGGAGGGCATCCTGACACCCAAGTCCCGCCTACTGCGCCGGGGCGAGCTCTTCTCCTTCGACGAGCTGCCTCTGCCCGCCGTGGCAAAGCCCAACAGCGGCGGCTCCTCCATCGGCATCTCCATCGCCCGCACCCTGGAGGAGCTGAAGAAGGCCGTGGAGCTGGCCTTCCAGCAGGAAGATCAGATCCTGGTGGAGGAATACGTCAAAGGCCGAGAGCTGTCCTGCGGCGTACTGGACGGCAAGGCCCTCCCCGTCATCGAAATCATCCCCAAGGAGGGGTTCTACGACTATAAGAACAAGTACCAGGCCGGCGCGGCCCTGGAGGTCACCCCCGCGCCCATCAGCCCCGGCGCCACCGAGAAGGTCCAGCGGTTATCGGAAAAGGTGTTCTCGGCCCTGAAGCTGTCCGTCTATGCCCGCATGGACTTCCTGCTGACCGAAAATGAGGACGCCTACTGCCTGGAGGCCAACACCCTGCCGGGCATGACGCCCACCTCCCTGCTGCCCCAAGAGGCCGCGGTGCTGGGGCTCGATTACATCCACCTGTGTGAAAAGATCATCGCCCTGTCCCTGGAGAAGTACAAATGATCCCCTTTTCCATTCAAAAAGCCGTCGAGATCACCGGCGGCCATTTTTTCGGACCGGAAGCCCTGCTACAAGACAGCTTCGACAGCGTGTCCATCGACACCCGGACCATGGCGCCCGGGGCCCTGTACGTGCCGGTCCGGGGCGACGTGTTCGACGGTCATCGGTTCATCCCCCAGGCCTTCGAGAAGGGCGCCCGGCTGACGTTGTCCGAGGTCGATACGCCATATCCCCATATCCGCGTCAACAATTGCGTGCAATCGTTCCAGGCCCTGGCCCACGCCTACCGCTGCCAATTCGACATCCCCCTGGTGGGGATCACCGGCAGCGCCGGCAAGACCACCACCCGGGGCATGGTTAGCGCTGTGCTGTCCACGGTCTATAACACCTGCAGCACCACCGGCAATCTCAACAATCAGACCGGCGTGCCCCAGGTGCTCTTCCAGCTCATGCCCACGCATCAGTGCGCCGTGGTGGAAATGGGCACCAATCATTTCGGGGAGATCGACGCCCTGGCGGCCATGAGCGAGCCCACCATTTGCCTGCTCACCAACATCGGCGAGGCGCACATCGAATTTTTCGGCTCCCGAGAGGGCATCTTCCGGGGCAAGACGGAGATGCTGCCCCATATGCGCCCCGGCGGCCGGATCATCGTCAACGGGGACGACGACTACCTTTGCCGCATTCCTGACGCCTTCACCTTCGGCTTTGGGAGCTCCAACGACCTGTGGGCGGAGGACGCCCGGGAGGACGATCTCTTTGGGGCCTCCTTCACCGCCTGCTGGGGGCGCGAACGGCTGCCCATCCGGCTCAACGTGCCAGGCCATCACATGATCCTCAATGCCCTCGCCGCCGTGGCCGTTGGCCTCGCGCTCCACGTGCCGCCGGAGAATATCCAGCAGGGGCTTGCCGCCTTCGAGCCCATCTCGGGCCGCATGGCCGTGGAAAAGCTGCCCCGCTTCACCTTGCTCAACGACGTGTACAACGCCAACCCAACCTCCATGGAGGCGTCGCTCCAGGTCCTCTCCCGGGCTTCCGGGCGGAAGGTCTGCATCCTGGGTGACATGCTGGAGCTGGGCGAGCAGGCGGACGCCCTGCATGAGCGGGTGGCTTGTCAGGCCCGTGACCTGGGTATCGACCTTATCCTGGGCGTGGGGCCCCTGTTCTGCCAGGCCGTGGCCGCGGCGGAGGGGCTCGGCTTCCCCACCCAGCAGGAGCTGCTCGCCCGCCTGCCTGAGCTGCTTATGACCGGCGACACCATCCTGGTCAAGGGCTCCCGGGGCATGCGCCTTGAAAATGCGGTATCTGTGATCCAAGCCTTGTAGCACAAGGCAAACGAAAAGAGCCGTTATTCTTCGGCTCTTTTTACATATGAGAAACTGTCGCTCCTATACAACGCTTATGTAGCGCTGTCTTCCGCCGCTCGCTGCCTGTCCATGAGGGTGCGGATCCCCCCCTCGCCCAGGGACAGGAGCGCGTCGAGCTCCGCCCGGGAGAAGGCGCGGCCCTCCCCCGTGCCCTGGATCTCGATGAACTCTCCCGTTTCGTTCATGACCAGGTTCATATCCACCTGAGCGGCGGAATCCTCCCCATAGCAGAGGTCCAGGAGCGGGCGATCATGGACGACGCCCACGGACACGGCGGCAATGCGATGGATCAGGGGATCCTCTTCCAGCCGCCCCTCCCTGAGCCATTTCTGGACCCCCAGAGCCACGGCCACATAGGCTCCGGTTATGGATGCCGTGCGGGTGCCGCCATCGGCCTGCAGCACGTCGCAGTCCACATAGATGACACGCTCGCCCAGCTTCATCAAATCCACCCCAGCCCGAAGGCTCCGGCCGATGAGCCGCTGGATCTCCGTGGCGCGGCCGTCCTGCTTGAGAAAGTCCCGCTTCTTCCGGTTGCCGGTGCTGGAGGGGAGCATGGCGTACTCCGCCGTGAGCCAACCCTGCCCCGTCCCCTTCAGAAAGGGCATGGTCCCCTCCTCAAGCAGGGCTGTGCACAGCACCCGGGTGTTGCCCCAGCATATGAGCACCGACCCGCCCTTGGTGTCCGTAAAGTGCGGGATCATCTCGATGGGCCTCAATTCATTTTCCTGTCTGCCGTCCTTGCGCATGATCGTTTGTCCTCCTGCCAGGTTTCCTCTGCCAAATATTGTATCACATACCCCCAAAAAGGCAACGCGAAAGCTGGGAGTCCTTCCAATTTTCTGCAACTTTATGTTGAATCTTGACAGGGATATGGGATTGTGACATACTGAATCCGTAACTTTTGTCCCCTTAAAGCACTATTTTGTGGAGGAAAAAATGAAAAAGATAGTATCCGTTTTGCTGACGCTCTCCCTGCTTTTCGGCCTGATGCTTGCGTTCCCCGCTGCGCCTGCCCGGGCGGAAAGCACTCCTGAGCAGGAGCTCACCGAAGCCTTCATGAACCTGAACGCCCTGGACAGTTTGCGCATGGATCTGGATGTTGCGATGGATATGACCATCGACATTTCCATGGAAGGTCAATCCATTATGAACCTGCCCATGAACATTGCGCTCAAGCTGGGCATGGAGTATCAAAAGGAGCCTTATGCCATGCATGGGCAGATGGAGATGCACATGACCTCCATGGGCCAGACGGAGAACAAACAATCGCTGATGTACAGCGAGAAGGACGGCGATTCTATCATCACCTACTCTTCTGACGACGATAGCGCCACCTGGACTAAAAAGCAGGCTGAAAAAGCCTCCTTCAGCCTGGACGACCTGTCCACCATCATCGGTTCCGCCAAGGAGATCCAGAAGATCAAGATGGAGACGGTCGATGGCCACGATATGGACGTCTATACCGCCGTCGTTGACGGTCAATACCTGCAGCAGGCCATGAACGCCGCCGGTTCTGATAACCCCCTCTCCGGGATGATGGGCGAGGATGGTGCGAACGGTATGGGGGATTTCGAAGTCGTCATCTACGTGGACAGGGCTGTGAACCTGCCTGTGCGGATCTCGATCGACCTGGCCAGCATGATGAAGGATATGCTGGACGCAGCCATGCAATCCTCCTTGGGATTGGGTGAAGCAGAGGGCATGGAAGTGAAGATCGACCTTCCCGTCGCATCGGTCGTTTGCGAACTGTCCCAGTTCAACAGCGTTCCTCTCATTGAGATCCCCGAAGACGTCAAAGCCGCTGCGACGCCCGCTCAGGAGTGAGCTGTAGCGAAACACAAACCTCCAGCGCCCCGCCCTCCATCTCGCGGGGCGCTTTTCATATGGTATAGAAAAAGTAGACACGAAAAGGTGCCTACTTTTGTTTTTCTTGCACGCAGCGTATGATTGCTGTCGTAGGTTATTCCGCCTTGGGGGCCGCCTTGGGTTCAACGGCCTTGCGGTGGGACCTGGCCGCCTTGGGCGCATCCAGGCGGATGGCGTCCTGCCGGATGATGGTGGGCTTCTTCAGCTTCCGGATCACGTCACCGTCGATCTCGCAGGCCTTGATGTTCTCCTCGGAGGGGATGTCGTACATCACGTCCAGCATCACGTCCTCCATGATGGCCCTAAGGCCCCGGGCGCCGGTCTTGCGCTCGATGGCCTCCTTGGCCACGGCGCGCAGGGCGTCCTCCGTGAGGATCAGCTCCACCCCGTCCATCTCGAACAGGCGAGCGTACTGCTTGGCGAGGGCATTCCTGGGCTCCGTGAGGATGTGCATGAGGGCTTCCTCGTCCAGGCTGTCCAGGGTCACGATGACGGGCACGCGGCCCACAAACTCCGGGATCAGGCCGAACTTCAGCAGGTCCTCCGGCAAAATGTCCTTGAGCACCTGGCCGATGTCCTTCTCCTCCTTGGACTTGATGGCCGCGCCAAAGCCCAACATCTTCTGGCCCGTGCGCCGCTCGATGATCTTGTCGATGCCTGTGAAGGCGCCGCCGCAGATGAAGAGGATGTTGGTGGTGTCGATCTGCAAACACTCCTGCTGGGGATGCTTGCGCCCGCCCTGAGGCGGCACGTTGGCCACGGTGCCCTCCAGGATCTTCAGCAAGGCCTGCTGTACGCCCTCACCGGACACGTCCCGGGTGATGGACACGTTCTCGCCCTTGCGGGCGATCTTGTCGATCTCGTCGATGTAGATGATGCCGGACTGGGCCCGGGGGATGTCGTAATCCGCGGCCTGGATGAGCTTCAAGAGGATGTTTTCCACGTCGTCGCCCACGTAGCCCGCCTCCGTGAGGGAGGTGGCATCGGCCACGGCAAAGGGAACGTCGAGGATTTTCGCCAGGGTCTGGGCCAGCAAGGTCTTGCCGCTGCCCGTGGGCCCCAGCATGACGATGTTGCTCTTCTGGAGCTCCACCCCATCCTGGTCCATGGCCTGTCCGGAACGGATGCGCTTGTAGTGATTGTACACGGCCACGGCCAGGGCGCGCTTGGCGGCCTCCTGACCGATGACGTACTGATCGAGAGACGCGACGATCTCCCGGGGCTTGGGGATGTCCGCGGACACGGTGGGCGCGGCATTAGCGCGCTCACTGGCCATGTCCTCCTCCACGATCTCCCGGCACAGCTCCACACACTCGTTGCAGATATACACATTGGGGCCGGCGATCAGCTTCTTCACCTCGCTGCGGGGCTTGCCGCAAAAGCTGCACCGCACCTTGTCGAAGCTGTCCTTGTCCTTTGTGCCGTTGTAACCGTATTTGCTCATGTCGTTGCTATGTTTCCTTTCTCGTTATCGCCGGGGCGCAATGACCTCGTCGATGATGCCGTAGGCCTTGGCCTCCTCAGCATCCATGTAGTTGTCCAGCTCCGTGTCCCGCTCCACCTTCTCCGCCGGCTGACCGGTGCGCTTGGAGAGGATCTCGTTGAGGCGCCTCTTGATCTTGATGATCTGCTCGGCCACGATGGAGATGTCGGTAGCCTTGCCCTGGGCGCCGCCGGAGGGCTGATGGATCATGACCTCCGCGTTCTCCAGGGCCTTGCGCTTGCCCTTGGCGCCCGCCGCCAGCAGGAACGCGCCCATGCTGGCCGCAAGACCCACGCAGATGGTGCACACCTCGCAGCGAAGGTACTGCATGGTGTCATAGATGGCGAGGCCCGCACTCACGGACCCGCCGGGGCTGTTGATATACAGATAGATGTCCTTGTCGGGATCGTCGGCTTCCAAAAAGAGCATCTGGGCGATGATGCTGTTGGCCACATCATCGTCGATTTCGCCGCCGAGGAAGATGATCCGATCCTTCAGCAGACGGGAATAGATGTCGTAGGAACGCTCGCCGCGATTGGTTTGCTCCACAACATAGGGGATCAGGTTCATGAAAGTCTCCTTCCTGGAGGAAATATTGACCGTTCCTCCCGTTCTTATTCGGTCTTGGCGGTCTTCTTGGTCGTCTTGGCAGCCTTGGCAGTCTTGGCGGGCTTCTCCTCCGCGGCAGGCTCCTCTTCCGTTTCGACGGCAGTATCCACCAACAGGTCGATGATCTTATCCGCGCAGGCCTTGTCGGCAAAGTAGGCCTTGTCGTCCTCGGTCAGGGTCTCCATCAGCTTCTCCTTGGTGAGGCCGTTCTGCTCGGCGTACAGGGCGACGGCTTTCTCGATCTCCTCCTCAGAGGCCGTGATGTTCTCCGCCTTCTTGATGGCTTCGATGACCAGCTCCACCTTCACCCGCTGCTTGGCGTCGGGGCGGTACATGGCCTCCATCTTCTGCCGATCGGTACCCATGTACTTGAAGTAGTCGTCCAGCTTCAGGCCGGACGCCGCCAACTGGTAGGCCATGTTCTGCATCATGTACTGGACCTCACGATCCACCATGCAGTCGGGGATGTCCACCTGAGCGTTGTCGGCGGCCTTCTCCATGAGCTCATTCTCCCGAGCGGACTTGGCCGCGGCCTCACGGGCCTTCAGCAGTTCCTGCTTCTTGGCTTCCTTCCACTCGGCCACGGTGTCCTGCTCGGAGATGTCCTTGATGAACTCGTCATCGATCTCGGGCAGCTCCTTCTTTTGGACGGTTTTTACCTTGCAGGTGAACACGGCGGCCTTGCCCTTCAGGTTTTCGGCATGATACTCCTCGGGGAAGGTGACGTTGATGTCCTTCTCCTCGCCGGCCACGGCGCCCACCAGCTGCTCCTCGAAGCCGGGGATGAAGGTATGGGAGCCGATCTCCAGGGTCTGGTCCTGGGCAGTGCCGCCTTCAAAGGCCACGCCATCCACCTTGCCGCAGTAATCGAGAATGATCCGATCGCCGTTTTCTACGGGCCGATCCACGTCCTCATAGCGGACCTGCTTGAGCTGCTCCGCCTTGAGCGCATTATCCACTTCTTCGTCCGTCACAGTATACGCCAGCTTCTTCACAGCTATACCCTTGTACTGGCCCAGGGTGACCTCAGGCTTCAGCTGGACTTCGGCCACGTAGGTGACTCCTTCCTGCTCGCTCATGACGGGCATCTCCACCACGGAGGGCCGATCCACGGGCACCAGATTGTGCTCCTTGATGGCGGCGTCGTAGGGCTCCGCCCAGCACAGGTCAAAGGCCTCGTCGTAGAAGACCATGGCGCCGTAGTTGGCTTCGATAATCCTGCGGGGCGCCTTGCCCTTGCGGAAGCCGGGCACGGGATAGCGGCTGGCGGTTTTATGATAGGCATCGTTCAGCGCCTTAACAAAGGTGTCCTTATCGACGGTGATGGTGAGCCGGGCAACGTTGCCTTCCTTCATTTCCAAAACTGACATGTTTCTTCTCCTTCTCTCTTAGCTCGCACATTCGGTGCATATTACCATAGCGTGTCATTCTACCACAGCCCATGTCCAAATGCAAGGAGAAATCCGATGGATTGCGGCGTCTTTCCACATTATTTCACAGGGTTGCCCCATTTAGGACAGGATGCGTAAATAAATTGAAACATTGCGCTTGTTTTCTTGACCTGCCGGTCCAGATGGTGGTACAGTATGTTGTGTGAGTATACGGATATGAAGCCTAAGATCAATTTCCTGCGTTTGATACTGTTCGCCCTGGTCGCCATCGTTCTCTTTGGCGGCATCTTTGCTGTGTTCTATCTCATGTTCCGACAGCGGGATGCCTCCCTCTCCTATGAGAGACTGAGCATCGACGCCGACATGGATTATGATGTGTCCGGCGGGTATTTGACCTATGCCTCCAGCACCGATCTTGTGCAAGTGAACATCAACGACACGAAGAAGAGCACCATCACCCATCTGGACAGCGGCTCTATCGACGGCTTTGGCGTGTCCTCCACTATGACGGCGGCGTATGCCGGATCCAACCTCCAGCTTAGAAACTTCAAGACATTGACACTGAACGGCACCATCCGGGGTGTTGCCTGCGGGGAAAGCCACTGCGCCGCCCTGCGAACCAACGATATCAACGGCCTCGACTCCATCGTGGTCTTCAACGCCTCCGCCCAGGCTGTGGGCAATCCCATCGATTTCGCAGAGAGCAAGGTGGTCAACTTTGGATTTGAAACGGGATATGACCGGGAGCTCCTGTGGGTCATCTGCGTGAATACCCAAGCGTCCCTGCCTGTGACTACGGTCCGGCTGTACGATTACAACAACAGCGGCGCCATGAGTTACTACCCCTCCTTCTATGAACAGAGCATCGAGCGGGTCTATTTCACGGAGAACTCCGTCTTCCTGGTGGGCACGGAGGATATCATCCGCTACAACATGGACAGCAGCCGGGAGCGATACCGTGTGGGCATCTATGGCAAGGAGGTCATGGACATCGCCGTCAGCAACGGCACGGTCCGCTTCCTGCTCAAACCCCGGGGCGCCAGCAACGAGCACGTCCTCTACACCCTGGCCCTGGCTGAGGCGGACGCGCCCAACACCACCATGCTCACGGTGTACGTGGGAGAGAACATCGTGAACGCCTTTTTGCAGAGCAACGGCATCCGTATCGTGACCCGCACCCGCATGATCAGCTACACCTACTCAGGCAAGAACACGCCTTCTGCCGATATTCTGCTGGACTATCCGGCTGACATGGCCCTGAAGCTGAACGATTCCTCCTTCCTGCTGGTCAGCGGGGGCGATTGTTACATCACCAAACGTGAGTCGTAAGGAGCTGCTATGGTCGATCTTATGATCCTTTTGATCCTGGCCATCGCGCTGCTGGCCGGCTATTATCGGGGCGTGGTCTATTCCGCCGTCAGCTTGGGCATTTCCATCGTTTCTTTCGCTTTGGCGCTGCTCCTCTGTACCTCCATTTCTGGCGTGGTCCAGAAGCGCCGGAACGTATATGAGATGATGCTTTACTACTTCGAGGGGTATGAGTACATCAACGAGACCAGCGTGGAGCTGGTGCACCTGTCCGCAGCTCAGATCGGGGAGAAGGAGCTCAATATCGTGGTGAAAAACGCCAACATCCCCTCGCCCTTCGATAAAGCCATCATGAACAACGTGAATAAGCAGGTCTATGAGCGCCGGGGCATCTATTCCCTGGGTGACTACTTCAACCAGACTCTGGTGGACACGGTGCTGAACATCCTGTCCCTTTTGGTGTCGTTCCTGGTCTTTCGGCTGCTACTGGGGTTTCTGTTACGCCTCATCGACTTCGGCGCTGAAGGCCTGCCCCGTCTAAAGCGGTTCGATGCGCTCCTGTCCTGCGGGATCGGGCTGCTTCACGGCATCTTTCTGGTCTTCGTCCTCTTTATGTTGGTCCCCCTCATGTTGGTGGTGGTGCCCCGGCTGTCCACGTTCATCGACGATTCCCTGCTGGGCGGCTTCTTCTACCGAGGGAACCTGTTGCTGCGCATGGTGCCTACGGTGTAGACATTCCCATATCAATCCCTGTTCAGGAGGTTTCGTATGTCTTTTGTCGAGTCTGACCGCATGAGCGGCGTGTCCGGTTCCATCATTCGTGAGCTGTTCAAGATGACCGCAGCCCCCGATATGATCAGCTTCGCCGGGGGCAACCCCTCCCCCGACACTTTCCCCATGGCGGAGATGGCGGCTATCGCCAACGATGCCCTGCTCCATCGAGGCGCATCCATGCTCCAGTATGGGTTCACGGAGGGCTTTCCGCCCCTGCGAGAGGCGCTCAAGAGCTACCTTGGCAAAAAGCATGGGTTCCCCAAGGCCACGGACGAGCTCATCACCGTCTCCGGCGGACAGCAGGCCGCGGACCTGACCGCCAAGGTGTTGCTCAACGAAGGGGATGTCGTTCTCTGTGAGGAGCTGTCCTTCGTGGGCGTGCTCAACACCTTCCGGGCCTATGGGGCCAAGCTGGTAGGCGTTAAGATGGAGCCGGACGGCATGAACATCGAGGATCTGGAACAAAAGATCCAAATGAATCCCAAAGCAAAGCTCATCTATATCATCCCCAACTTCCAGAATCCCACGGGCTTCACCACCTGTCTCGAAAAGCGGAAGCAGATCTACGCCCTCGCCCAACGGTACGATCTCATGATCTTGGAGGACGATCCCTACGGCGAGCTCCGCTACGAAGGCGAATTCCTCCCCCCCCTCAAGACCATGGACACGGACGGCCGCGTCATCTTCGCCGGCAGCTTTTCCAAGACCATGGCGCCGGCCCTCCGAGTGGGCTTCCTCTGCGCGGAGAGCAGCTTGGTGAAGCGCCTGGTGGTGGCCAAGCAGACGGGCGACGTGCACACCGCCACCCTGACCCAGGAGATCTGCTATCGGTACATGACGGAGCACGACTTCGATGGGCATCTCAAGGACATTCGCCGCATCTATGCCGTCAAGTGCAAGCGGATGCTGGACGATATGGAGAAGCACTTCTCCCCCGCCATCACCTTCAACCGACCCCAGGGCGGCCTCTTCGTCACCGCCTTCCTGCCCGAGGGCATGGACGCCTGGCCCTTCGTCCAGGAGGGCATCGCCCGCAAGGTGGCCTGCGTGCCCGGGGCGGCCTTCGTCATGGACCCCAAGGTGCCCAGCAACGCCTTCCGCATGAACTTCTCCATGCCCTCCCTGGAGCAGATCGACCAGGGCACGGAGATCTTGGGCAAGCTCACCTACGAGTGGTGCAAATGATCGACTTTGAGCGGTATTGGCAGGACTGCGTCCGTCAGGACAGGGAAGCTTTGCGGACCTGGTTTTGCCCCGACGCCCGGATCAGTTGGCCCAGCACGGGGGAAATCTTCACGGTGGATGAGTTCCTGCTGGCCAACTGCGCATACCCGGGCCATTGGACCGGCGCCCTGTTGCGCGTGACCCCTACCCCCGACGGCGCGGTCACGGAATGCAGCATCGCCTCCACCGACGGGAGCTCCCGCTGCCATGTCGCCTCCTTCTTCACCCTCCGCAAGGGGAAGATCGCCGCCCTCACCGAATACTACGCCGACGACGGTCCCCCGCCCGCCTGGCGGAGAGAGCTTTTGAACACATAGACACAGGAAAACGCCTCCGCGAACGACCGCGAAGGCGTTTTTTCAATGCGCTTTATTTCTTCTTCGGCACGGGCGCCCGGCCGGTCATGCGGGTGTAGTAGGCCAGGCGATCCGCGGTGGCTGGATCGAACTCCGTGGTCAGGGCCCGCCAACCCCACCAGCCCGTGGTGGCGGGCAGGTTCATGCGGTGTTCGGTGCCCAGACCCAGCACGTCCTGCAGCTGGATCACCACAAGGTCGGCCACGGAGGTCATAAGGCCCCGAATGAAGCCGAAGGGGAAGCCCTCCTGCTGGTTGAGGCCCAGGTAGTCCACGGCGAAGGCGGCGCTCTCCGGGTCGGCGTTGTGGAACCAACCCATGATGGTGTCGTTGTCGTGGGTGCCCAGGTAAGCGATGCAGTTCTTCACGTAGTTATGGGGCAGTTCCCGGGAGTCCCCCAGGGGCTCGAAGCCGAACTGCATGACCCGCATGCCGGGGCAGCCGGAATCGTTCAGGAGCTTCTTCACCTCAGGGGTCAAAAAGCCCAGGTCCTCGGCGATGATGCTGTCCCCCATACCCTCCTCCTGGAAGGCGCGGATGAGCTTCATGCCCGGGCCAGGGTACCATTCTCCCACGCGGGCGTCCGCCGCCCCGTAGGCCACGCCCCAGAAGCTTTCAAGGCCGCGGAAATGGTCGATGCGGATCACGTCGCAGCGGCTGGCCGCGCCCTTCAGGCGGCTACGCCACCAGGCGAAGTTTTCCCGTTCGTTGGCGTCCCAATCGTAGACGGGGTTGCCCCACAGCTGGCCTGTGGCGGAGAAATAATCCGGGGGCACGCCGGCGATCAGCTTGGGGATGCCCGCCTCGGTGAGCTGGAACAGGTTCCTGTGGGACCACACGTCCACGCTGTCATAGGGCACGTAGATGGGGATGTCGCCGATAAAGCATACCCCCTGCTCGTGGGCGTAGGCACGCAGCGCCTGCCACTGGGTGTCGAAGCAGTACTGCACGAAGGCGTGATAGTCGATCAGGTCCCGGAGCTGTTCGCTGTATCGGGCCACGGCCTCCGGCTGCCGATCCCGGATGTCCTCCGGCCAGTCCACCCAGCACTTGCCTGCGAAGTGGTCCTTCAGGGCGCAGAACAACGTCCAATCTCGGAGATACCAGCCGTTCTTCTCCACGTACTCGGCCATCTTGGCCCGGTCGAACCGGGCGAAAGCCTTCTCCAGCACCTGGCGGCGGCGACGATACAGCAGGCCGAAATCCACCTTGCGGGGGTCGCTGCCCCAGTCGGTGCCGATGTCCTCCTGGGTGAGCAGGCCCTGCTCCTTCAGCATGTCCAAATCCACCAGGTATGGATTCCCGGCGAAGGTGGACGCGCTCTGGTAGGGAGAATCCCCGTAGCCCGTGGGGGTCAGGGGCAGTATCTGCCAATACCGCTGCCGCGCCCGATGCAGATAGTCCACAAAATCATAGGCTGCCTTGCCCATGGTGCCTACGCCATAGGGGGACGGCAGGCTGGTGATGTGCAACAGAAGACCGCTTGCTCGTTTCATGCTCTTTCCCTTCGTTTCAATAGAAATCTTCTTGTGCATTGTAGCACACAAATGCTATAATAGAAAGCAGAAAATGAAAAAATATGGCTATTGGCCAAAAGGAGCACATATGGACCTGAATAAATACCTGAAGCTGAGCCCGGAGGTGGAGGACGCTTTGCGGACCGGGAAGCCCATCGTGGCCCTGGAGAGCACCATCATCTCCCATGGCATGCCCTACCCCCAGAACGTGGAGACCGCCTTCGCCTGCGAGCGGGTCTGCCGTGAGAACGGCGCCGTGCCCGCCACCTGCGCCATCATCGGCGGCAAGCTCTGCGCGGGGCTTACCCCGGAGGAGATCGACTATCTGGGCCGGGAGGGCACCAGGGTGACCAAGGCCAGCCGCCGGGATCTGCCCCTGCTTCTCGCCAAGGGCATGGACGGGGCCACCACCGTGGCCGCCACCATGATCGTCGCTCACATGGCTGGGATCAAGGTCTTCGCCACCGGCGGCATCGGCGGCGTGCACCGCAACGGTCAGGACACCATGGACGTGAGCGCGGACCTGGACGAGTTGGGCAAGACCCCTGTATGCGTGGTCTGCGCCGGCGCCAAAGCCATCTTGGACCTGCCCCGCACCATGGAATATCTGGAAACCAAGGGCGTGCCCGTCATAGGCTTCGGCACCGACGAGCTCCCTGCCTTCTACACCGCCAAGAGCGGCATCCCCCTCACCTGGCGGGTGGACGACCCCAAGGAGGTGGCGGACGCCATCCACGCGGCGGAGGACCTGGGCTATGACGGCGGCATGCTGGTGACCGTGCCCATCCCGGCGGAGTGGTCCATGGACGCGGACTATATCAACGGCGCCATCGACCAGGCTCTTGCCGAGGCCGACAAACAGGGCGTGGTGGGCAAGGAGATCACCCCCTTCCTGCTGGCCAGGATCAAGGAGATCACAGGCGGCAGCAGCCTCGCCTCCAATATCCAGCTGGTCTTCAACAATGTGAAGACCGCCGCCCGCATCGCCGCGCAGCTGTAAACCCTATCCATACAAAAGCGCCAACCGGATGGCTGGCGCTTTTGTGTTCTGTTCATTTGCCTTCGTACAGGTCGAGGATGATGAAATCGCTTTCCGCCCATTCGCCATGGGGAAGATACTTGCAGGCCGCCACTCGACAGTCATCCAGAAAGAAGAAACGGTACACGATGTTATGATACCCGGAGCTTTCGAAAGCGTCGGAGAATTTGCTGCCGTCCGCAGGCACGAAATCATCCGCCATCCGGTGGTCTATGGGCTTCAGGGTGGACCAGGACCGCAAGGTTCGCCCCTCGTACAGAGCGTATTCGCTCACGTACAGATCGGTAAACCGATCTCCAAACTCACTATCCCAAGCCAGAAGCAGTGTCTGTTCCCCCTTGCGCAGACAATAGAAGCTGCTCTCCTGGTCGAACAGAGCCACAGGCTCCGCCTGCCACCCTTCCCGCTCCAGCTTGAACATCAGCTCATACAGGTTCATGCCCAGCCAGTTCCGCTCCGCAAGGTCGAAGGTGATCTGTTTTGACAGTGTGCAGCGGCCCTTCTCGCCGCAGACGCCATAGGGATCATAGGTTCCGGTAAGTTCGAAGCTGCGGGCAAACCGGCGATTATACGATTTATCCATCCAGCCGAAGAGCAGCACGTCCTCCGCGGACCGAGCGCCCTGTTTGACCAGAGCGCAACAATTGTCCCAGCCGCGGTGGCCGATCAGCAGTTCGCAGTCCATGGTTTTCCCATCGACAGTGCACGTGCCGGAAACGGCGCCGTGGGCGTCGGCTGCAAGGTCGATGATAACGGTCTGATTCAAGGGATACCAATCGCTCCATCGGGTATTGGGCTGGGCATGGGGGATCATCATGGCGTTGCCGTAATCGATGAAGTACCATCGATCCTCCTTGGGATCGCTTTTACTCCGGTAAAAAAGTATGGTTTCCTGCTCCTTGTAAAAGGTCCCCATGTCGTCAGAAAGCAGCTCGAACCGGCAGACGCTTCCGTCCGAAAAGATATTCGCCTTTCCCACCGGCATCACCAGGGCAGGTTCTTCGTCGAACAGCGTCCGATAGAGATGGGATTCCAGGATGAAGCTATCCCCCGCCGGGCGAAGATAATACATTTCGCTGGCCAGCATGATGCGTGCCGATCCTTCTTCGTCGATCAGCAGCCGTTCGTTCCTTGCTTCCGACGGGCCCAGCCAGACGGTGTTCCTATAAGCGGAAGGATCAAGGACGGCGCCGTCAGGCCCCAGGTCCGAACCCTCGGTTTCGGTTTTGGGGGCGCAGCACGTGAGCAAGGAAAGCAGCAGGATCAGCGGGAGAAAGAAATATCGTTTTACGGACACGGAGCATACCTCCTGGCAGGATGGGCTTAGCATATCATGAGGATTCGTCATTTCTGCAACCAACGTATGAACGGACCGTGAATGATCCCCTACGGAAAAAGGCCCCTTCACGGAGCCTTTGCCGAACAGAATGGGTCTCAATCCCGCCAGGGCCGACGGGCACAGACGAAGTTGCGCTTGAAATAGGGGGAGATAGCCCGCTTCACCACCCGACCGTGGCCGGAGGAGGCGTCGATCATGGTACCGCCGCCCAGGTAGATGCCGGTGTGGTTCACGGACTTGTCCTTGTCGGAGCGGAAGAAGAGGATGTCCCCTTTCTTGAGGCTGTTCATGTTTTCGATCAGCTTCCAGCCGCTCTTATGGGAATAGCCGAGGGCGTTCAGCCGGGTCCCGCTTACCCCAGCCTGCTTGAGGCACCAGTAGATCAAACCGGAGCAGTCGAACTTGTTGGGCCCCTTGGCACCGAGCACGTATTCGCAGCCCACCTTGCTTTTGGCCGCGGCGATGAACTTTTCGATCCGCTGATCCTTCTTGGGCGTAGGCGTGGCCTTCTTGGTGGGTTTGGGCGTGGGCGTCTTTTTCTTGGAAGAGGAGGTCTTGGAAGGCGCCTTCTTGGTGGACGTTGGCTTTGGCGTTTCCTTCTCCGTCCTCTTCTTTTCGTCTTCCTCTGCCTCCTGCTGCTTCTGCATCTCCCGGGACATCTTGGCGTCTTCGGAGTACAGCACTTCCAGGGTCTTCTCCCCGGCAAGGCCGTCCACATGGAGACCGTTGCGCTTCTGGAAGGCTTCCACGGCGGCCAGGGTAACGGGGCCGTAGACCCGGTCCACTTCCTTTTCGTCCATGTACCCCAGGTCCACCAGCTGCTCCTGCAGGGCCTTCACGTCCTCGCCCTCAGCGCCCTCCTTCAGGCAATAGTGCTGGGCGGAATCCCCATAGAGCAGGGTCAGGGTCTCGTTGCCCGCGATGCCGTCCTGCTTGAGCTCATGCTGCCGCTGGAAGAGGATGACGGCCGTCTCCGTGCTGGAGCCGAAATAGTCGGTGGGCTCGTCGATGTCCAGATACCCCAGCTCCATGAGCCGGTTCTGGAGATCGGTGACCGCCGCGCTCTTGTCCTTTTTCCGCAATGTGGCATATTGGCTGCCCGGCTCCGGGGTGCTCTCGGGCGTGTCCGATGCGGAAGGCCCAGACGCTTTTTCCCCATCGGCAGGCGCGTCGAGTGCAGCTTCCGACTCGTCCGAAGGCTGCCCCTCCGGATCGCTCGCCAGCTCCTCCTCCGGCGGCCAAGTGGCAATCGCGACGTTGGGATCATATACGGGATAGACTTTGGAAGATAGCTGTACGTTCGTCTCGATCCCCTGCTGCCCGATGAGTTCTCCCTTCAAGACGGCGCGCACTCTGGTCCGAGCAGCGGATTCCACCGCTTCCTCCGCGACCGCATCGCTGGAGCTCTGTATAAGAGAGACACAGAGGATCAGCAGCAAAACGACCAGCATCATAAGTGCGGAAGAAAGCACTAAAACGCCTCGCCGTTTCTTGGAGAAAAGATTCTTGATCCATTTTCCAACTGTGTCGAAAAGGAGCAGTATTTGATTCAGCATAGCTTTCCAAATATCCATATGATTACTTTACCTTCTTTGTCGCATCTGCGCAAGGACTGAATGGAAAAATGTTCTTTTTTGTCACATTTGCCTACTGGTTCGACGTTCCTTCACCATCGTCGGCAGGTTCCGTATCCGGAGAGATTGCCCGATCCTCAGGCTGAGGCACTTGGTCCTCTGGCACATCTTCGTCCGGCTGCAGCAAAGCTTCTAAGTCTGGGTCCACCTCTGGCTCCGGCTGATTAGCAAGCTGCTCGGCGGTCGCCCGATGCTCGTACCACCAGGACACGATGTCCTCCACAGCCACGTGGCTGGCGCTGCCGGAGAGGCCGTTGGGGATCATGACCACCACCACGATCTGGGGCTTCTCCCGAGGCGTGACAGCCACGAACCAGCTGGTGTTTTCGATGTCCACATTCCTGGTAGCGGAGGTCTGAGCCGTACCGGTTTTACCGATGATTTGCTTAAGGTAGGAATCAGAGAAGGACCGGGAGAACACGCTGGACGCCGTGCCGCCGTCCTCCGGGGACACCACACCGGCCATGCCCGTGAGGATCGCGTCCCAATACTCTTCAGGTGCTTCCACGTGACGCACGACCTCCGGGTGACATTGCTCGTACAGCGTGCCGTCAGGATAGTAGATGGCGTTCACCAAAGAGACCTTGTGCACGTCGCCCCGTGTCGCTACCGTGGCTGCATACCGAGCTACGGAGATGGGCGTCAGCAGGGAGACGCCCTGGCCGATGCCGCTTTGGATAGTGTAGGTGGGCTTCCAGCGCAGCTCCTCCAGCCAAGTGGAGATGGTGACGACCCAGTCCGTGTGCAGCAGGCTGATGCCCATGGGGATGTTCAGCTCCTCGTTGAGGATGCGGCGGATGTCCTCGCCACGCTCTCGCTGTTCTCCGTCCTGGAGCTTCAGCAGTCGTGTAGCGCATGTGGACAGTGTTTCGTCGCTGACGTTGCGGCCCACCTGCTTGACGATCCGTTTGAGCAGGGCGAATATCTCGTTGTATATGAGCCGAGGAATGGACGAGGACTGCTGAGACAAATTCTTGGTGTTGTCGTAGCGGGCCGCCTGACCGCCTATCTGAACCGCCAGTTCGCCAGGCAGCTCCACTCCCGTGGTTCCCTCGAGGCCCAGTTGGCCGGCCCAATAGGCTAACTTTTTGATGCCCACCCGGTCAGCCACCGTGAAGAAGAAGTAGTTGCAGCTCACGGCCAGGGCTTTGCTGAGGGTCAGGTTGGCGTGCTTCCCCGGGGTCTTGGTCCAACAGGAGGGCGCGTTGGCTTCGACCTTGGTGGTGGGATCGTCCACAAAGTAGTAGTAGGGCGACCGGTCGGAGATGGTGGACGTGGTGGTGATTTTCCCCTCCATAAGCCCCGCGAAGCCTGTGGCCATCTTGATGACGGAACCGGGCGCTGTGCGAATGGCGATGGCCCGATTCAATGTGGGCTGGTTGGAGTCCTCCCCAAAGAGGAGCTGCATCTCCTGAGCGTCCACCCCATCCGTTAAGATGTTGGGGTCATAGGTTGGATAGGAGGCCATGGACAGCACCTCCCCCGTCTGAGCGTTCATGACCATCGCGGCCCCTGACTGAGCCATAGCGATGGAATCTAAATCGTCCCTTAATTTGGAATACCGCTTGTACTCCTTGTGCAGCTTCTGCTCCTGATCCGCCTTGGTCTCCTGAATGTTGTGGAGAAGTGCCTGCTCCACCACCTGCTGGAGCTCGATGTCCAGGGAAGTCTGGACCGTGAATCCCCCCTGGGGCACGGTTTTACCCAACACGTTCACAATGGAGCCGGTCCTGGTCTTTTCAATGGTAGTGGTGCCCTGCCGAGAGATAAGGTGGCTGGTAAGGTACGCTTCACAACTCTTCTCGAGGCCTGCTACGCCGATGAGGTCCGAGTAGGCGTACCCCAATTGCAGCAGGTTGTTGGTGGGCTCTCCCTCCACGAAGGGGGCATAGCTGTCGTAGCGCATACCCAGGTTGGTCATGTCGGTGGTGACCTGCTTGGACATGTAGCCGATCAGATGGCAGGCCGTGTCCTTATAGGGATAGATGCGGCGGCCGGACATCTCCGTCTGGACCCCTATGAGCTCGCTCTGGAGCATATCGAGCTCCGTCACCACGGACAGGTTCACGTCGTAGGCCATGACCACACCCTCGTAAGCATGCCAGCTGTTAAGGACAGCATCCTGCCGAATGGACATGATCTTCTTGGCCTCGTCGTATGGCATGTCGTCCGGGATCTGCCAGCTCTCCCGCAGGATGAGGTAGGCCCGCTCCGGGGTGATGTCCGGGTCGGAGAAGCGGCAAGCGTCCACAAAGTTCTTCTTGCGGGAGGCGATGGCCGACTCGCTGGTCACGCCGAAGTCGTAGCGGTAGGTGCCGTCGTTGTTGAGCTTGATATAGAAGTGCTCCTCGATGGTGCCGCCCCCCGCCTCGATGATGCGGATGGCCTCCATGAGGGAGTTGGTGTAGCGGGCGGACTCCACGGGGCTGGTCTTATCCGGGTCCCGATAGAATTTCACGTTATAGGTGGTCTCGTCATAGGCGAGCACGTTGCCGTAACGGTCGGTGATGGTGCCCCGGGTGCCGGACTGATAGGTGGTGACGATGCTGGTGGCCCGGACAGCCGCCTGATAGCTCTCCGTCTCCTCCACGGACAGCTTGATGAGGCCCCAGCACAGGTATGCGCCCATGGCAAGGAGCATCAGCGCCAGGAACAAAAGCCGGGCATTCAGTTTCCAAACGGGCTGTCGGATCATGGGTTGTCCACCTGCCGTTTCAATAAGGGTTTGAGGAGGGCCATGCCGATCAGTGCCCACAGGCCCGTCAACAATGCCCGAGGCAGCGCGCCGTACAGTACGGCGTTCACGAAGCCGAACCGCATGCCGATGACCCAGGATGCAAGCGCCCGAACGATCTCCAGGGCGAAGGCCAGCAGCATACAGTACAGGCCCAGGATGGCGGGCTTGGTGTCGCTGTTCTTGGGGAGCTTATCGTAGGCCACCGCTGCCAGCAGGCACAGGGCAGGCGTGAGGCCGATCATGTTCTCACAGAGCAGGTCCTCGAACAGGCCCCCCAGCGTACCGATGATGATGGCCGCCTGGAGGGAGAACACCTGCTCCGCCGCCAGCATCAGGGCCAGCATGACGAAGGGGACCATATGGAACAGGTTCCATTTGGGCAGGATTGCCGTGTCCAAAAGCAAGGCGGTGTCAAAGGAAAGGAACAGGACGGCCTGTCGTTTCAGTGCCATATCAGCTCTCCTTTCCCAGGATAATGAGCACCTCCTCCAGGTGCTCGAAATCCACGTCGCTCACCACGCAGGCGTCATAGGCCCCGTTGTCCTCGTCGGCCAGGAAGAGGACCTTCCCCACATAGAGGCCCTTGGGGAAGATGCCGCCAAGGCCCGAAGTGACGATGGTGTCCCCCACCTGCAGGTCCGCGTCCTTGGGCAGGTAGTACAGCTTCAGCCCCACCAGCTGCCCGTTTTCGAGGATGAGGCCGCCCAGCATGCCCTCGTCCCGGGTGCGCTCCACCATGACGGAGATGCGCATGTCGTCGTTCTGCAGGGTGCGGATCTTCGCATAGGTGGCGCCCACCTCGATGACCCGGCCCACGATGCCTTGGGCGTTTACCGCCGCCATCTGCTCGGTGATGCCGCTTCGGGACCCGCCGCGGACGGTGAGGGTGTCCACATAGGGATTCAGGTTCTTGGCGGAGACTGGCGCAGTCATAAAATAGAAATTGCTGTTTGTTGAGGCATAATCGAGCAGCTCCGACAGGCGGGCGTTCTCCTGCTCCATGGCCTCATAGAGGATCAGTCGTCGCTCATAGGCGGAGACCAGCTTCTTCAAATATTCGTTCTCCTGCTGTAAACTGCTGGGGAAAAAGACCCGAGTGAAGAAGTCGGTGACCCGGTCCGTCATGTCGCTGACCGCTTCCTGCACGGGTAGAACGGCGGAGGCGAACATGTCCTCCCCTCGTGAGGCTGTCCGACGGCCCACCGTCAGCGCCGCCAGCACCAAAAAGAGGGCTGCCGCCAGCAGGGCGATGAGGATAGGTCTGTTTTTCCACAGCTTCTTCACGAAGGACGCTCCTTGCATACAATTCTACGAATACAGTTTACCTCCCGGCAAAAGCTCAATCAACCGCTCAGACGTGAACAAAGCGTTAAAAAACCCGCTTCCTGGCGAAGCGGGTCGATACGGATCGTTTCTTTTAGTGCAGGGCAGCCATGATGAGCAGGCCCGTGAGCGCGCAAAGGAGCTGGACGACGGCGAAGCGGAACACCGTTTGAGTGTCGGACCAGTGCCGCTTCTTCCGGGTCTCGTCGTGAAGGGGCGTCAACAGCCACATCATGAAGGTCTTGCTGTGGAAGCCGCGCATGATGGCCAGCTTGAGAAGGCCCAGTCCCCCGTCAAGCAGAATGACGATGGCGAAGGGCAAGCATAGCAGGAAGTTTCCCGTCTCCAGGACCAAAACTCCCATGAACAGGCCGATGGCCCGACTGCCGGCGTCTCCCATCATGACCAGGCTGGGGGATGCGTTGAACAGCAGATACGCCAGAACGCAGCCCATGAGGACCAGGGCACAGAGGGCCCAGTCGGCCCCGTCTATAAAGGCGTAGAGGGCGTAGCCCAGGGAGCCCAGGGCGATCAGGGACAGGGTGCCGAAATGGCCGTCCACCCCGTCGGCGCAGTTGCAGCAGTTGATGAAAGCCCACAGCAGGAACAGGGCGATGGGCGCGAACAGCCACCAGGGCAGCGCCACCCGCCAGCCGAAAAGGGAGAATCCATAGCCCCCGTGGGTGTTCATGAAGGTGACCAGGGTCAGCAGGCAGATGAGAAGGTCCAGCAGCCCCTTCTTGAGCTCGCCCCAGGGGAGGTCAGACCGATCGTCCAGATACCCCGTCAGCATGGCGGCCAGGGTCAAGAACAGATACGCGCACCGCTCCCAGGAGAAGGGCGCCACCAGCAAAGTCACCGCCGCAAACACGGGGATGAACACCACGCCGCTACCCCGGGCCTTGCCCTTGGACACCTGGCCGTTCACCGCAAAGGCCCGGCCATGATCCTGGGGCAGCTTGTCCCGCAGCAGCGCGATCAGCGCCGCGCTCAAAGCAAACCCCAGCAGGAGCCCTAGCAGGGCGGAGATGGGTGAAAGAGCAAGCATGAGGCAGCCTCCCGCTTAGAACAGCTTCAGGGTATACTTATGGGGGAAGGGCTTCAGATCCCAGATGTCCCGGGCATAGTCGAGCACCGTGCGGTCCGAGGAGAAGTACCCGGCGCTGGCGGTGTTCATCAGGGCCTTGCGGCCGAAGGTCAAGGGATCCCGGGTGTCGTAGATGGCGTCCAGCTTCCGATCGATGTAGGGCAGCAGTTCGTAGAGCACGAAGTAGTAGTCCGGGTTCTGCCAGCTGTTGCCGGTGACCAGGGAGTTGTAGAGGCTCCGGAACACGCCCGTGCCGCCGTCCTGGAAGGTGCCGTTGACGAGGGTGTCCACCACCCGCTTCACCCGAGGCTCATGCTCATAGATGGCCTTGGGATCATAGTGGGGCCGAAGCTCGTTGAGGGTGTCCACCCGGGCGCCGAAGAGGTAGTTGTTCTCCTCCCCCGCCGCGTCCAGGATCTCGATGTTGGCGCCGTCATAGGTGCACAGGCTCACCGCGCCGTTGAGCATCAGCTTCATGTTGCCGGTGCCGGAGGCTTCGGTGCCCGCCGGGGAGATCTGCTCGGAGATGTCCGCCGCGGGGATGATGTGCTCGGCGTAGGAGCAGTTGTAGTTCTGCACGAAGACCACCCGCATCCGGTCGTTGACGGACTCGTCGTGGTTGATGTGCTTGGCGATCTCGTTGATGAACTTGATGACCGTCTTGGCGATGATATAGCCGGGCGCGGACTTGGCGCCGAAGAGGAAGGCCGTGGGCGGGAAGTCCTGGATGCGGCCGTCCTTGATGCCGAAATAGATGTCCAGGATGGCGAAAGCGTTCATAAGCTGCCGCTTGTACTCGTGCATACGCTTGATCTGCACATCGAACACGAAGTTTTCCGGCAGCCGCACGCCCTCCCGGGCGTACACATAGTCGGACAGGGCGCGCTTGTTCTGCCGCTTCACCTCCATGAACTCCCGGATGTCCGTGGAAGTCATGTGCTCCTTGAGCTTCTCCAGCTCGCTGAGGTCCATAAGCCAGCCGTCACCGATGCGCTTGGTGATGTAATTCGCCAGAGCCGGGTTGCACAGGCCCAGCCAGCGGCGCTGGGTGATGCCGTTGGTCTTGTTCTGGAAGCGCTCGGGATAGAGCTCGTACCAGTTCTTGAGCACGTCGTTCTTCAGGATCTCGGTGTGGATCTTGGCGACGCCGTTCACCGCATGGCTCACGTACACCGCCAGGTTCGCCATGTGGATGCGGTTTCCCTGGATGATGGCGTAGGAGGAGCAGTCGATGCCCCGACTCATGAGCTCGCCGCAGAGCTTGGCGTTGATCCGATAGATGATGTCAAAGATTTCCGGCAGCAGTTCCTTGAACAGGTCCGCATCCCACTTCTCCAGGGCCTCCTGCATGACCGTGTGGTTGGTATAGCCGAAGGTCTTCTGGGCGATGTCAAAGCTCTTGTCGAAGGACAGCCCTTCCGCCATGAGCAGCCGAATGAGCTCGGGGATGCTGACGGTGGGATGGGTGTCATTGAGCTGGATGGCGTTGTGGGCGGCGAACTGCGCCATGGGCAGATTCTCCCGCTTGAACCGGAACATCAGGTCCTGCAGGGAGGCGGAGGACAGGAAATACTGCTGCTTGAGCCGCAGCTTCTTGCCGGCGCGGGTGGTATCGTTGGGGTACAGGACCCGGGTGATGTCCTCCACCGCGTTCTTTTCCTTCACGGCCTCAGCGTACTCCTGCTCGTTGAACAGCTGGAAGTTGAAATCCTCCACGGCCTCGCTCTGCCAGAGGCGCAAAGTGCCGATGTTGTCCGTATGGTAGCCGATGATGGGCATATCGTAGGGCACGGCCCGGACGGTCTGATCGGCGAATTTCACCAGCACCTCGTGGGTGGAGCGGCGCCGGCTCCAGGGATCGCCGAAGCGCTGCCAGTCGTCGGCGGCTTCGTGCTGATAGCCATCCCGCCAGCTCTGCTTGAACAGGCCATATTTATAGCGGATGCCATAGCCGTCCAAGGGAATATCGTGGGTGGCGGCGGAGTCCAGGAAGCAGGCCGCGAGGCGCCCGAGGCCGCCGTTGCCCAGCGCGCAGTCCTCGATCTCCTCGAACATGTTGATGTCCAGACCGTGGTCGGCAAAGGCCTTCTTGACCTTATCCAATATCCCCAGATTATAAAGATTGTTATAGACCATGCGGCCCGTGAGATACTCCGCGGAGAAATAGTAAGCGCCCCGGCTGCGCTCATGCATGTGGCGGCTCTCGTACCAGGTGTCGGCGATGCCGTCCATGACCAGCTTGCTCAGGGCGTCGTGAATCTGATATACGGTGGCCTCGTTAGGGGCGACCTGATGATCCTGCTTCAATCGCAGCTCGATCTTCTCAAAAATCTTACTCATGAATAACCTTTCCTTATTTGGGTCCAAAGACCCAATATGGGCGAATTATACCATACACTGCCGTCCATTGCAATAGGAAAGTCCAGCCATTGCGTCAAATCTCAACCAAAACAGACTGATTTTGCGTCACTTTTGGAACCGTTTTTCCAACAGCGCCACGCAGCCGTACATGAGCGCCGCTAAGAGGCACAGGATCACCACCGACGCCATAACCAGGTCCAGCTTGAACACCTGCCCCCCATAGACGATGAGATACCCAAGGCCGGACTTGCTCACCAGGTATTCCCCCACGATGACCCCCACCCAGCTCATGCCCACGGAGATCTTCAGGGCGGACATCATGTGGGGCACCCCGGCGGGCAGGACCACCTTCAAAAAGGTCTGGGCCTTGGTGGCGCCCAGGGTGCGCATCAGAAACTGCTTTTCCGTGGTGGCGGCGGTGAAGCCCGAGAGGACCGTCACCGTGGTCACCACCAGGGAGATGAGCACCGCCATGACGATGATGGAGCCCATGCCCGCCCCGATCCAGACGATGAGCACGGGCCCAAGGGCGATCTTCGGCAGGGCGTTCAGCACTACCAGATAGGGGTCCATGACCTCATTCACAAAGGGCAGCCACCAAAGGATCACCGCCAGAAGGATGCCAAGGCCGGTGCCCAGGAGGAAGCCCATGACCGTCTCATACAGGGTCACGCCCACATGAAGGAACAAGTTCCCCTCCCCCCACAGCCGACCGATGGCAGAGAAGACCCGGCTGGGGCTGGACAGGATGAACACGTCGAACCAGCCAAGGCGCGCGCCCAGTTCCCACAGGCCCAGGAACAGGAGCAGCACCAGGGCCCGGCACAGGCGCACCGCCTGCCGGTGGGTGCGGATGGCCCGCAGATAGGCTACATGCTCTTTTGAATAGGTGTTCATTGCTGCAGCTCCTTCCAGATGGCGGCGAAGTATTCCTGAAACGCGGGCGATTCCCGGCGGGCAAGGGGCCGCATGCTCCGGGGAAAGTCCAGCACGATCTCCCGCTTCATGGTGGCTGGCCGATCTGAGAAGACCAGCACCCGATCTGCCATGGATACGGCTTCGCCGATGTCGTGGGTCACCAGCAGGGCGGTCTTCCCCTCCTCATGGATGATGGCAAAGACCTCGTCGGCCAGGGTGAGCCGGGTCTGGTAATCGAGGGCTGAAAAGGGTTCGTCCAGCAGCAGCAGCTCCGGGTCCAGTGCAAGGGTGCGGATGAGGGCCGCCTTCTGCCGCATGCCGCCGGATAGCTGGCCGGGCAGATGGGATAGGAAGTCCCCCAGGCCGTATTTTTTGAGCAGCGCCACGGTCTGACCCCGGCTCTCCCCGTTCAGCCGGTGCTGCACCTCCAGGCCCAGTACCGTGTTCTTCTCCAGGGTCCGCCACTCCAGCAGATTGTCTCGCTGGAGCATATACCCCATGGGGCATGGGCCCAGCGGGAAGCGGACCTGCCCCGCGGAGGGCGGGTTCAGGCCCATTATAAGGGACAGCATGGTGGTCTTGCCGCAACCGGATGGCCCCACCACCGCCACGAACTCCCCCTTTTGCACTGAAAAGGACAGATCCCGCACTGCCTCGGTCTCCCCCTGAGGCGTGTGATAGTATACAGACACATTTTCTACCGACAATAAGGCTCCTTCCATAGGCAGCCTCCTTCACAAAATACAAGATACATATATCCTATGCCCGCCGACCTTTTTCGGGAACCTTTGACCGGGCGGCTGCGTACCATGTACTATGGGGGTGCTTTCCTATGAAAAGAGCCAAATGCTTCTTCTGCTGCGTCAACTGGCGCAACGTGATCCTCTATCTGCTGCTGACGATCCTGATCGTGGTCCTCCTCTGCCTCCTGCCCCGGTGGGTCCTGTGCTTTTTGGTGGCGGCCCTGGCCCTGGGCTGCGGGGCGCTGGTGATGATGAGAAGGTGAAGAGCAGGTTCGTTCTCACCCCTCCCGGTCGATGATGCTGCCGTCCACGGCGTTGATGGTCAGAAAGGGCTTGAGGCCGTTGGTCCAGAAATCGCCGTTCTCATAAGGGCTCTCTACATGGGCGTAGCCGAGGAAGGTCCAGGCAGGGACCAGGAGGCCGCTTTCCGAATTCTTCTCCGGGATGTTGACCAGGCCCAGCTCCACTCTGCGGATGCGGTAGGTCATATGGGTCTTGTCCCGGGTTCCGTCGTTCAGGTTGTTGTCGTAGACCAGGATCATCTTGTCGAAGATCTCCTCGATCTTACTGAAGGGCATCAGGTTGGTCTTCTCCGCCAGGGTCTCCCCTATCACATACGGCGCGTCGTAGCGGACGCCCGCCACCCCGTCTCTGTCCACGGTCACCAGCAGCCTTTCATAGTCCCGCTGGTGGTTGTAGCCCTCGTCCCGGGTGCACTCGGCGTTGGTGACGGTCTCCCGGGCGCTGCCGTAGGCCCGGCCGAAGAAGAACCGCCAGCAGGGCTCGGTGCCGTCGCCGTAGGTATCGTACTTCTCCGGCCAGGCGGCGCTGAGGGCGAAGTCCCTGATGGGCAGCTTCTCCACCAGCGCCACGGCCGCCGCTTCCGCCGCCCGGTAATCCAAGTCGTTGGGATACTCGTTCTTATAGATCACGTTGGGGTTGTCGTGGTCGCTGCGGACATACTCGATCCGCTCCACCGTGCCGTCCCAGGGGTTGGAGCTCACATATATAGTGGACAGGATCGCGTCGTCCACCGTGGCCTGCCACCAGCCATCTGCCTGCAGCTCCTCCCGGCTCACCCGGGGCATCCTCTCCGGGGCCAGGCTCTGCTCATGGAGGACCTCAATGAGGCGTTTCTCCACGTCCGCCCGGGTGGAATCGTCGTTATCGAAGTGATTGCTGCCACCCTCGTCCCAGTGGTCGATGGCCCACTGCATGAGCTGGATGATGCGGACGTAATAGCCCTTGGAGCGCAGGTAATACGTTTTGTCCTCGCTGATGGGCATCACCTCCGGCGTCACGAACTCCGCCTCCGGCGGGAGCAGGGCGTCCGCGAAGGCCAGCAACCGCTGCTTGTCGAACCGGTCCGGTGACACCCGGATGATGGGCAGTTCCGCGTCCGGCAATATGACCTTCGCGTCCACCTCCACCTGTAGCCGCCCTCCCGTGCCGGACAGCTTCTTTTGGAAGAGTCTGGGCGCGCCCAGTCGCTCATAAAAATCCACCGTGTCGGGCTGCGTCGCCTCAGCTTCCGTCTGCGGTCCCTCCACCTTTTGGGCGGTCTCCAGCATCTTTTCCTGGTCGTTTTGGATGACAAAGGGCCGCTCCGGCGTGGGCTGGCAGGCCGCCAGCAGGCACAACAGGGACAAGCAAAGGATCATAATGCATTTCATGATACATACCTCCTTTTTGATCTTGTCCCCATTGTATCGGTCGAATTCGGACGAATTGCAACACGCCTATGAACGGCATCCCCCAAGATGTAACGTTCTTGTAATGTTCCTGTAATTCCTGTTGACAGGCTGTCAATACCCGTACTCGGCGTGGACTATGGACCCGTCCACGGCGTTCAGGATGAGCGCCTCCTGCATGATCTGAGGATTGTCCCGGAGGGTCGCCTGACCGTCGTTCCAGGTGAAGAAGACAACCCAACAGGGCATCTCGTACCAGTCGTCGCTGTTTTTCACCCGGACGGTACAGGTGGTGAGCAGCAGCCGATAGATGGTGCAGGGGATGGCCTGGTCCAGCTTGGAGGCGCCGATGCCCGCCACCATGGCGTTCCTGATCCGCATCTTCACCTGCTCGAAGGGCAGCAGCTCCACGTTCTCGCTCTCCATGGCAACCACATCCTTGGGGTTCAGATAGCGCAGGGCCTGCAGGCCGTTCTCGTCGATGAACACCTCCAGCATCTCGTCCGGGATGGGCCGATTATAGGCGGTATTCTCCTCGTCCCCATAGATCAGCGCCCGGGAGTCCATGAAGCTCACATGGCTCAGAGGGTAGCCGCCATAGCTCCGCCGAAGCTGGAACCCCCATCCGGCGGACAGAGGCCGCGTGCCGTCGTTCCGGCCCATGGCGCACAGGTTGGCCGGGGCCGCCCGGGACACGGTGAAGTCACCAAAGCCCAGCCGGTCCAGCTCCTTGTGCAATTTTTCCTCCGCCTCTTCCCTGGCCATCTTCACCGTCAGAAAGGGCTTTACCTCCCCCAGCTCCCTCTCCCGGTCGTGGGTATACTGGTAGTAGATATACCCCGCGCCGCTGCAGCCCTTGAAGACGCCGACGCTCACAAAACTGCTGTCGGCCATGGCGTCCACGGTGGCCCTGGTGCCGTTCGTCAGGGTGTAGACCCGGGCGCCCTCGTTGAGCTTCAGGCCGGAATAATCGGAAACGGGCGTGGTTTCCAGCTGGTCGGGGGCCTCCGCGATGAGCCGCTGATACTCCTTGGAGATGCGGTCGACCTCCGCCGCACTCATCATCACCTCGTCCCGTTCTACCCCGTCCTGGGGCTTGCCCGCGGCCACCCAAGCCTGCTGCTCTGCGAGATCGTCCAGCCACTCCTGATAGGAGCGCGTCCAGTCCGCCTTGGTGTCCACGGGGATGGTCTCGGACGTGGGCGGCGGCAGAAGCCGCTCCACCAGCGACACCACCTCCTCCTGGGTCACCCCGTGCTGCCGGGTGCGATACACGGGGTAAAGTCCGTCCGGCTTCTGGATCACCTCGGCTTGGACCGTCAGCGTCAGTCGCTCGTTTACGACCAACGGCCCCTCGTCCCATCTGTCCGGGAAGGTCTGTTGCTGCCTTTCCGTAGCCGTTTCCGCCTGGGTCGAATCCGCCAGCTTCTCCCCCACCACGTCGTCCCCCTTGTTCACCACGAACTCCACCTCCGGGGTGGGTTGGCAGGCCAGGTTCAGAAGCAAAAACGAATAGGCGAACATCAGAAAAAAGCGTTTCATGGTATACCTCCTTGGGATGGGTCCATCCTATCAAGGAGATTCGGACAAAACGCAACACGCCTATGAACGAAACGTAATAGAGTTGTAAAATATGGAAAAGAGGCGCCCCCTTTTGGGAGCGCCTCCGTTTAGGCAGTGATGTTCGCCTTACTCCAGGTTGTCCAGCTTCTTGTAGTAGTCGATCTTGTCCATGGCTTCCCGCTCGGCCCGGGCAAAGAGCTCGGCAGCGATCTCAGGGAACTGCTTCTTGAGGGCGGCATAGCGGCCTTCGCCCAGGATGAAGTCCTGGAAGGAGGACTTGGGATCCTTGGAATCCAGGGTGAAGGGGTTCTTGCCCTCAGCAGCCAGATCCGGATTGTACCGATACAGGGGCCAGTAACCGGCCTCGACCGCCTTCTTCGCCTCCAGCTGTGAGTGGCTCATGTTGATGGTGTGGTTGATGCAGGGCGCGTAGGCGATGATCAGGGACGGACCATGGTAGGCCTCGGCCTCGTTGACCGCCTTCAAAAGCTGCGCAGGATCGGCGCCCATGCAGACCTTGGCCACGTACACATAGCCATAGGACATGGCCATGAGGCCCAGATCCTTCTTCTTGGTCCGCTTGCCGGCCGCCGCGAACTTGGCGATGGGGCCGGTGGGCGTGGCCTTGGAGGACTGACCGCCGGTGTTGCTGTACACCTCGGTATCCACCACCAGCACGTTCACATCCTCGTCC
>CACWJZ010000001.1:24087-182876 GCA_902761365.1 uncultured Eubacteriales bacterium | reverse complement strand
CGGGGTGTGGCGCAGTCCGGTAGCGCACGTGCTTTGGGAGCATGGGGCCGGAGGTTCAAATCCTCTCACCCCGACCAGGTGTGGCCCCGTGGTCAAGCGGTTAAGACATCGCCCTTTCACGGCGGTAACAGGAGTTCGATTCTCCTCGGGGTCACCATTTCCTTCTGGGAATTGATTGGGCCTTTAGCTCAGTTGGTCAGAGCAGTCGGCTCATAACCGATCGGTCCGGGGTTCAAGTCCCTGAAGGCCCACCACGCGGCCCGGTAGTACAGTTGGTTAGTACGCCAGCCTGTCACGCTGGAGGTCAGGGGTTCGAGCCCCCTCCGGGTCGCCATTTTCTCCGGGAAATCGGCTCACCAGCTTGCTGGTGTAGCTCAATGGCAGAGCAACTGATTTGTAATCAGTAGGTTGAAGGTTCGACTCCTTTCACCAGCTCCAGACCTTGACAGCTTCATACTTGGATGGGTTCCCGAGTGGCCAAAGGGAGCAGACTGTAAATCTGTTGTCACAGACTTCGGTGGTTCGAATCCACCCCCATCCACCAATATGCGGGAATGGCGGAATTGGCAGACGCGCACGGTTCAGGTCCGTGTGAAAGCGATTTCATGCAGGTTCAAGTCCTGTTTCCCGCACCAAGCAAACAACCTCCGGAAAACCGGAGGTTATTTGCTTACAGAGGTTAAAACAGGACTTGAAGGGCGCAGTAGTGAATCGGGCTCCAGTGGGGCCCGAGAGCTGCGCCCCGACCAAGCCCGCAGGCGCGAATCAAGTCCTGTTTCCCGCACTTTATCAGCTTTTTGTGATCTTTCGCCAATCCAAAACAGCAGAATCGGCATTCCTGCACATCTCTTCCCATAGTCTGGCCGACGAATCATCATATACAGCCACGGCATAGAATCCTGCTTTCTTGGCCGTCAGCAGCGCCACAGGGGAATCCTCATATACTGCTACATCACTTGGAATGGCTCCAAGCTGTTTAGTGGCCGCAAGATATGCGTCGGGCGCATCCTTTCCTTTACCGATGGTATCGCATGAGAGAATGAATGAGAAAAAATCCATGAGTCCCAGCCGTTCCAAACAGACGCGGATCAGCGGTTCCGGGGTGGAGGACACGATACACATACGAATGCCGTGGTTTCTGAGATGTTCCAACCACGCGCGAACGCCGGGCTTTTCACAAACCTCTGTTTGATACAGCTCCTTCATGCGTGCATCAAGCGCAACGACGATCTCAGAGGCGGAGATGTCCAGAGACAGACGATCCCGGAACAGCACAGCGGATTCATAGGTCGTTAAATGGGCGGTATTCTCGACGAGCTCCTTTGCATATGCACTGGCTCCATGGGCTGTCAGAAACTCTATATATACGCCGTTCCAGCACCCCATGGAATCCACCAGCGTGCCGTCCATGTCAAAAATCGCGTAGGGTTTTATGACGATACCTGTGGACATACAGACGGCCTCCCGTTTACCGCCAGTTCCCGAATATGCCCCGGGCGATGGCTTTGCCGATCTTCCGACCGACCCGGTCCAGGAGGGAGTTGGTGGCGGTCTTCGCTACCTTTTTGAACGCCTTCCCAGCGGCGCTCTGCTGCTTCTTCTTGGCTGTGGCGGCCTTCTTTTGTTCAGCCTCCTGCCGGGCGGCGGCTTTTCTTTCCTCCGCCTCCTGCTTGGCCAAGGCCTTCTGCTCCGCCTCTTCCCGTTCCGCCTGCTCCCGTGCGTCCGTTTCATCCTTCAGCTTCTCATAGGCCGAATACCGGTCCACCGCCTCCTGATAGGAGGTGAAGAGGGGATCGTTATCCATGATAGACTTTCGCGTTTCCTCCTGAGCGGGTGTCATGAGGCTCTGGGGCGGCAGGATGTTGGCCCGCTCCACCATGGTGGGAATGCCCTTCTCATCCAGCAGGGAAACCAGCGCCTCGCCGGTGCCCAGGCTCAATATCTCCTTTTCGGAGTCCAGGGCGGGGTTTGGCCGGAAGGAGTTGGCCGCCGCCTTCACCGCCTTCATCTCGGAGGGAGTGTAGGCCCGAAGCCCGTGCTGGATGCGGTTGCTGAGCTGCGCGAGCACGTCGTTAGGTATGTCGGAGGGGCTTTGGCTCACGAAATAGATGCCAACGCCCTTGGAGCGGATCAGCTTCACCAGTTGCACGATCTTCTCCAGGAAGGCCTTGGGTGCGTTCTGGAAGAGCAGATGGGCTTCATCGAAGAAGAACACCGCCTTGGGCTTCTCCGGATCGCCCACCTCCGGCAGCCGCTCGAACAGCTCCGACACCAGCCAGATAAGGAAGGTGCTGTAGATGAGCGGGCTTTGGATCAGCTTGGTGCTGTCCAGGATGTTCAGCAGGCCATGCCCGTTCTCATCCACCCGCAGCAGGTCCGAGACGGAGATGGATGGCTCCCCGAAGAAGATGTTGCCGCCCTCGTCCTCCAGCCGCAGCAGGGCCCGCTGGATGGCGCCGATGCTCTGGGGCGTCACGTTCCCATAGGTGGTGACGAGATTCGCTCGGTTGTCGGAAACGTAGGTGAGCATGGCCCGTAGATCCTTCAAGTCGATGAGCTCCAGGCCGTTGTCGTCCGCCACCCGATAGACGATGTGCAAAACGCCCGTTTGGACCTCTGTAAGGCCCAATAACCGGGAAAACATGAGGGGGCCCATGTCCGACACCTGGATGCGGACGGGGATGCCCTTCTCCCCGAAGATGTCCCAGAAGGTCACGGCGTAGCCGTGGTAGTCCCAGCATTCCCTGAGATCGAACCGGTCGATCCGCTTCTGCATGCCCTCCGAATCCACGCCGGGCTCGGCGAGGCCCGACACGTCGCCCTTCACGTCCGCCAGGAACACGGGTACGCCCATGTCTGAAAAACTCTCCGCCAGGACCTTCATGGTCACGGTCTTGCCCGTACCGGTGGCGCCGGTGATGAGGCCGTGGCGGTTGGCCATCCGGGGCAGCAGGTACAGCTTTTTGCCCTGGGCGTTGGCTATATAGGCTTTGTAGTCAGAAAACATGGCATAAGACCTCCTGTGCATATCGGTATCATAGTACCATCCTTCCTGCCTGCGCACAAGGGAAACGGAAAAAATAATGTTGTCGCGGCGACGAAAATACGCTATAATACATTCGATTAAATTGGAGAAGTATGTGGATGCAGGCAAAACGTATCGAACCGAATCGAATAGAGCTGCAACAGGGCATGGCCCAGGAGGTATTGGACCGGGTCCGGAGCCAGGGGAAGACCTATTATATCGAGACCTACGGCTGCCAGATGAACGTGCGGGATTCCGAGACCATCGCGGGCCTGCTGCAGGAGATGGGCTATGGTCAGGCCCGATCACGGGAGGAAGCCGACGTGATCCTGTTCAACACCTGCTGCGTGCGGGATCACGCGGAGAAGCGGCTGCTGGCCAACATCGGGACATTGAAGGAGCGTAAGGACGCTGACGAGGAGCTGATCATCGGCATCTGCGGATGCATGATGCAGCAGCCGGATGTGGCGAAGAAGGTCATGCGCCGGTTCCCCTTCGTCAACTTCGTCTTCGGCACCAACGTGCTGTGGCGATTGCCGGAGTTGATGCTGAGCGCGCTGAACGGCGAGCGGCTGATCTTGACGGAGGAGGAGGGCTTCGCCATCTGCGAAGGCTTGCCCGCCCGTCGGTCCAATCCCTTTTCCGCCTTCGTCAACATCACTTTCGGCTGTGACAACTTCTGCTCCTACTGCATCGTGCCCTACGTGCGGGGCCGGGAGCGGTCAAGGGAGCTATCCGAGGTGGTCGATGAGGTCCGCTGCCTTGCCGGGCAGGGGATCACGGAGGTCACTCTGTTGGGCCAAAACGTGAACTCCTACGGCAAGGGTATGGACGTGGACTTCGCCGATCTGCTGCACGCGGTGAACGGGGTGGACGGCATCCGCCGCATCCGATACATGTCCAGCCATCCGAAGGACCTGACGCCCCGGCTCATGGCAGCTATCGCGGAGAACGACAAGGTCTGCCACCATATGCACCTGCCCGTCCAGTCCGGCAGCACCGCCATATTGGAGAAGATGAACCGTCGGTACACCCGGGAGGGGTATCTGCAGCTGGTGGAGGACCTGAGAAAGACGGTGCCGGACATGGAGCTCACCACCGATGTGATCGTCGGTTTTCCCGGGGAAACCGACAGGGATTTTGAGGACACCCTGTCGCTCATGGATCAGGTGGGATTTGCCGCCGCCTTCACCTTCAAGTATTCGCCCCGCAAAGGCACCCGGGCCGCGAAGGAAACGCCTCAGGTGCTCGAAGAGGTCAAGAAGGAGCGATTGAAGCGGCTGAACGACCTGCAGGCCCGGAAGACCGCCGAGAACAATCGAAAGTATCTGGGGCACAGGGGAGAGGTGCTGGTGGAAGGCTTCGACAGACGAGGGGAGACCATCCTCTTCGGGAAACTGGACACCTTCAAGATGGTCTATTTCCCCGGTGACGAAAGGCTGCTGGGCACCTATCAGACCGTGAACGTCACGGAATGCGCGCGAAACTCCCTGCTGGGAAGAATGGAGTAAAGATATGGAAGAAAAGAAGAAGGGCATGCTGGATGTGCTGGCTGCCGACGAGATCCATCGGTATCTGAAGGCCAAACGGGCCGTCAACGACGATACGGAGCTGTCCGAGATGGTCAAAGAATATGAGGAAGGCACCGCTCGGCTGGCAAAGATGGTGCAGACCGAGGGCTTTGACGCCGACGAGGCGGTCCGGCTCAGCAACGATATGGACTATATCGGCTTCCTGCTCAGTCAGAACCCCAAGATCGTGGAGCTGCAGGCGGCCAACAAGGCCATGAACGAATACCTTGCCCAGGCGAAGGGCACCGTTTCCTTCTCCTGCGGCGGGAATTGCAGCAGCTGCGCCGAAGCGTGCGCCATCCAAGAAAAAGAGAAAGACGGGGAAGCATGAAGATCGTAGAGGGCATGTCGCCCATGATGCGTCACTATCTGCAGATGAAGGAGCAGTATAAGGACTGCTTCCTGTTCTATCGGCTGGGTGACTTTTATGAGATGTTCTTCGAGGACGCCATCGAGGGCAGCAAGATCATGGAGCTGACCCTGACGGGCCGGGACTGCGGCCTGCCGGAGCGTGCGCCCATGTGCGGCGTGCCGTACCACAGCGTGGACACCTACGTGCAGCGGCTCATCAGCCGGGGGTACAAGGTGGCCATCTGCGAGCAGATGGAGGACCCGGCCCTGGCCAAGGGGCTGGTGGATCGGGCCGTCATCCGGGTCATCACCCCGGGCACGGTCATCGAAGAAAAGCTCCTGGACGCGGGCAAAAACAACTACATCCTGTCCGTCTATGCGGGGCGGACTGGCTACGGCTACGCCTATGCGGACGTGTCCACGGGCGAATTCAGGGCGGGGGAGATCAAGGGTAAGGAGACTGAGGCGGCGCTGCTGGACGAGATCAACCGCATCGCGCCCACCGAATGCGTGTCGAACGACGCCCTATTTGAACAGGAGTATCTGAAGAAGCGGCTGCAAGGCCTGTGCTATCTGGAGAAGCAGCCAGACAGCGTGTTTCAGCTGGCCAGATCTGCGGAGACGCTGAAGAAGCACTTCGACGTGTCCACGCTGGACGGCTTCGGGTGCGCTCAGATGCCGCTGGCCATCTCGGCAGCCGGCGGGCTCATGCAGTATTTGGAGGACACCCAGAAGAATGGGCTCAGCCACATCCGCCGCCTGTCCATCGTCAGCCGCTCGGACTACATGCAGCTCGACGGGAACACCCGGCGCAATCTGGAGCTGACGGAAGGCATCCGCACGGGCAGCGGCGGTAAGAACACCCTGCTGTACCTGTTGGACCAAACCAGGACCGCCATGGGCCGCCGGATGCTGCGGACCTGGATCGACTGTCCGCTGCAGGAGCTCGCCGCCATTGAAACGCGGCAAGACGCCGTGGAGGAGCTTTTCAGCAACACGGTCCTGCGCACGAAGCTTCGGGAGCATTTAGACAAGATTTACGACATCGAGCGCCTGTGTTCCAAGATCGCCTATGGTACCATCAATCCCCGGGACTGTATCGCCCTGTCCAGGTCCCTGCGGCAGATTGGGCCGGTGCTGGACGTGATCTCTGACTGCACCTCTGCCGATCTTTCGACCATCCGCCAGGAACTGGACCGAATGGAGGACACCATCGACCTCATCGACCGGGCCATCGACGACGATCCCGCTCCCAACCTCAAGGAGGGCGGTGTGATCCGTGCCGGGTACAATCAGGAGGTGGACGAGCTCAGGGACATCTCCGGCAACGCAAAGAAGTGGCTGGACGACGTGCTGACCCGGGAGCGGGAGAGCACGGGCATCAAGAACCTGCGCATCGGGTTCAACAAGGTATTCGGGTACTTTCTGGAGGTGACCAAATCCTTCGTGGACCAGGTGCCCTACTACTATCAGCGCAAGCAGACCTTGACCAACGCCGAACGGTACATCACGCCGGAACTGAAGGACATCGAAAACCGCATCCTCACCGCCAACGAGCGGCTCATCAAGCTGGAAGCGGAGCTCTACAGCCAGGTACGGGACGCACTGCTGCCTCAGACGGGGCGGCTGGAGAAGAACGCACAGCTCATCTCCCGCCTGGATGTGTACGCCGCCTTCGCCCAGGTGGCGGTGACCAACCGCTATGTGCGGCCCGAGATGGGGGAGGACGGGGTGATTTCCATCCGCAACGGCCGACATCCCATCGTGGAACGCACCCTGCAGGACGGCTTCATTCCCAACGACGTGCTGCTCGATAGGGAGGAGAATCGGCTGCTCATCATCACCGGCCCCAATATGGCCGGCAAGAGCACCTATATGCGCATGGTGGCCCTCATCGCCCTCATGGCCCACATGGGGTCTTTCGTGCCGGCGGAAGCGGCTCACATTTGCTTGGTGGACCGTATCTTCACCCGCATCGGCGCCAGCGACGATTTGTCCAGCGGCCAGAGCACCTTCATGGTGGAGATGAGCGAGGTGGCCAACATCCTCAACAACGCCACCAAAAATAGTTTGTTGATCCTGGATGAGATCGGCCGCGGCACCAGCACCTACGACGGGCTGTCCATCGCCTGGGCGGTGCTGGAGTTCATCGCGTCCGAGGAGACCTGCGGGGCCAAGGCCCTCTTCGCCACCCACTATCACGAGCTGTCTGAGCTGGAGGGGCGGCTCTCCGGCGTGAAGAATTACCGCATCTCCGTGAAGGAGATCGGGGAGGACATCCTGTTCCTGCGCAAGATCGTCCGCGGAAGCGCCGACAAGAGCTTCGGCGTGCAGGTAGCGCGGCTTGCGGGCATCCCCGATGGGGTGATCACCCGGGCGGGGCAGATACTGCAAGGTCTTGAAAACTCGGATATGGCGACTATGCATGAGAAATCCCGCATAGAAACGGTGGATAATCACGAAATATCCGTGGATAAGTCAAGAAAAGTTGTGGATAACCCTGTGGATAAAGCGGTGTTGGCGGATATGAGGGCGCTCAATCTGGAGAACATGACGCCCATGATGGCGCTGCAGAAGCTGTATTCCTATCACGACGCCCTGAAGGAGGAATGAGCCATGCTGATCAAAGTCCTGCCACCGGCTTTAGCCAACCAGATCGCCGCCGGCGAGGTGGTGGAGCGTCCCGCTTCCGTGGTGAAGGAGCTGGTGGAGAACGCCCTCGACGCCGGGGCCACGGCCATCACCGTGGATATAACGGATGGGGGCTTGAGTTCCATCCGCGTCACGGACAACGGCGGCGGCATACAGCCGGAGGACTGTCCCACGGCCTTTTTGCGCCATGCCACCAGCAAGATCAGCACCCAGGAGGACCTGGCAGCCATCGGCACCCTTGGGTTCCGGGGTGAGGCGCTGGCCTCCATCGGCGCCGTGTCGTTGGTGACCCTGACCACGCGGGTGCCCGGCGGGGAGTGGGGCACGCGGATCGTATTCGACAACGGGAAGTTAACTGTCAATGAGGCCTGCTCCTGCGTGTTCGGGACCATCATCCAGGTGGACAATCTCTTTGCCAAGGTCCCGGCGCGGCTGAAGTTCATGCGTTCTGCCCGTTCGGAGGCGGGGTATATCGGCGATTTCATGGCCCGGGCCATCCTGGGCCGCCCCGACATCGCCTTCCGCTTTCTGAGCAACGGGAAATGCGTGTACGAAACCTATGGGGACGGCCAGCTGAAAAACGCCGTATTCTGCGTCTACGGCGCCGAGATCACCGATCGGCTGTTGCCGGTGCTGCTGGACAACGGCTATGTGCGTGTGGAGGGCTTTGTGGGGAACCAGGAGATCTCCCGGCCCAACCGGTCCATGGAGACCCTGTTTGTCAACGGCCGGTATATCAAGTCCATCGGCCTGTTTGCCGGCATCCAGAAGGCCTATGACACCCGCATGATGGCGGGTCGGTACCCCTTTGCTTTGCTCAATATTACCATCGCCAAGGAGGAGGTGGACGTGAACGTCCACCCGGCCAAGACGGAGATCCGATTCGTGGATCAGCCCCGGGTGGAGTATGCTGTGACCGCCGCCTGTGCTCAGGCGCTGCGGCAGCCGGTGATCCCTCGGGTACAGCTGCCAGAACAGCCCAAGTCAAAGGTCATCGAGCCGGAGCAAAAGAAGGAACCGATTGCAGAAGCTAAGCCGGAGGGCAAGACCTTTTCTCCTCATATGACCTATGACCAGTTGAATCAGCCCGAAAAGCCTGTCAAAAGCTATGTGGAGGAGTATAAGAAGCAGGTGGTCGTGCCGCCTCGGTCGGTTCTGAAGGAAAGCGGCTTCGAATACGCCTACAACACCTTCCCGAAGAAGGAAACGGTGGAAACCGATGCACCGAAAAAGAACGGCGTGGAGGTATACGCCGTCATCGGCAATCGGAAGCCGGAGCCTGCCCCTACGCCCAAGAAGACGGAGCAGGACGCGCTGCCCCTGGACTTTGCCGTCAACATCATCGGCTGCGCTTTCAACACCTATTGGATCATCCAGCACGGGGATGACCTGTATCTCATAGACCAGCACGCCGCCCACGAGCGCCGGCTGTACGAGGAGTTCAACGGGCGTGAGGTGGCTGCCGCCTCTCAGGAGCTGCTGATCCCTCAGCTGCTCACACTGCAGCCCCGGGAGTTTGAGCTGGTGGAGGAATGGCAATCTGAGCTGGAGGAGCTGGGCTATCGCTTTGAGCGGGTGGGCGCCCTCAGCCTGAACCTGATCGCCGTGCCGGTCCTGAACGGGACCATCTTCGACGGAGAATCCCTGCATCAAGCCATCAACGCCATCGGGGAGGCGGGGAAGGGCGCTAAGAAAGCCCTGGTTCGGGAAAAGCTGATCTACGCCTCCTGCAAGCACGCCGTGAAAGGCGGCGAACCCCTGCACAAGGAGGAGATCGTGAGCCTGCTCAAGACCTATGTGGAGCAGGGGATCCCCCTGACCTGTCCCCATGGGCGGCCGGTGGTGGCGCGGCTCTCCAAGCGGGATATGGAAAAGATGTTCAAGCGGGTCCTATGAAGCCGCTACTGTTGATCTGCGGGCCCACGGCCTGCCATAAGAGCGAAACGGCCCTGCGGCTGGGGGAGCGATGGGGAGGAGAGATCCTGTCCGTCGATTCCGTGGCCGTCTATCGGGGCATGGACATAGGCTCCGCAAAGCCAAACCTCTCGGAGCGGCAGCGGGTGCCTCATCACCTCATCGACATCGTTGATCCGGACGATACCTCGTTTTCCGTGGCTGCCTTTCAGCAGGTGGCGGACACGGCGCTGGCGGACCTTGCCCGTCGAAAGGTGCAGCCCATCCTGGTGGGCGGCAGCGGCCTGTACTGCGACGCGGTGCTGGAGGACATGGGGTATGCGCTGCCCGTGGATGCGGCGCTGCGGAAACGGCTCGAAGCAGAATATGACGCCGATCCCCAGGCTTTTTTTACGCAGATGTCCATGGATGACAGACCTTCCGGCCAAAAGCTCCACCCCAACGACAAAAAGCGGGTGGTCCGGGCCCGGGAGGTGTTCCTGCTCAGCGGGCGCCCTTTTTCTTCCTTCAACCGGGAATACCTGGCCGCTCAGCGCCACGACCGCTATCCGGCGGTCCGCGTGGGACTGGCCATGCCCCGGAAAAAGCTCTATGATGCCATCGACCGTCGGGTGGACCGCATGATGGCCGAAGGACTGCTGGACGAAGTAAAGGGCTTACAAGCCAAAGGATATAGCCGACAGCTGCCCGCCATGCAGGCCATCGGCTACGCGCAGCTGTTGGCCTATCTGGAGAGGGAGGTCCCCCTGGAAAAAGCGGTGGAGGACATCAAGCGCGCCACCCGCCAATTCGCCAAGCGGCAGCTGACCTGGTTCCGCCGGGACGAGCGCATCCGCTGGTTCGATTGTGAAGACTACGAGGAAGCGTACCGCGAAATCGAACGGTATGTAAAGGAGACTGTTTTGCATGAATGACGTATCGGAACTGGTCCGGGCGGCGGAGGCACGGCTGCAGCCGGCCTTTGCCCATTTGGAAGAGATCGCCCTGAAGAACGAGAAGCGGGTGTTGGACGCCTTTCGGGCGGAGCCGGTATCGCCCCGGCATTTCGCGCCTACGGAGGGCTACGGCTACGACGATCTTGGGCGGGACGCTCTGGACAGGGTATTTGCCCGCGCCCTGCAGACGGAGGACGCCCTGGTCCGTCCCCAGATCGCCAACGGGACCCACGCCATCTTTCTGGCCCTGAGCGGCCTTCTGGAGCCAAGGGATGTGATCTTTTCAGCCACGGGGCGGCCCTACGACACCCTGGAAACGGCGGTGGGGCTCAGCGGCAGCGAGCCCAACGCCCTCGCTCGCTTCGGCATTGAGTTTCGCATGGCTGAGCTGCAGGCGGGGGAGGAGCCCTTCGATGTGGACAGCATTCTGGCGGGCATCCAAGACCATCCCGAGGTGAAGATGCTCTATGTGCAGCGCTCCCGGGGCTACGCCTGGCGGGAGGCCATCTCGGTGGAAAAGATGGCGTCTCTTTTTCGGCAGGTGAAGGCGATCCGGCCGGACATCATCATCGCGGTGGACAACTGCTATGGGGAGTTCACGGAGGATAAAGAACCCTCTGCGGTGGGCGCGGACGTGATGATGAGCTCCCTTATCAAGAACTGCGGCGGCGGCATCGCGCCTACGGGCGGCTATGTGGCCGGGCGGAAGGACCTGATCGAGCGCATCAGCTACCGGATCACCGTGCCCGGCTCCGGTCGGGAGGTGGGGTCCTACGCTGCTTCCTATCGTCCTTTCTTCGAGGGGCTGTTCCTGGCGCCCCATACGGTGATGCAGTGCCTGAAGACGGCCATGCTCTTTGGAGAGGTCTTCGGAAAGCTGGGCTATGAGGTCATGCCCGCGGGGGACAGGTACAGAGCGGACATCGTTCAATCCATTCGCTTTCACGAGCCCCGGGAGCTCATCGCCTTCTGCAAAGCGGTGCAGCACGCATCCCCGGTGGACAGCGACGTGACACCTGAGCCCTGGGATATGCCGGGGTATGCCGATCCCGTCATCATGGCGGCGGGGACCTTCGTCCAGGGCGCCACCACGGAGCTCAGCGCAGATGGGCCCATTCGCCCGCCGTTTGCTGTATACATGCAGGGCAGCCTCACCTATGAGCACGGCAAACTGGCCCTGATGGAGGTCGTTGAAGCGGTCCTGGCGCAAAGGGAGGCGGGGGAAATATGAAGAAATGCATTCTGGGCCTGAAGGCCGTTTGTGACGACTGCGGCGCCTGCGAGGAGGACCTCTGCGAGCTGTACCCCAACAAGCTATGCGATAACTGTTTCAAGTGCCTGGAGATCATCGAAGCCTATCGGGAGATACCCATCGGCCGCGTGCTCATGGACGGGGAAGGGGGCGCCCTATGTGTCCTGGACCCCAACGAGGAGATGGAACCCGAAATGGACCTCACGGACGATCAGGGGGATTCGACGGGGGCTCCGGACGATCTGGACTGGGAGGCGTAGGATCCTCCCGCAATTTGATATACTTGGTCGCCTGACGCCGCCGTTCCTCCTGGATGGCGGCGTAGTGCTTACGGGTGGTATTCACGTCCTTGTGGCCCAGCACGTCCGCCACCAAGTAGATGTCGCCGCTCTCCTGATAGAGCATGGTGCCGTAGGTGCTGCGCAGCTTGTGGGGCGTGATCTTCTTAAGAGGCGATGCTATCCTGGCATACTTTTTGACCAGGTTCTCCACGGCCCGGGCGGTGATCCGCTTGCGCTGGAGGGAGAGGAACAGGGCGTTTTCACTGCCGGCCAGGGGTTCCATGAGCTCCCGCTGTTCGAGATACGCCAGCAGAGCGGCGCGTACCTCCGGTCCGAAGGACAGCATCTCCTGATTGCCGCCCTTGCGGGTGACCAAAAAGGCGTCTGTGGCGAAGTCCACGTCGTCTATATCGATGCCCACCAGCTCGCTGATACGGATGCCTGTGCCCAAAAACAGGGTCAAAATCGCCGTGTCCCGGACCTTGGTGGCCTGATGAAACTGCTTTTGCCGCTCGGACAAGCCTTTCCCGACCTCTGCGATGTCCAGCAAATCGGCCACCTCGTTGGCTTCCAGCCGAATGATGGCCTTGTCATGGAGTTTGGGGGTGTCCACCAGGGAGGCCGGGTTGTTTTTGATGAGCTCCTGCCGGTGATAATACTTAAAAAACGACCGTATAGCAGACAATTTTCGCGCTTTCGCCCGTTCGTTGTTCTCCCGTTCGCGCTCGTCATCGCCCGTGTAGAGGGTCACGTGCTCCAAAAACAGCTCGATATCCAGGGCGGTGATCCGATCTAAATCGTCCAGCGTCAGAGAGGTGGGGGACTTTCCCTGAAAACCTTCCACCTGCTCCGTACAAAACCGGAAAAAGTTTTTGAGATCGATGGCGTAACCGTACCGCGTCAGGATGCTGGTCTGCAATTCCATGGCGCGAAAATACAAACCGGCGAACTTCGGGAGCTCCGAAAGCACGGCCCGGAGCTTCAGCGTGTAATCTTTTTTCTTCTGAAGGGGGTAGTCGCTCATGGCTTTATTCTAAAACAACTATTCGTTAAAGACAAGTTTAACGAATAGTTGTTCACAGAAAAATAACAGATTAGGGCCATTTTAGCTCTTTTGAGCCGAAATGACCTTCTGCGTGGCTTCTCGGGCCAGCTTGTCGCAGCGATTGTTGAACTCGTTGTCGGCGTGACCTTTGACCTTGTGGAACTTCACGTCATGGCACTGCAGCAACAACAATAACTCTTTCCACAGATCCTGATTCTCCACGTTCGCTTTTGACGCCGTTTTCCAACCGTTGTGTGACCAAGTCTCCAGCCAGTTTTTTTCCAAGGCGTTACACAGGTACGCGCTGTCCGTATACAGGTCCACTTCGCACGGCTCCTTCAGGAGCTTGAGCGCTTCCAACGCCGCCGTGATCTCCATGCGGTTGTTGGTCGTGTTCTCCGCGCCGCCGGAGCTTTCCCTCCGGTGCTGCCGGTACATCAACACGCAGCCCCAGCCACCCGGTCCCGGATTGCCGGAGCATGCGCCGTCCGTATAGATGGTCACCTGCTTTTTCATATATTATCTATTCTATATCCTTAACTAATATATTATATTTTATTATGGATTCGATTTGAAAGTGCTTCACAGCTGCTCCGCATTCGACCGTATTCATTGTATCACTCTTTGCCAGGAATGTCGATATGCTGTCCATGATCCAGGCCGCATATACGTCTAATTGCGCCATAGGCGCTGTGTCCCGCAAACCTTGAAAACTCTGACGGGCTGCGGACAGGGAAACGGACAGCTCGTTCATAAACTGGATGGCATGGGCGGGCGTCAGGCCTTTTTCATCGTATTTCAGGGCAAAATCCGTCAGGGAGACGGGCACGCTCTGGATGGTTTCCATGGCGGCCTTGAGCCGTTGTGCATCTGCACTTTGGCCGGACAGGGTCACCTGGATCCCGTCGGGATGGATGGAATAGGCCGTGTTCTCATAGCCGCTGCTGCGGACCTGCTGCTGGACCTGCAGCAGGCTCTCCTGATCCCGGTAGGCGGCGGCAAAGACTCGGCTGAACCCCTGCTCGTCCTCATAGATATAGCCGCCCGCCCCCATGCGTTGGATGGAAAGAGCTTGGGCGTGCGCCTCCTCCGGGTCCGCGTAGGCGCCCATCTGCAGCAGATACCAGGAGGTCTCCGGCAGCTCGAAGACGAACTTTTCCGTGGCAGGCGCGGCGGTCATGGTGGGTTCTTCACGGGCCTGGGCCATGACGGGCAGCTCAGAGGGCTCCGGCGTCACGCCTTTGCCCATGATCTTGGCAAAAACCGGCGTGATATACTGATCCACCAGCTTATCCCCCAGATAGGACGTGCTGAGCAGGAATACCGTCAGCGCGCAGCAGAGCAGGATGAACACCAGCGATTTTCCCGAATACCCCTTCTCCGCCCCCCGATGCTGGTGGGCATAGCGGCTCTCATAGGATCGTGACATATACATTGACCTCCCATTATCCTTTGTGAAAGGATATGCATGGAAGGTCATACTTCAGAACGGCCCGCAAAACGGCCCCTATTTCGATTCTTTCTTCTTAATGACTCTATCCTTGAACCACGGCTTATCGGGCTTTTTATCCTGCTTCAGGACCTCGAAGGGAGCATCCAGAGTGTCCTTCTCCCCCGCTGCCTCGGCAGGCTGATCGTTCGCCAGGTCGGTATACACGATGGCTGCGGTGTCCACGGGACCAAGGGCGATGGCGTTCGACACATACTTCTTCACGGTGAAGGTGAAGCAGGTCCACTGGCCCACCTCGCTCTGCACGGTGATCTGCTCGTCCAGCTTTTCCATGATCTGCTTGGCGATGGAAAGGCCCAGGCCGGTGCCGCCTTCCTTGCGGGATTTGTCCGTCTTATAGAATCGTTCAAAGACGTGGACCATGTCCTCCGGGGAGATGCCGCAGCCGGAGTCCCACACGGAAACATAGATGTCGTTGGCGTCCTGTCGGGCGCCGATGCGGATGGTGCCCCCCTCACCGGCGTAGCGCATGGCGTTGTCCAGGAGGATCACCAGAACCTGCTCGATCCGATCCGGATCGGAGATCACGTCAGGAAGATCCTCCTCCATATCCAGTTCCAGCTGGATGCCCTTTTGCTGGGCGTTCTGACGGTAGCTCTGATACACGTCGTCGATGAGCTCAGCCAGACTGAAGGTGGATTTTTCCATGTATTCCGTGCCGGACTGGAGCCGGGACAGCTGGAGCATGTCGGTGATGAGGCGGGAAAGCCGCTCCACCTCGTGGAGCATGATGCCGTAGTAGCGCATCTTGACGGCATCGTCCTTGATCATGCCGTCCGAAAGGGGTTCCAGGAGCCCGCGGATGGCTGTCAGCGGCGTGCGCAGCTCATGGGAGATGTTGGCGATATAGTCTCGGCGCATCTTCTCCAGGTTTTCGATCTCCGTCACGTCCTTGAAAAGGCCAACCACGCCCGTGCAGGTGTCGTTCTCTCCCATCACCGGCACGATGGAGATCCACAGGTATTTCTCTCCCGGCAGGGTGTACCGAAGGGTGTTGGGCTCCCGCGTCTCCGAGACCCGGCGGAAAGCCTCCCATATCTCCGTATCGGGGATTAGGTCGTGGGGCGTCTTCACGTCCACCGCCCCGAACATCTTCATAAGGGCCGGGTTGTAGTGGGTCAGGTTGCCGGTATTGTCCAGGGCGGCCACGCCATCGGTGAAGCTGGAAAGGATGTACCAGAGCTGCCGCTTTTCGCTGTCCAGCTGATAGATGGTCTGGGAGATGGTGTCGCTCATGCGGTTCATGGCCCGGGCAAAGATGCCGATCTCCCCGTGGACGTTCTCGTTGGCGCGGACGCTGTAGTTGCCGTTAGTGAGTTCAATGGCCACCTTGGTCATCTCGCTGATGGGCTTGTTGATCTCGCGGATGCTGGCCAGGGCGATGATGAGCAGCACCGGCACGATGGCGATGCCCAACAGACGCAGGGCGGAGTTCAGCTTGCCGAAGGCGATGTCGATGTGCTGGATCTCCCGCACAAAGATGAGCCCGCCTTCGACGATGCCGTCGCTGCCGTACAGGGGCTCTCCCACGGCGATAGCATTGATATGATTGGTGAGCTGCAGGTCCTTCTTGCGGATTTCACGGCCCTCTAGGATGTCATATTGTACGCTTTGGATATAGGAGTTACTGTATTCGGCAATATTGGTGACGGCTTCGATGCCCCCGTTGGCATAATAGAAGTAATAGTACTTCACATCCGCTGTACTGCTCAAAAAGCCCAGAGATTTTGGGAAGGAGTTGCGGCTGGAGAACATGTCGTCCCGGACCTCATAGATGCCTCTGGCGGAGTTCATGACAGAGTCCAGGGAGTCCAGCTCCAGTCCGATATAGGTTTTTCGGCCAAAATAGGAGTAGGCCCCCAGGATAGCAATATCCGCCAGGAGCAACACCAGAATAAATAATGCGAGAGTTCTGCGGAACAGGACGCCTTTCATTATCGATTATTCCAACTCGAATTTATACCCGACTCCGTAAATGGTCTTGATGCTCCACCCCAGGCCGGTGGAATCCAGCTTGGCCCTGAGCCGCTTGATATGGGTGTCTACCGTTCGGGTCTCTCCGGCAAAGTCATAGCCCCATACCTTGGAGAGCAGAGTGTCCCGTGTGAACACATGGCCGGGATTGGAGGCCAGCAGGAACAGAATCTCGATCTCCTTGGGGGTGCAGATGACCGGCTCGCCCCTGAGCAGCACCGTATAGCTGTTGAGATCGATGGAAAGGCCGTTATGCTGGATCACATTCTTGCCGGAGTCCTCCCCCGCCGCATGGTTTTCCGTCCGACGCAGGATGGCCTTGATCCGGGCCACTACCTCACGGGGGCTGAAGGGCTTGACGATATAGTCATCCGCTCCCAGCTCAAGACCCACGATCTTGTCCACTTCCTCACCCTTGGCGGTGAGCATGACGATGGGGACCTGGCTTGTCTTGCGGATCTCCCGGCAGACGTCGATGCCGGACTTGCCAGGCATCATGATGTCCAGCACGCAAAGGGAAACGGTGCTGTCCGCCGCAGCGATGGCCGAAATGCCATCATAGCAGTCCACCGTCTTGAATCCCTCGGCTTCGAGATATATCTTCAACGACTCATGTACGATGGGATCGTCGTCTGCGATCAGAATTTTGGTATCCATAAAGATGCCTCCTTGCGCGATTTCAACACATTATATCATATTTTTCAAAAATGGGAAGAAGGAGTAGGTTTTTTACGCAAACCGTTCGCATCCTCGCCACAATTCAATAGCCGAAGTTGCGGACGCGGTCATAGGCCTGCCGCAGAGCTGTGACAGCTTCTTCAATGTCTGAGAGAGTATTGGCTGAAGCGGCCCGTCCAATCAGGTCTGCAAGCCGGTTACGCACCTCTTCGGGAAGTTCTGGTGTATCCGACAGGAAGGTTGTCACCTCTCGGATCAGAGCGTCGCGATTGTTCTTGACGGCGGTAAGGTTCTCAGACAGGTTGCACACCGGGAGGCTATTGATGAAGGCGTCCGCCGATTTGTCCGTGCGCAGGTAGGTGTTTCCGAATATCTTCGTCAGGACTTCATCTGAAAGGTCGAAGAACATGGAATCCGGGCGGATCAGCACATAGGTCACGTCCTCCACCGATTTGGGGTCACAGGAAGCTCCAGCTCGGCAATTGCTGTCCCGGCAAATGCTGACGGTCACGTGCATATCACAGTAATCCGTGGGCACGGAATCGTAATCGAACCAGTCTGTAACCAGGTTAAACTTCTTGCCGTTCCCTTGGTACTTGATGCAGCCTGGAGACGCCAACATCCCGGATACGGGACAGACTGTCCGTTGGACCATGCCCAGCATAGTGGTATTCTCGTTGATGATGGGCTGATCTGTGTGATCCTCCATCACCTTCTCCATGAACGCTTTCCACAGGGACGCCGCATAATCGCCGCCGGTGGAGCCGGTCTTCAGTTTGTTGCTGGGCAGATCATGACCGATCCAAACCACAGCTGTATAGTCACAGGTCATACCGGCAAAATAGACGCTGGAATACTTGGAGTTTGTACCCGTCTTCCCAGCCACCGTGAAACCGTTCATGCGTGCTTGCTTACCGGTGCCGCTTTTTACGGCATCCGTCAGCATGTCCACCAGCTGATAGGCGGTACTGGTCTGGCTATAAACCTTCGTGGCCCGATTGCGGATCAGGTCCGCGTCCAAGACCACGTGCCCGTCCTCGTCCTCCACTTTCGTGAAGGAGATGGGCTGCCAGTAATAACCGTTGTTGGCGATGGCTGCATAGGCGGCGCACATCTGTATGGGCGTGATGCCGGAGGTGCCCAAAGCAAGGCCAGGTCCGTCCAGGTTGAGTTGGGCGGGCGGAATGCCCAACCGCTCCATATACTCTGTGGCCGTGGCGATGCCTACATCCTCCATAAGGACCCGGGCAGCCACCACATTCAGGGACTGGGCCAGGCCGGTACGCATGGTGACGAACCCATAGGTGCGGCTGGAGGAAAGACCGCCGCCGGGATACCCCTTCTCCGTGCCCCAGCCGGCAATGGTGCCTTCAGCGTTGATGACCACGGATGCGGGCGACATGCCTCGATCGAGCGCCGGGCCATAGACTGCCAGCGGCTTTATACAGGAGCCCACCTCAGTAAAGCTTTGAGCCGCTCGATTCAGTCCCTTACGGATCTGAGGCTCGTCCCGACCGCCGATGATCGCCCTAAGATAGCCTGTTGATTGGTCGATGACTACAGCGGCCGCCTGAGGTTCCACGGTCTGGATGGTGACGTTCTCCGAGATCTCTTCCGTCAATACAGCGGCATTGCCGTCGGCCAGTTCAGGGTAGCCGTTCCAGGTGGACAAGGTTTCCTGGACTGTGTTCTGTATCTTCGGATCAACAGTAGTGTAGATCTTGTATCCGCCGGTCCGAAGCATATTTTCATAATAAGTCCGGTTGGCAGAGGTGTCCGGCACGCCATCGACTGACATCCAGTGGGTGATCACATCGGATATGGCATATTCAACGAAATAGGCCATATCATACATTTTGGAATTTTTGCTGACAGATAGGATGTTCTCCTGCTCCTCGAGAGCGGTCTGATACTGTTCTTTGGTGATGTATCCGTTCTGATACATCCGTTCCAGCACCGTGTTCGTTCGATTGACAGTCCTAAAATAAGGATTTCCCTCTCGATAGTACATGTTCTGCCGGGGGTTATAATAATATGGGCTTTGCGTCAGACCCGCCAAAAGGGCGCATTCCCGAATGGTCAGCTCGGACAACTCCTTGCCGAAGTAATCTTTGGCCGCCGCCTTTACCCCATAGTTGGAACCACCGAGATAGATGTCATTCAGATACGCTTCCAGGATCTGGTCCTTATCCACAACCTTTTCCAGCTGGATCGCCAGATACGCTTCCTGCATCTTACGCTTGTAGGTGCGCTGAGTGCCCAGGATCTTGTTTTTAATTAGCTGCTGAGTGATGGTGCTGCCGCCAGAAGAATTGCTGTTACCCAATATCTCAAGGGCGGCAGAAAAGACACGCTTGAAGTCCACGCCCTGGTGCTTATAGAAGCGGACATCCTCGATAGACACAAAAGCGTTCTTCAGGATGTCGGGAATCTCGTTGAGTGCGGCCCAGTCCCGATATTCCATGGAGGTGAGATTGGTGATCTCGTTCCCATGCATATCGTACAGATAGCTGGTTCGGTCGCTTCGGGTGAGCTGAGAGATCTCCAGCATAGGTGTGGAATCCACATAGGCCTTCCCCACCCCGTACATGAGGCCCAGACCGCCAAACCCCATGACGATCAGGGCAAACAGCAGTAGTTTCAGGGCATTGAAAAGGACCTCCAGCAGGAAGGGACGTTTGCGCTCATCCCGGGTCAACGTGCCGTTGGGAACATTCCTATGGGCCCCGGACAGGGTCTGTTGAGTGGAAGGACCTCTCTTTTTATGTTTTGAATACTGCTTGGCCATACTTTTCTCCAATATGATTATAGCACACAGGACAACTTCTGCAAAGGCAAACGTGGATTGTTCAAAAATCTATTACAATGAAATTCTTCAAAAAAGTGAAAAATACCTCTTTACAAATCGGAGAACACCGGTTATAATATGCAAAGTTGCAAGGGGCATTAGCGCAGTTGGTAGCGCGCCACAATGGCATTGTGGAGGCCAGGAGTTCGACTCTCCTATGCTCCACCATTCGGGTGCCAGGCGAACACCTTGACGGTCTATTTCACCGGTAAGTGTTTCGTGTTGGTCCAGCCGCTGAGGAAGCGGTGACAAAAATTGACCGCCTACGGGTTTTCCGTGGGCGGTCTTTTTGTGTTCTTCCTTACTTCCACATCTCGGGTTCGATCAGATCCTCCATCCGGCAGCCCAGCGCCTGGGCCACGGCGTATAGGTGCCTTGCGCTCGGGTTCGTGTTCTTCCTTGCGGACCAATCCTCCAGCGTCCTGGCCGGGACGCCGGTGCGCCGTGAAAGCTCAGATCTGCTGATCCCCTTTTCCATTCGGATACGGTCAACCGGCGCGAGGTTTTCGGTGTTCTTCATGTATGCCATGCGCTGCCTCCTCTTGATTGTCTGATCGGATTATAACGCCGCTGCCTCCCCTTTGTCAATAAAATATTCCACGGTAAAACGTGAAAAATAGCTTGACTTCCACGGTATACCGTGGTATAATACAGACAATGAAACGGAGGTGCTCAATGATGAAAAACGTGAACGCGACCTGCAAATATGCCGAGCTCATGGAGGAGCTTCAACAGAAGATCGATGCCCTGAAGGATGGGGCTGACTGCTTCTTTGGTAAGGACCCGGACGACGTGAATTGGGCGGATGTTGGATCGGCTGCCCACCTGCTGGAGCTGATCAATGAGGCTTCCCGGTTCATGGGCCTGAACATCAAGGAGGACTGAATGATGAAGCTCCGAAACTTCTACCAGCTGATCAGCCGGAACGCCCGCGTGAATCTCCTGAAGGCCGGGCAGACGATCTTTTCCGGCAGCGTCCGGGACATTCCCGACGAGCTCGACGATCTGACCGTGTTGGATTTCTCAATGGACAACGAAGGCCGCCTGACCTTCAAAGTGGAGGGTTGAATCATGAACCGTTACGAATTCAGCAACAGGGACTACGTCCTGGCCCACGGCAAAGCGCCCCGGGGAACCGGCCACTGGGCTTTCGTCCTGAAGAACGCCGTGGTGGAGGGGATCGCCCCTGAGACCTTCATCGATCAGGTCTCCCCCACCCGTAGGGACACGATCTTCTGGATTCCCGGCGTGTGGACGCTGAGCGAGGCGAAGAAAAGGGCGGCGGTGCTGCTGGCAGCCCACGCCGTTCCCACCGGGACCACCGTGTACGTCGCATCTTGAAAGGAGGCAACCATGAACGATCTGCAAGAAGTCCTTTTCCGTAAGGCATTCGAGGCATTTGAAACGCTGCAGCGCGAGAAGCGCATCTTCCCCGACGATGAACACGAGCTGGCCCGCCGGACGTTCTGCACCCTGTGGGACGTGATCGAGGCCGCTGGGCTGTCTGATCAATATTGTGAATGGAGGATCGAGAACCATGGCGAATTACTTTGACACCTACCTCTCCCTGAAGGAACGCCTGGAGGACGATGGCGGCGTGGTGGTCCAGTACAAGGATTTTGTGGTCACCGCCGAATGGTGCACCGGCCCCCGTGGTGAATGGTTCACCTGCAGCGTGTACGGGCTGCTGGACGATCCAGAGGACGTCGACTTTTTCCATTGCCGCTTGGTGGCCATGGCCGAAGACGAGGGCGAATATGAAACCGAAGGCGAGGCCCTCGCCGCCGCTTTCCGGCTCTGTGACACCCAATTCCTACCGCAGAAGGAGGTTATGTGAAAATGAAAACCGTGAGCTATCGTGAATTCGATCTCGCCCTGGGCGATCTGAACCGTCAGCTGAATCCCGATCAGCAGGGGTTCACCCGGGACGTGTCCCTGGAAACCGACGGCGGCCACCTGTTCGGGCAGCCGGTCAGCCTGAAGGTGAACTGGTGCTGCAAGGGTGCCGTTGCCCCGGAGGAAGCGGAGGCATTTGCCGCGAAACTGGCCGCCGCTGTCGAGGTCGCCAGGACCTTCAAATACAACGGCTATGTGGTCACCTACTGAAAGGAGGGCGTGAATATGAAAATGGCAAACGAGAAGGGCGAGGCCGTCTACTACAATCCCATTTCGAAGAACGGGAAGGACTACTGGCTGATCGCCGGGATCGGCGACACGCTGGTCATCGGAAGGGACCGCCAGAAGCGCAAGAGCCGCCTATTTACCCAGGAGCAGCAAGCCAGGGCATACCTGAAGCGGCACGGGTTCGAATGTGTATAATTTTTCCATTGGAAAAATTTTCGGGGCTTCCCGGCGGGTAGGTATTCCCGCATCCCCATGAACCTGAAATCGAACACGGGGCCACACGGCCCCCGAGAAAAACAAAAAAGCAGCCGCGAGAAACGGCTGCTTTTGCTTGCTATGGTACTATGCGGTTGGTCCTGTTATACCCTCCGGGTGTATACCAGGTTGATGAATCCGGCCCCGCTGGACAGGCGGCCCCAGCCGTCCTCCAGCTCCTCGGAGATCCGCACGACCTCCCCCCTCTTGAGGGTGGTCACGATGTTGAAGCCGAGGGCGGACCCGTCCCGGACGTTCACCACATCCGTTGCGATCTCCACCAGGAATCCGGCCTCCTGGACGGCCTCGGGGGCATCTCCCTTGACCTCTGTGGCCAAGGGAGCAGGGGCGGCCTGGGCCGCCTCCTGGACCTCCTGGACGGCATCGGGGGCCTTCGTGGCCTTGCGCTTCTTGGCGCCGGTGCTGGGGGTGCTCATTCAGTTGTTTCCTCCTCGCCGTCTGCGGGTTTCATCAGAAGGCCATCCAGGGCTTCCTTTGCGGCTTTCTTTGCGGCCTGGTTCATTTCGTAGACGGCGGATTCGATCATGGCGTCCACTTCCTCTGTGACCTCAATGCCGCACCGTTGCAGTAGTTTTATGAGATATTTTTTCTTGCCGTCACCGTCAACCGGGCACCCAAGCAGCTCTTGCAGTTTGCCATTCTTCGCCATCTGTTCGACAAATTGGACGCCCTGCTTCACTCTGGCGTATAGTCGCTTTTCTTTGAGCCATGGGACAACGACATTCTCAATGAATGGAACGGCGGTGGTCTTGACGAAATAGGTCAAGAGCGCACCGGCCACGGCGATGGCCAGCTCGACCAGCTTCCAGATCGCGTCCAGAAGGACCTGGCCGGGGGTCTTTCCCCCGATGTCCACATTGGACACGGCCTCCTGGGCGCCGGCGCTGCAAGCGGCCAGCATGACGCAGATCATGACCAGGGCCATGATCAGGGCGACGGTTCTTGCGGTTCTCTTTTTCATGTTGATCTCCCCTTTCTCTTATCGGTTGATGAGGTATTGCTGGAGTTCGTCCTTTGCGGCCCGGAGCCCGGCCACATCGTTTCCGTCTATGCCGTGACTCAAAAGGGCGAGGATGGCTCTTTGGGTGACCCGGCTTCCTTCTTCGATCCCATCGAGGCGCTTCTTATCGTTCCCGAAGAATTCCTCATGCTTTTCCATCTTGTCCTCCAGGATATCGATGCGCTGCTCCAGCTGCTTTGTCGGCGCTTTTGCAGCGGTCACCGCTTTGACGATCACGGCCACGGCAGCGCCGACGGCTGATATTGCGGCGCAGATCCAAAGGACCACTTTGATCACCTGTTCAGCTGTCATTCCTTCCATCTCTTTGCTCTGTCCCTCCTTCCTTCAGATGTAACGGGCCGTCTGCCCGTTCCCGAATTCCGGCGAGGCTGCTTTCGATCTCCACGAGGGCGTCCCCGTACCTGGCTGCCTCCAGCTGCTGCAGGATGCGGTTCTGCTCTTTGGTGATGGTGAGGAGCTGATCGGCGATCTCTATCAACCTTTCCGTCAATTCCAGCATAGTTCTTTCCCCCGTTGCTTTGCTTCCTGGATGTCGCCCCTGGTCAGGACGAAATCCCGCCAGAGCTTGTCCTCGTAGTTGTCCATGTCCACGTGCTTCAACATGGCCCGGTATGATGCCACGGTCTGCTTTGCCTTTTCCAGGGTGATCAGCCCGGCATTGTACTCCTGTTCGACCTCCGCCAGCCGCCGCTTCATGCGGAGCGTGGTGCTCTTTCGGAGGGTGACGTGGTCATCGTAGATCACGCACCCGACCCACTCCACGCCGCACCTGGCCGGCCGGAGCGCCGTCTTGCGGTTCCATTCCAAATGGAGGCGCTCATGCAGGAAGTCCTCGGCTCTCTTTGCGGTTTCGATCAGGCGCCGCTTGTCGGTGTCCATCAGTATCCCGTCATCCATGTACCGGCCGTATCTCCTGACCCGTAGCTCCCGCTTGATGAATTGATCCAGCGGGTCCAGGTAAAGGTTGCCGAGGGTATGGCTCAAGCCGCCGCCGATGGGGATGCCCAGGGCGCTCAAAGCGTCAGGCTCAGTGGCCTCCTCCTGATTGTCGGTGAGTGGAAGGCCGAAACTGGCGCCGGTGTTGCAGATGTAATACTCCAGCAGATCTATGGCCTGTGGGTCCGCGATCTTGCTCTTGAGCAGGTCCATCAGAATGCCGTGGTCTATCCGGTAAAAGAATTTGGCCACGTCGAATTTGAAGTAGTACCACTCTCCTGGGCTGTTGATCCTGGTATTCCTCATCCAGCTGGCCACCCTGTTCATCGCCGCCAGCTGCCCCTTCCCGGGGATGCATGCGTAGGTGTCCTCAATGAACCCCTTGTTGAGCCTGGGGTTGATCTCGTTATAAAGTGACCGCTGGATGATCTTGTTCGGAAGGTCTATGTAGATGACCTTCCTGGTTTTCGGAATATAAACGTAGAAGCTGTTGTACTTGACTTTCGGGATGATGCCGTTTCGAAGATCGGCGCTGATCTGAAGGAGGTTGTCCTCAAGGTTGCGCTCGAACAGGAGGGTGCTCCTCTTTTCTCCCTTGCCGGCTGTCACGTCATGCTCCGCCTGGAGCAGCGCCGAGTAGGACGTTAGCTGCTGATATATGTTCCGAATCATAGACCGGGGATCGCGGCGGTTCGGGGCTTTCTGAACCCAGACTTGCGAGGCCGCCCGGATGTGGTCCGTTCAACCTGCCGCCGCTGTTTACCTTTTCTGCTTTTTTGAAGCACGGGGGATCGATCCTTTGCCTCTTGGAATTGGCCGCATTGCGGCCGTCTGTACCGGGACCCGTGGGCGCCGGTCACCTTGCCCTTTGTTCGAGGCAGAGCGGAGCGGAAGCCGATGTTGGTGTTCGTGTTCGAGCGGGTGTTGTTGTTGCCGTTGCTGTAGAACACCCCGGCGTTGGTGGTGTTGTTATAGTTACCGCCGCCGTTGACCAGGCGCTGTATCGATCTCCCGAATGAAGCGGCTACCTGGCCTTTTCGTTTATCCGTCCGCCGATGATCTGCCCGATCTCTTTGAGAAGGGCGGACCATCGCTCGTAGGATTTCGGGGCCAGGAACCGCAAACGGAAGGCAAGCCGCACCAGTTTCTTGAGCTGCTTGTTTTGGGTGTCCAGCTTCTCCAGGGCTGTCTTTCGATGGTGATTGTCCACCTCGACGGTCAACTCCACCATGCTGTACTGCAGGCGTTTGATTTCTGCTGTCAGGTCATGGCGTTCAGCCTTGGGGAAGTTTTTGAGGTATGGGTATGTATCCTCGACCATCCTGCAGATCTTTTTTTGCAGAATGGAATCGGACGGCTCCCATCCGTCGGTCTCCCTCATATAGTCATTCTCTCGTTCCTGCACGGTGCTTTCCTTTCATCCATTTTCAGAGGGGCGCTACCGCGCCCCTTTCAGGCTGCCAGGTTAGGCAGTTGGCAATTCGGCAAAAGCGGAGCGGAAGCCGAAGTTGGTGTGCGAGTACGAGCGGGTGCTGGTGCTGCCGCCGCTGCAGAACACCCCGGCGAAGGCGGCGCCGTTATAGCCACCGCCGCCGACGACCAGGCGCTCTGCCGCCACGTTGTTAAAATACAACCTGTCCCCGTCGCCGTAATCAGCCGCAACAGCTCCCGCCTCCGGCAGAAGTCCGAATGCCCGCAGGACGTACTTCGCCGCATCGGCGATATCGGCGCTGCAGGTGATGTCCTGGATGCCGCTGTTCACGTTTTCGCTTTCTTCAGTGTTGCCCTCGCTGCGGTCAATGGTGATCGCATATTTGGGCTTGCTGGATGCGGCGATAACCTTCACGGAGTTCGTGGTGGTGCCGGAACCGTTGGGGGTGATAAACTCACCCGTGGTGGCGTCCAGGGCCTTCCACTGATCCGAATTGGCAGCCTGGCTGTGGCTCTTGTCGGCGCCGTTGTTATTGACCAGGAACTGCAGCTCACCGTACACGGTGCGGAAGCCGCCCTCCCACTCAGACACGTTGCCGTTGAGATCCCAGATGCCCTTCATGGTGCCGTCATGGCTCCAGGTTAGGGGACCGGTGCCAGTCAGGACGTGGAAGATCTTCCCGGCGTCCGCCCCGGTGCCGTAGGTGGCGGGGATGGCGGTGTAGGCGCTCTCGGTGCTATCCTTGCCGTAGTTATTGTTCCCCTTGGGGAAGATACCGTGCTTCTTGCACCACAGGGCGATCATGCCCCACTCGGCTTTTGTCATCATGTGCCAGCCGGCGCCTTTCGCTTCACAGTAGCCACGGGCGGTGTCCCAGGTAATATTGCTCGCGGGGTCCTTGCCGGGGAGCGAGTACGCCCGGCCGTTCTCCACGACATTCTGATACTTGCTGATCCAGATGCCGTCGACCACCTGGCCGTTGATGATGAAGGCGGGGTGGTAGGCATCAGGGCCGTCTGTCAGCACATCGCTCAGCTTGAATTTGGGGATGAAAACCATGACGGAGGGCAGCCCCTTGTCGTCATAGAGCAGCTTATTGCCCGGCGCCACCGCCTGCAGCGCCAGATCTGCGATGTCAAAGTTTCCCATTGCGGTTCCTCCTCTTAGTCGTTCTCGGGATCGTCGATGGCTTCCACGAGCTCATCGATGCTCCAAAGGGTCAGGGTGACCTTGTCCATGTCCAGCGGCAAACGCTGGGGCTGCTCCCCCTCGGTTTCCGGTTCGCTGTACTCAGCTGCCGGGATGTCGAGCTGGGCGACGTAATACAGGCCGGCGCCGGTCCCGTTGCACAGATTCCCGTCGCGGTCCACGCACACGTCGATATGCACGGGCCAGTCTTTTTCCTGCTTGGCGAGGTTCAGGGAGAGGTCATCGTCAAAGGTGATCCTCTTGCCGCTGACTTCGTAGGGGATTTTCTCCCCTTCGTTTTTGTGAATGACGATCATACTGTCATGCCCTCCTTGATCTTGTAGGCGACGGTGACGCTCTTGGCGCTGCCGTCAAATTCGATTTTGAAGCCGTTGAGCTGCTTGTCCGAAACGATCACGTTTCCGGGAAGGCCGCCGCTGTACGCCGTGACCTCGACCTCCACGTCGTAGAACAGGGTCTGCCGGGTGTTGGTGATCGCCACGGTTTTCTTGCTGTCATTGAAGGGATAATCCTTCGTGTTGGTCATGGTGGTCGTGCCGGTTTCGGTGCTGAAAACGGCGGCGACCAGGGCATCATGGGCATCCCGCATCTCAGCGATCTTTCGCTCATCCTGCAGGATCGCGGTCACCAGCTGAGCGATGGCGAGGCTGTTCGCAGCCGCCTGGATGGTCAGCTCAGCCGTGTGCTCTTTCAGATCGTTGAAATCGTCGGCCGGTGCGTAAGCACCGGACCCTGCCTGGATGGTGACCGTTTCGGCGTTGCTGACTTCCACTTGGTAATTGAAAACGATGGTGGACGGGTAGGTGCCGTTATAAGCCGGCAGGTAGTCCGCCACGGATTCGTCCTCGCTCACCGCCATGCTGTACAGGATTTCGCCGTCATCCGGGTCTATGGCATAGATGCCGATCTCGGTGACCTTGAAGCCGGTGCTCAGCGTGGTATTGTCGAAGATGCTCTTAAGCAGCACGGTCGAGGCGTTCTGGATGTACTTGGTGCTGATTGCGACAGAGAGCTTCTGCGATTTCAGCGCCGTCCGGTTGACCAGGCTTTCGGATTCGCCGTAGGAACCGGAGCCGATCACGGCTCGGGTGATCGTGGGAGTGGTGCTGCCCAGCTGCCACTTTGCCAAAAGCGCGAGACCCTTTGCGGTCAGGACGCCGGCTTTGAATTGAGCCATGTGGTTTTCCTCCTTCTTTGTTTGGTGTTCTTATGGTAGCCGCTGGTGGCTGCGACGTCATAAGCTCTAAATGATTGCGACCTGTGGCACCGATTGGACGAAGGCGCCCTGCCGCTGCGGCGCTCCTGTCCTCGCCATGACGGCGATGCAGTTTCCAACCGTGGGAGCTGGGTACGATTGCGAGAGCACCTTTCCGGTTTCCGGTGCGTGAACGTCACGCAAAAATCGCACCTTGCGGAGGTGCGATCTCACGTTTTTCACCCGGTCGATGATCCGGCCGATCCTGGCCATATACGATTGCGGGTCCTCCATCTCGGCGCCGGTTTCGATATCAAACTCCCCCGGGATGATCTCACCGTCATTCGGGTCGAAGTCGAACCACTCGACGACCTGGCCGGTTCCAAAAAGCGCCTTGATCAGCTGCTCCATGGCTTCGGCGGTTCCCGCCTTGTAGGCCCACAGGAGGCTGCTTCGGATCACGTCCCTCTTTTCGTCGATGCTGGCCGCATCGTTGTAATAAGGGGACCTGAGCTCAACCGCCAGGACGTCCAGGATCGGCTCGGGCAGTTCGTTGATCATGGACGCGGTCCGCGTCTTTTTGGCGTAGTCCATGATTCGGCGCTTCTCCTGCAGGAGCGCATAGGAGAACGCCCGGACCTCGGGGTTGTACGCTGCGGCGTTTCCGCCGAGGAGCTCTACCAGCTGCCCGTTGTATAGGTTAGTCATCCTCGAGCCCTCCGTAGGTGACGGTTTTCGTGCCCAGCTGGGCGACCTTCGTCGCGGTGACCGTGGTGAAGGTCGGCGCCGTGACCACGACCCGCTTTGCTCCTGCATCGATCACCCGGCGGATCAATTCGGAGGGGTTGATGTCCTTTCCGATATCGGTGGTTTGCCAGAGGATGTAATCGTCCACCGCATCGCTGACGGCGCTCTGAATGGCGGCAGCCTGGGCGCTGTCACTGCGGTTGATGTAATACGTCAGGGCGACGTTGAAGGTCTCAGCTGTGGGGGTCAGCACCTCCACCTGATCGGTCAGCGGCCGGATCGTTGTAGCCGAAAGGAAATCCTGCAAGCCGGAAACGACGCCGGACCCTGGGATCGTCCCATCGTCCATCAGGATGTAGATCTTCACCTCGCACGGGTTCGGGCTTTGAACGACCACGGACCCGATGGCGGTGTTGTAGGTCTTTGCCCAGTAGATGTAGGCGTCCTGGGACCCCGCCACGCTGTAACTGGAAGGCGCCAGGAATACTCTTTCGGCCAGGCTTTCGTCCTCCTCGAGGTCTGTCCCGCCGCTGCTGGTGTCCGTGTTTGCCACGGATTCGACATAAGGGATCGGGTCCACCAGCATGCTCAGCTGCCCGGCTACAAGATCGTTTCCTTCGATGCCCACGTCGGTGCATTCGGCCTTCACGTCGACGTAGGTGTCGCCAGCTGCTACCTCAGCGTAGGCCGTGGTCTGGAAGTAGATGCTGTCCCCGTTGGTGACGCGGGTACCGGCGGGGATTCCGATGGCGTAGTCCTGGGCGGCGGACAGCGTGAAGCGTATGGTCGTCGTCGCCGGGGCCGCCTGTTCCCGGGTCACGCCCCTGTTTGCGGCCAGGTGGTCCAGGAAGTCGCCGTAGGAATATTTCAGGAGGTCCTGCTTCCCCGCCCTCTCGACGTACTGCTCCAGCTGGAATAGGTCGAGGGCGACGGCGTATATCATGATCCTCATGGGATGGCTGGGGTAAAGGATCAGCGGAATACCGGTCAGCTCCTCGTAGCGGGCCTCGTAGTTGGTGATCATCCGTGTGACCATATCCTCCAGCGTGTCGTTTTCGGTGAACGAAACATCCGGGAGGTCAAATACCGATTGTAGCGTGTCAGACATTTGCGGTTAGCACCACCTTTGCTGTGATTTGTCCCTCGGGGTTTGCCGAAAGCTGGACCTCCTGCACGGCTGCCCGGTTTTCGTATTTGGCGACCTTTTCGATGATCTCCACGGCCAGGAGGCTTTGTGCCGTGGGCAGCGGGAGATCCAGGAGGGATTGATCTATTCCAAAATCCCGCACGAGGGGGATGGTCCCGGCCGGCGTGAGGAGGAGGTTTTCCACGCACCTCATCACGTCCTCCGCGTCATCGATTTCCCCGAGGACTGAGAACTGAATGGTATTGAGCGTCATAGGTATTCCTCCATGGTCAGGTTTGCTTTCGCCCGGACCAGCTCCCCTTGCGTGTAGATCGTGTCCCACGTTTCGGAGCAGCTCTTGATCTTCCAGCGGTTTGTGCCCACCTTCTTCGATCCGATCACCAGGGTGTTCACCTCCCCGCTTTCCACGGCATCGGCGATGCTGTCCAGGACGGCCCTGGGCCTGACGCCGAGCGTCGCGTTGAGGTCAATGGTGAAGGTCACCTTCTGAAGGGACGGCCTCAAGAATTCCGTCTGATCCTTCTTCCCGATCCGGTTGTGGGTCGCCCATTCGGAGCCCACGTTGCGGGTGAATTTTGAGAAGGTCAGGATTTTCGTATCGCTTGTCTCAAAGACGATTTTCGTGCCCCATGCTCCGACTGTCATGCGCTGTTCCTCCTGCTTTTCAGATGCGATGCTCCAGGGCCGATACCCGACCGGATAGGTTGGAGATCTGCCCGCTCATCGTGCTCAGCGTTTCGAGCATCTGCTTCACCGTGACCGTGTTCGTTTCATCCGGGTCGTCGAACAGGATGTTTTTCGCATGGAGCGTCAGGATATCGTTCCAGAATGAGATGTAGGCGGCCCCGGGGGTGCTGCCCATCTCCTGGTGGTAGATGTCGTCCGAGAAATCATCCGGGGCATGGCTTTCGTTCCAAACCGGCCCGATTATGACGGCAGCGGTGGCGCCGCTGGAGATATGGCCGACCAGCACCTGATCGCCGACGTGGGGCATCCAGTACGTCCAGGCCAGGAACGGCAGCTCCCCGGTGGTGGAGCCGTCCCGGTCCTCGTATGTCACCCTTGCGGTGCCGGCGTCCCGATTAATCGAGGACACCTTTCCGATTCTCAATGCCTGCATGGTCTTTCCTCACTTCGTGGAGTTGGTTCTCAGGTTCGTGATCTTCGTGCCGGCGGATGCCTTTGTGGTATTCTGCGCCGTTTTGATCTTTGCGGTCGTGGTCGCCGTCGTGGTAGTCTTTTTGGTAGTCACCGTTGCGGTGCCGGTGCCGACCTGCTTTGCATGGCTCACCGGTCGCGTTGCGGTGGTGGTCGTGGTCGTGGTCTTTGCTGCAGTGGTGGTCTTTTGAGTAGTCACTGTTGCGGTGCCGGTGCCCACTTTCTTCGTGGAAGGATCGAGCGCGGTGGGGCGCTTTGCTGCCGGTATCGTGGCTGTACCAACTCCCACTTTTTTGTCGGAGGTTGTCGGTAGCTTTGCTGCTTTCGGAGCCGTGGACAGGTACTTTGCCCTCTGGACCCTTGCTTCGATTTCCTTTTGAGCGGCGAGAACTGCATCCAGCGGAGTAAGGATTTTTTTGTCAGCCGCTTTGGGGACGACGTTGCCGGACAGCGGTTTCGTGATCGAGGTCACTTTTTCTCCCTTCACGATGGGGGCCGCCGTGCCGGTGCCCACCTTCTTCCCGTGCGTGACGAATTTCGTCGCCTTTGTAGCGGTGGTCTTTGCGGCTTGCTGCTGTTTCTGCTGCTGCTTCTTTTTCTCCTTCGAGGAGGAGGACTGCTTGACCGGCTCCTGCTGAATAGCGGAAGGCGCTTTCTCGAATCTCTTTTCGACCAATCGGAGGCTGAGATTCGTTTTTGTGCCGCCGGTGCTGTTCACCGTCAGGGAGGATTTCTCGACGAAGTATTTTCCGTCGAGCTTCCCGATGCCCTCTATCTTCACGCAATCCGTGGCCCGAATCCTCCACGTGCCCTTCAGTGTAGCTTGGATCGTGGTGGTGCCTTTGTTGGCATTGTTGATCTTCGCCACGGCGATGAGGGTCGCCTCGTAGAGGTTGTTCGATGAATCGTCGCAAAAAAGGACGCGGCCGCTTTTCACATCCCCGATATCCACGGAGTAGGTCTTGTTTTTCTTGCCCGCCGTGTAGGAGTAGGTGATCCCGGTGTAGGTCCCCGCCAGGGTGGTGTTGTACTTCCACCCTGTCTCGAAGTCATCCTCATGCAGCGTAGCTACCGTTGCTTTCCCTTCGTAGGTCGCCTCGTCGAAAACGACCAGCTTATCGTTGTAGACCTTGAGGGCGTAGCCGTATTTTGTGACGAGATCGTTGAAGAAGGTGCAGTCCGTCTGCTTATCCTGGGATACGGATTCAATGCTGACCTTGTCCGAAGGCTCAAAGAAAAGCTCCAACCCAGCCCGGACCGCTATCTTTTCACCGATCTCTTTGAGGGTTGTCTTTTCGTAGGTGTTCGTTCGTTCCGTCGCCTTGAAGCCCGAAGTGGAAGGCATGGCCACGGCGTTAAGCGTCACCCGAATAGGGCCGCCCACGAAGCTGAAATCGTCGACGACAAAAGCGCCGCACTTCATGGTCTTTGCGTCGCCGTCCCCTTCCCAATCCTCAAAGAGCACGGTGGGTTCCAGCCTGTCCCCCTTTTGGGGGAACCAGGCGTCAATCCACCGGCGGTCCGGGTCATTGAATTGGACGCTGATGCTGTCCGAGGAACCGGAGGCGACGTCGGTGTAGGTAAAACCTCCGAAATACCGCGCCGCCTCATCGGTGCTCTTTTTGTTGTAGAGCATCGCCACGGATGCCCTTCTTGCTTTTGCCATCTCAGTCCTTCCTCCATGCGGGGGTGTCCGCGTCCTCGTAGGCATCCGAAACCGTGAGCTCCGGGACGTAGACCGTCACGCCCGCCGGGAACACCTGATAGTCCAGAAGCGGGAAGTTTTTCGGCTCCTTCAGGAGGAAGTCGACCAGGAATTCGTCGCCGTAAACCTCGAGGGCGATCCTGTCCCAGGTGTCGCCCGATACGGTGGTATATGCGTACAACATTGGCGCTTCCTCCTCAGAAGTCCTTTCTGTCATGCTGCTTCACCCAATCGTCCATCATGTCGTTGAATTCCTCCTGCGACATTCTGGCCGCCTCCGTCATCTCCTCCTGCGACGGTGCGTCGCCGAGGAATTGGAAGGTCGGAGCATAGGTGATCGTATAGGCGGGGCCGCCGGCTCCTGCAGCGACGAGCCCGGGGCCTCTCCTGCCCTGTCCGTCGTCGCCCTCGCCGGTGAGCCGATTGACGAGGTCTCTGATCTTCAGACCGGCGCCGTTCCCGGCAAGGGAGGCGTTGATCTTGTCCGCCAGGGCCTTCAGGCTGCCACCGTCGCCGGTGCCCTGCATGACCTCCGTCATAATGGCCCGCATCTCTCTCCAAAGGGCATCAAGCGGCAGGACCGCTTCCTTCCCTGCCTCTCCGCCACCCAGCAGGTTGTTCCCCTGGGCACCGAAGATCTGAGCGCCGTCCAGGATGGCGCCCTTCTTGTACCATGAAATCGAAAGGTGGGGCACCGATGGCGGGTTCAGGCTGAAACTGCCCGTGATCGAAAAATGGGGCAGCTTAAGCGGCGGAAGCGACCAGCTGAAATCGAATATCCCTTTTATGGCATCGATCGCGGTTTGCACGGCTTCCTTTGCGCTGTTGATCTTGTTCGAAATCGTTGTGTGGATCGACTCAAAGATGCTGCTGACGGTGGAGTATGCACCGTTCACCGCATTGCTGATCGTGGTTTGGATCGTGGTGAATACGCTGGATACGGTGGACTGCGCCGAATCGACAGCGCCGCTGATTGCACCAGTTATCCCACCCCAAACGCTGGAAGCGGTGCTGCTGATCGTGTCCCAGGTTGTGGTCGCGGTGCTGCTGATCGTGCTCCATGCGCCTGAGAGCCAGCTGGAGGCCGAATCGACGGCGCCACTGATTGCTCCCGTAATATTTCCCCAGATTTCTGAGGCAGTGGTCGTCAGCGACTCCCAAGCGCCAGAAACGGTGGACGTGATCGCGCTCCAAGCAGCGGAGCACGATGCCGAAAATTCCGGGAACGCCTGGGTGAAGCCATCCGCGATTGCGCTTATGATCTGACCGCCGACTGCCAGCCAGTCCGTCGAGAAGATAACTTCCGCCACTGCGGTCAAGACTTGCGGCAGGGCCTCGCATAGCGCGATTCCCAGCTGCGCCGCCACCGTGAGCGCCGTGGCCACGATGGACGGAAGGTTCTGGATCAGGCTGTCGCATAGGCCGCTGATCAGCTGCTGACCGCCCGCCACCAGCTGGGGGAGGGCCGCCGGGATGCCCTGGACGAAGCTCAAGACCGCCTGTCCGCCCATCGCTATCAGTGAGGGTAGCGCCGTGAGGAGGCCGTTCACCACGTTCAGGATCAGTTCGGGTCCTGCTGTCAGGAGCTGCTGGGCAGCGGCGAGGATGCCCTGAAGGATGCCCTGGACCATTTGGATGCCGGCAGCGATCAGCTGAGGGGTCGCTTGCGCCAGGGCCGCCACCGCCTGGAGGACGGCGTCAACCAGCAGCGGCATCAGCTCGGGGGCTGCCTGTCCGATGCCGATCATCAGCTGACTGATAATGTTCGCGCCCAGGCTTATCGCTTCCGGAAGGGACGACCCGAGTCCCTGGATCAACTGGGCCGCGATGGACGTGGCCACGGATAGGATTTCGGGCAGCTGGCTTGTGAGCCCTTCGTTCAGGTCCTGGAGCATCTGAAGGCCGGCCTGGATGATGTTCGGCATCTCGCTGTCCAGGCCCTTCAGGAATTCCTTGAACAGCAGGGCGCCGGTGCTCCAGAAGTCCGCATAGAATCCCATGAAACTCTGGAGGAGCGTGGATAGAAGCCCGGCAGCGCCGGATGCGATCTGCGGCGCCTGTTCGCGGACGCCACTCAAAAGCCCCGATGCTACCATGGCCACGATTCCGACGAATCGCTGACCGAAGGTCATCCCCTCTGTCAGCACGTTGGCCAGGACCTTTCCCACCTCCGTCGCAAACGCCGGAAATCCGCCGTTGACGAGTGCATCCGAAAGGTTGTAGATCTGCTGGGTCCCAAACTTGACGACGTTCCTCAGAGGCGCCTGCAGGTGTTTGTATATCTTGATTCCCGCATCCTGCAGGGCGGACGTGAATGTCGCCACGTCGCCGGCCAGGTTGTCCAGCTTTGTATCCCTCATTGTGTCGAGGGCGTCTTTGGAATTTTCCAGCTCCGTCTGCAGGTCTTGCCATTCCGACACGCCGTCCCTGACCTCTGTGTTGAGGCCGGCCATCAGGGCGTTCAAGGCATCGACGTGCGTCTTGCCGCCGATGGCGGCCAGGTACGCATTGCGCTGCTCCTCCGTGCATCCCTGGAGGGCTGTATTCACCTGCTGCAGCGTCGCCTCGAGACCGATGAAGTTCCCGTTTTGGTCGAAGGCTGAAACGCCCAGGTCCTTCATGGCCTTGCCGGCTTTTCCGGCGCCGGTGGTCAGGTTGACCATGATGGCATTGAGGGCGGTGCCGCCCTCGGACCCCTTGATGCCGCGATTGGCCAGAACGCCGAGGGCGGTTGCCGATTCGGCGATTGGTACGTTCAAGTTGTGCAGGGTGCCGCCAACGCCGAGGTATGCCTCCATCAGCTGCTGGGCCGTTTGGTTGCTCTTGTTGTTCGCCTTTGCGGCCACATCCAAATACCCGGGCAGCTGGTCCACCGTCACGCCCAGGGCGGACATGGAATCCGTCACCAGGTCCGAAGCGTAGGCCAGGTCCATGCCCGTGGCCTCTGATAGCTTCAGGACGGACGGGAGACCCTGGATCGAATCCTGGACACTCCATCCAGCCAGGGCCATATACTCCAGCGCCTGGGCGCTTTCGCTTGCCGTCTTTGACGTGGTGCGCCCCGCTTGCATGGCCGCCGCCTCAAGGGCAGCGTACTGATCCTCGTTTGCGTTTGCGGTGGCCGCAAGCGAGGACATGGATTTCTCGAATTCAGAGCCGGTCTTTATGCTTGCGGCTCCCACCGCAGCAACGCCGCCGGCTACGGCGGCATAGGCGGCCCCGGCAATCTTCACGCTGTTGCCGATCACACGGCCGACGCCGCCCAGAACACCCATCGCGCCGGAGGCCTGTGCCATCGCTGCTGTGAAAGAATGATCTATCTTTCCAGCGATCTTGACGGCTATCTGGTACTCACCGGCCATTGATTTCCGCGACCTCCTTTGCTATTTCGATTAGTTCGTCCAGGGGTAGGTTCAAAAAATAGTCCAGCCCTGTCCGAAGGCTCAAGGAAAGCGAAAGGCAGAGCTTGCGGCTCTGCCTCCCGTCCTGTGGGCTTAACCCTCGCTGTAGAAAAAACTGGTCACGCGGTTCTTGACCCTGATCGCGTCATTCGGTGCAAGGGTCTTGAAGAATTCGATGGGCTTATCGCTGGACACGCTTGCGATGAAGAAGCAGTACCCGAGGGTCAGCTCCGGCGTTGCGGAAACGGTGCCCATCGAGGCGAGGTACTTTTCGGCGTTGATCATGTCCTGGCCGGTCAGATCGGTGAGCCCCGAAAGGTCCACCTCGCTGACGATCTCGCCCTCGAATTTGTACGCCTTTTTGAATTTGACCACGAATTCCTGATCTGCAGTGCGGGGTTCCTGATTCTGTTCCATTTTGTCTTTCCTCCTGTTTTTTGTTTTTTCCCTTGGGGTTGCCTTTCTCATGGCTCCAAGGAGGCCCGAGCTTTCACCGGCGGTCCGCAGACCTCGGAGGGCATGGTTAGTCCTTCAGGCTATCAGGTCAACTTCCTAACCTTCGCCAGCACGTCCTTCCCGTTGACGACGAAACGGCCATTGGTCTTGTCCAGCTCGAGGACGGTAGTCCCATTGTGCTCGACCAGGATGTAGGTCTGCTCCACGGTGATCTTGCTGTCCATCTTGTCGCCCTGCTTGACGTTGCCGAGCTCGATCTTCTTGGGCTTGCCGCGAACGACTACACGCATACCGACGTAGTCGGTTGCGCCGGTGGTCTTTGCGCTCACCTGCTCCGCAGCGCGGAGCGTGATCTCGACGGGCTGGGTGGGGTCGATCATGCGGAAGTAGTCCTCATTGAGGCACCTGAAGGGAATCTCCATCTCCTGGCTCTTGTAGTGCCCGGGGACGGTGGCTTCGTAGGAGCCGAGGATGCCAGCGCCGCTGACCTCCGCCGTGATCGCCTCAAGCTCGGGGAGCTTCACGTCGCCGGTGATACCGGCAAGCCTGGACCCGCTGAGATACATATTGAAGTCATGGATGACTTCGGGGATTCCTGCGATTTTCGCCATTTTTACTCACCCCCATTGATAACGTCCGCCAGGGCGTCCGGGTCGAATTCGAGGATGTTCACGATATCCTCTGCCGGCGTCCAGGGCGACAGGTGCTGGTGGAACGTGAGACGGCCATCCAAGATGTCCGTGATCTCGTTCTCATCCTCATTGAATTCGATCCTGGCCGCTGCACACTTCCCGGAAGAAACGTAGGCGTTGCCCCGGATGTTCTCAGCATCGACGATGCTCTCAATGAGGCGGAAGTCGGCGGGGTTGTCCACCTTCTGCTGATAGGTCAGGATGAAGGAATTACCCCACCAGGAGAAGAACCGGCGGCACATGAGCCAGCGGTCTTTGGGATCGGTGGTCCCGGGATAGGCGGCGGTATTATTGCCCCAGCTCCTCCAGCCGTTCAGGTTGATGGCGGTGATGATGCCGCCGCCGTTCAGGGCGTTCGCCTGGACCTGATCGAGCACGACCTCCGTGCCATCCTCCAGGCAGATGCCGCTGATCGGGAGCGGGGTGTTGGACGGGGACAGGGACGGGACGTCATCGTTGTCCGCATCCTTCCTTGCGGTGATGGCGGCCAGAAGGGCCGAGTAGGCCATGACCTTCGAGCCGATCTTCACGCAGGGCCAGCAAGCGCCGAAATGGGGCGAGGAGATCCCGGCGTTATCCTTCGCGGCCTTGGCCCCGGTGTAAACCGTGCAGCCGCCAGACGCGGAGTTGACATCGATGAAGCCCTCGCACTTGAAGTAGCCATTGATCTCCTCAGCCTTCGCCTGGAGAACGGCGGCGACGTCGCTGTTCTTGCTCCAACCGGGGGCGACCAGCAGACCGGGAACCATCCCGAATTTGGGGTAGACCTGACGCAGGACCTCGAGGCCGGTTTCCGTGCTGCCGGAAACGGAACCGATGACGGCGGAAGCGGTGACGGCGGCGGGGTTCAGCTTCGTGTAGGTCACGTTCACGCTGGTTTCGGAAGCGGCGCTGCCGGTGGCCAGAAGGGTGATCACCAGGTTGCCGTCCGCATCGAAGTCCAGGACGTAGTCGGTGCCCAGGGTCAGGGCGGTGGTGTTCTTCTTCACCGTGACGGTGGATTTCAGGACACCCTTGACCGCCAGGGTGCCCTGAAGGTTGGAGATGGACACGACCTCCGCCGTGCTCACCTCGGTCTTGTGGGTGGCCGGATCGAGGACGTTGATGAAAATAACCGGGGCAACGTTGGCCAGCTTGAAGCTGGCATACATGCTCTGGCAGAGGTCATAGCTGGCCCAATCGTCCGAGTAGCCCAGCTGCTTCACGGCCTCCTCCCAGCTGTAGGCGATGATCGGGGTATTGACCACCGCCGTGGGGTTTTCAGCGAGGTTGACCGGTGCGGAGCCGATGACGACCTGCAGCCCGCTGGTGCCTCTGATCGGCGCCACCAGGCTGGTGTCTTTTTCAAGGACCCGCACTCCATGCTGATAAGGCATAGCTGTTTCTCCTTTCGTTTATTGCATTGCTTTTTGGTACATGGTGTAGAAAAAGCCGCGCTTTTCGCGTATCTGCTTCAAAGCGCCCGGGAGCTCCTGGACGGAAATGCACAGATCCCGCAAAAAGGGGCGGCTTTCGATCTCAGCGGCCAGGGCCGCCGGAATCTCTGAATAGACGGTGTTCCGGGTTGCGATCCCGTACATGGTTGGGCCGACGTAGACGATCATACGAGCACCTGCGCTTTCTTGTTGGTGACGGGGACCCGCCGGGGGGCCGGGATGTTGAATACCAGGGACATGATGCCGAAGAAGTAGGGCCAGGATTCCTCCTCCTGGAGATCCCATTCGATGGGGCTCTCCTCGGTGTCGCATACGAATTTCCCCGCCAGAAGCGGTGTTTCTTCGTAGTGGACCTTGATCACATGGATTATCTCCATGACGGATTCCATGCCGTTGTTTTCGTGATCGTCGTCATAGATGCCGATGATCAGAAAAACCTGGACCTTTTCCGGGGATTCCTGATTTGGCAGTCTCCCCCCGGCGATCCGCACCTCAATATAGGGGAACGGATCGTCGTCCTCCTCAGACGCCCTTTTGGGGACGAATTGACGAAATACCTGCACGGCTGCCTTTTCACCAGCCGGTGTTTCGTACCGACGATCCGCCAGCAGGGCTTCGAGGTCTTTCTGGATTTCTTTCTGGAGATCATTTGCTGTCATGAGTAGAGCACCTTCTTTATTTGCGCATCAAGTTTCGCGTGGTACATGGCTTCGATCTTCGTCTTTAATCCGGCCTCGCCTTTTCCGGTGTAGACCATCTCGACCATCTTTGGAACGCTTGGGCCGTGTAATACCTTAACGGGATACCGGGAAGGCCCACGCCGCTGCATGATGGCACCGGTGCTCTTTTTTCCGGCTGCGACGCTGCCCTTGAAGGCCTTGATGTTGCCACCGTAGAGCAGCGTCTGAAGCCCTGACCCGGCAAGAACCGCCGCCTTTGCGCCTGACTTTGGTGCCGAGGTCTTAAACCGTGTCAGCATCAGCGTCGCGCCTTTCACGCGGATGATCGCCGTCAAGGTGGCCGGTGAAGCCCGTTTGATCGTGGCGTTTTTATTGAAACCGCCGGACGAAACGGTATACCGTGCCTGAGCCGCCGTCAGCAGCTCCCGCCGTGCCCATGTTGCCGTCTGATTGGCGGCGTTGCATATTGCGAAGGGGGCTTGTGCTGCATTCTTGCCCAGCCGCTGCTGGACGTAGCGGAGGCTGTCCTCCTCGACTTTGATGTAGATCATCGGCTCCTGTTCGCCTCCAGCGTGATCGAGTAGACGAGAGAATCCTCGCCGGTGGCGTCGACCACCGTGTATTTCTTCCCGTCAAGGGTGACGATCCTGCCTTGCGCCGGGAGGGGTCCGAATTCAGAAGCCTTGACGTAGAGGAGAACCTGTCGGGCGTATATCCCGTCCATCTTCGACTTCATCTTCTTTTCCCGTTCGATCTGCTCCATCTCATCCACGATGGCCGTCATGCTGACGCCGTCTATGGTGTGGGGGTCGCCGAATTCGTCCGGGTTAAAGAATACGTTGTTCACGTCTGATTCCAGGACGCTTTTGAACGTTACGGCTTCCATCGAATCCCTCCCGCCGAATGCTCAGGCGTTGATCTTGACCAGGGCGGTTTCGTCGCCGGACTCCGCCGCAGCCACCGCGAAGCCGGCCAGCGTGTTGCTGGTGCTGGTGGTGGTGATCTTCTTGTTGGTGGCGTCCCAATAGACGGCGGCACCCAGGGTGATGGCGCCAGAAGCCTTGGGAAACTCGAAAACGCCGACCACATGAACGGCGCCGGTCTCGCCATTGGCGATGTCGCCGCCGGCCACGCCGATGCGGGTACCGAGGACGACCACGTCCCCAGCTTCGATCTTGGAGCCGGAAGAATTGGCGAAGTCAAGCGCCTCGCCTCTCTGAACGTACTTTGCCATTTTGATTTCCTCCTTCTTTTAGGACAGGGCCACGCCGGGGTTTTTCACGAGGCCACGGAAGTCGCGGACACTGATACCCCAGTCGAGGTAGATGTCCCAGGTGAAGCCCAGCTGACCGGGGCTCTCCATGCGGCGCACGGTCGGGGTTTCCTGACCGTTGAGGTAGTCCACCTGAATGCCACGAGCGCTCCGGGGATCGGCGACCATGAACCACGGGCAGGCATTGGCGCCAGCCAGGGCGTTGAGCACGGGGGACTGGACGGTCTGCATGGGACGGTCCTTGAGGGGGTTGTAGTCGTTGTTCGCGGAACCGGGGACCTGGGCGCTGTGGAAGATGACGTCGAGATCGAATTCGTATCCAACGGGGACGACGATGGCCCGGGGGGTCACGTAGATCGCCTCGCCGAATTGATCGGTCTGCTGCTGCATCTTCATGATCATGGCCTGGATGGCCGCCTGAGTAGGCTTCGTGCCGGAGCCGATCAGGTTCTTGTGATCGTTGTGGAACAGGGCCTTGCCGTCGAAGATCGTGCTGTTATTAAACAGCAGCTTGTAGACCTGCTTATCGATGGTCCGCTTGGCAGCGGTCGCATACAGGCCGGGGACCTCGGTGACGAAGCCGATGTCATCGTTGATGAACGCCTGACGGCTCATGGAAAACTGCTTCCCGTAAGTGTCCAGCTTGCGGGTGGGGAGCAGCTCGGTCTGAGGCTTGTCCGCCTTGAGCTCACCGTTTTCGGGCACCAGCAGGAAGTCGCCGACGCCACCGATGACGTATTCGTGATCAGCGGTCACCTTGAAATCGCGCAGGCTGCCCTTCGTGGTGAAGAGCTGGAAGGTGGTCGGAACCGCAGCGTACAGCTCCACGATGCTCTTGCGGATCGTCTGATCCAGGATCGCGGGGAATGCCGCCGTGGGGTTGTAAAACTGACGGGCCAGCTCAGAATAGAGCTCATCCGCGCCCATGCGGAGAAGCTCCCGGGGGTCACGGCCCTCACGGCTCAGGCAATCGATGGCGATGTCCCGGAGGCTCATACCACCGAAGCGCCGGGCGCCGGTGCTGGGGTTCTGAACGTTGACCACGCCGCCACGGAGCATCAGGCCGTCAGACACATCCCGACGGTACTCATCCTCGCCACGGGCTTCCGTCTGGACGGAGTTGGCGGGGATGGGTGCGTGATTGGCCCGAAGCTGACCGAGAACGTGAGCCCGGACCTCATTGACGCTCGTACCGTCCTGAATGAACCGCTGCAGGTCCATGCCAAAGTCGCGGGCCATGGCGGCGATCTCCGCCGCACGGGTACGCTCCGCAGCCATTTCACCGCCGCGAGTTTCCTCCTGGGCAGCGGGGGTAGCGGGAGCCGCAGTCTGCTGGCGCTCCTCCTCAGCGATCTCACGATCCAGGGTTTCGATCTGCCTCTGCAGCTGATCGAATTCAGCCTGTTCGCTATCGGTCAGGGAACGATTCGCGCCCTTTGCCGCGTTGACCAGTTCCTGCTGGCGCTGGATGGCGGCGAGGCGCTGCTGCTTTTTGTTCATGCTGTTTTTCCTCCATTGTTGATGTTTATTTGAAGTTGGCGCTCCAGAACACTCAGCGGGACCGTCCGGTCGTTCGGCTCGGCTTGTCTGCCTACGCCTACCGTCCCGTCCGCCGGAACGCTGACGATGGAGATCTCATAGGGCCACCACTTCCTTGCGATCTCGCATGGTCCAGTAAACCGGCCGTCCGTTGACTGCTTTCCTGCCATGACTTCCTCGAGGGAATCGATGCGGTATCCGACGGAGACGCCCTTCAGCGTCCCGCTTTTCACCTTTTGGCACACGACGTCCGCATCATCGTCGGTGTCGAATTCGATGTCAGCGATTCCTCTGTTATCCTCGATCCAGGCTTTGAGGATTTTGCCGACGACGTAGTCGCGGTTATGGTTAAACAAAACGACCCCGATCTCGTTGATCCGGGTCAAGTCCACGGCTCCGTCCGCGTGGTCGAGAATCTCAATCCCCCACCATCTCTCGTATGGTTCCTCTGAAGAGAAGGACAGGCGGAATTGCCGATCGTTCCCTCCTTCCTCCTGCCCGAGTGCCCGGATCGAGGCAACGGCCAGGGTGCGCTGCTCATTGCTTCCCGGTGTCGGCCGGGTTCTCTGTTGCGGCTGCTCCATCGTCGCCGTCATCGTCCGAAACATAGAGGCCGCTTTTTGCGTCTTGCCCAAGAATCACACCTCCCAAGTCAATATTGTGCTTTTCCTTCGCGTACTCCAGGACCTCGCACATGTCATCGATCTGCTGCCTCCAATCGGCGCCGTTTTCCGCCGCCACCTGTTTGAAGGTCTTTTGACCTGTCTGCAGGGCGGTTTTGGTTGCGGTGGTTTCCTTGCCGGGTTCGATCCACGGCTTTGGAGGCTTCACGAAGGAGTGAAGGAAATATTCGTCTTTTCGCTGCCAAAAATCAGGAATCCTCAGCTTTTCCGCGAGGACCGCCGAAATGATGAAGGTCTCGTATATCTCGTCCAGGACCTCCGCCAGCAGCTCGTCCTCATCCGCATAGGTCATCCCGTCCTCAATGATGGATTGCCGGGCGCTGCTGTAGGTGGTCTCGCCCATGTCCCGGCTTGTGGCCTCATAGGAGAGGCCCTGGCCGGCGCCGATCATGCGCTGCTGCAGCTTTGTGTAGGACACGGCGTCCGCCGCCTGTCCCTGTGGGTTCACGACCTGGACCTCATCGCCGACGTTGAGCTCCTTGATCATGCCGGGCGAGAGCGTCTTGCCATCGTAGGATTGGCGCGGTTCGTTGCTGCTGCCCGCCTGCCGCCCGATCCCGGTGGTGGGAAATTGGCGCTTGATGAATACAGAGAGGCAGGCTTCGATCCGCTGCTTCACGCTGACGGCGACCATGAATTCGTTGACGTCGCGGATGCGGGTGATCGTTTGGCTCATGTCGCTCATCTCGCGCAGTTGCGACGGGCGGCGCTTGCTGAAGTAGAAGATCACGTCTTTTTCCGGCAAATATACCGGGTTCATGGTTTCCATCCCGTCTATGCTGTACTGCTTTATCCAGTAGCCAACGGGTGCGTTGAAGGCGTTGTATTCGATGCCGCCGACCACCCGGTTCCCCTTCTTCGAGGGCGTGATCGCCGTGGCGTCCAGTTCGTCCACCTCAAAGACCTGCAGCTGGAAGGGCAGCACCCCGTCTTGGGTGAACCGTTTGACGATCAGGATTCCTCCATCGACCTTTTTCCGGCGGATGCACATCCGAAGAATCTGACTGAGGCTTTGGGTGTGGGTCACGTCGCAGTTGCGCTTTTTGCACCATATCTTCCAGAGGTTTTCGATCTGTTCGTTGAGGGCCGGGTCCTTCGTCGCCGCTTTCAGGACCATGCCCTTCCCCATGATGTTGCGGATGAACGGGCCGACCACGGAGCTCATCATGTCAGAGTTTCGCTCAAGGTCTCGCGCCCGGGCACGGACGATGTCGCGGCTGTACCGGTCCGTGAATTCGGCGCTCTGATTGTCCGCGTACCAATTCTGATTTAGACGGTGGGCGCTCCCCGCATCGTAGTGGCGCTGTTCCTCCAGAACCTGCCTCCAGGCTTCCCGCCTTGCGGCCGCCTCGGGGTTAATAAATCCGATCAGTTGATCCAGCCAGTTCATGGTGTCACCTCCCGTCAAAAACGGCGACGTAGGTGTCGTCCATGAGTGTTGAATTCTTTTCGGCGGCAATCTGAGCGATCAGATCGCTTTGCATCGCCCGAAGCATCTTGAGGTCTGCCCGGGTCAGGGACCGGGAGCCGATCTTGTAGGACTGACCGCCAACAAGGACCGCCTGGATCGCTTTGTTGACTTCATTCAGCTGATCCTGTTTGGTGTATGTGCTGTTGCTCATGTCAGCCTCCGCTTTCCTCCGCGTTGATGCGGATGTTTGGCACGGAGATCACCGCCGAGGCCGAGCAGAAGTCGGTTTCGATGCTCCGCTTCTTATGCCCGCCAGCCGGGGCCATGCTGTAAAGAACGCCGGGCGCCAGACCGATGTACGTCATCCCGGAGCCGGTGATCATCGGCTGCGTCAGTAATTCAGGCATTGGATTTCCACCCCGGTTTCGTCCGAAATCTCCGCCGTCACCGTCAGCGTGTTGGTCAGGTCTGCTTCCCTGGGTTCGAGGCAGGTGACGACCATCTGGGCGCTTTTCGCGGGAATAAGGACCTCATTGTCGAGAAGCGCCACTGTGATGTCATCCTCGGTGAAGTTCTTAACGAGGAATTGGCTTGCATAAACGTCGAAGGTAAAGTCCACCGGCGTCTGGGCCGTCACGGCCTTTCGCTGCACTTTCATGTTCGATCTCCTTTCTTCATGGTTTTAGACCTCGACGATTTCCGTCAGGTTCTTTTTGCTGCTGATATATCCGACCCGGCCTTGCCATTCTGTTACGTACCAGAAAGGGCTCTCCTCTGCCTGACCGCGATATGGCAGGGTACCGGACGGGTTGGTTTTTGGACCAACCGTCGGTCTGATCTGCTTATAACCGGTCCCGTTTCCTTCTCTGCAGCGGACCGTGCCCTTGACACGGATCATCTTCTTTTTCTCGGGCGCCGGGTCGGGTTCCGGCTCGGGGGTCGGCTCGGGAGCCGGGTCCTTCTCTGCCTTGGGGCCGTCGTTGAGGACCACGGCCGTGTGGCCTTTGGTTAGAGTGATCAGCACGTCCCCGGCCTTGAGCCGATCCGGGGAATCGGTGTATTCCGTCCCGATCAGCTCCACGAATTTTCCGGTGGCCAGGAGTACGGCTGCCTCGTTTCCCGTGTGAAAATTGGACACCTTAATGCCGGCGTAGGCCAGGCATACGCGGACCAGCGCGGAGCAATCTGTTTCGCAGAGCGTGGTCACGCGTCCGGTGTCAAATCCAACTTTCGAGGCATAGGTGTACAGGGTGTTGCGGGTGGTCTGATTGTAGCCGATGGCCATATTCTGAACGGCCTCCCGCATGGCGTAGGTGATTTTCCGAGCATCGACGGCGTCTTTCGGGCGAAGAACGCGCCAGCCTTTTGCGTTCTTATACCAGGCTTGCTTCCTCAGTTCTCTCCCGGTCTGATTCCCGGGCTGCCCGCCACGGGCATTGCCGTGTTCGTCGCACACGGCGTTTCCGATGTAAACCGTTGCCATGGTTTCCTCCTCTCCTATAACCAGCTGCCGCCGCTGGGCAGCCATGAATCATCCGTTGCCGCCGTTTTCTGTTTCGGGGCGGCCTCTCGCGGCTCCACGTTTACCTCCTGAAGGTGGAGGCTGCGGACGCCGAGGATATCGGCGGCGCACATGGCGTATACCTCGCAATCGAGGTAGTGGTTGTCCGCGTGGCTTGTCTTTTGGCGCCATACCTGGACCACCCGCCCGCCGGCGCCCTTTTCGTTCACCTTGTGTTCAGCCGTCACCTGTTCGGCGTACTCGAGGTCGCATCCCTGATAGACCATCCAGCTGCCCGTGCCGTTTTCCTTCTTCATGCGGCCGGCAATCATATCCTTGTACTTGCCCGTATCGATCATGATCAGCTGCTGGCCTTGCGCCCGGCTGCCCGGGCGGTTGACGGTCGAGACCTTGTAATGCGTCATCATGGGATGGGATGATCCCTTGCTGGGCAGCGCCCAGTCCGAATTGGACGCCGTGAAATCGTACACGGCATCCGTGTTGTCGCCGGAATCGATCAGCGCCAGCTGGACGACCATGTCCGAGCCGTCCTCCCGCTTGTAGCTCAGGTTCATCACGCTTTCGATCTCCCGGAAGGAGTACGCCTGCCCGTGGGCGATGTTTTGACTGGTTATGTAGTCGCCCCATGCCCGGATCGTCCAATAAAGGCTTGATTCCTGAACGTCGACACCGGCGGTCAGGAGCTTCGCCCAATTCGGGACCGTGAATTCCGGCAGATCTGTTTGCCGGTCCATCACCAAATCTGCGCTGGTCTTGAGCTTTGTATCCTCCCACGGCTCCGCCAGCCAGGAGTTCACAAAGTTTTGCAGCTTTTCCGGGTCCGCTTTGCTGCTCAAAAATTCGGCGGCCATTTCCGAAAACCGGACGAAGGGGCTATATAGGACGTTGATCCAGTACGCCACCTTCCTGGGCGTTTCGGCTTTCTGCTCCACCGTCCGCCATTCCCCGTATCGGAGCATTTCGGGCTTGTCCTGATCCCGGATCACGCCGCCGCAGCTTTGGCAAACGTAACAGGCCAGGTCTGCCCTTTCGGCGTAGCTCATCCCTTCCTTGTCCGGGAATCGGACCTGATTCCATTTCAGCTCTATCAATTCCCCGCAGTGGGGGCATGGGACGAAGTAATGCTTTACGGCGTCCGCATCCTCCATCGCTTTCCAGATGTGCCCGGTCCGCAGCGTGGGGGTGCTGGTCATGTAGATCTTCCGGTTGTGGTAGGTCTTTGTCCGTTCCCTGGCCAGCTTGATGGGGTCCGCTTCCTTCTTCGACGCCCCGGGGAATTTGTCGACCTCATCCAGAAACAGGAATCGGATCGGCTGACTTGCGAGGTCCGCCGGGGAATTGGCGCCGGTGATCGAGATGTGCATCCCGTCAAACTGCTGCTCCAGCTTCGAGGAGGCGTTTTCCCACCAGCGTTCCTTCAGGACCTTCGAGGCTCTGAACATGGGCTTGAGCCGGTAATCGGAGGCCCGTTCCCCGAGCTGATCCGAAGGATAGACGATCATGGTGGGGGCCGGGTCCTGCTGGATCACGAAGCCCAGCATATTCAAGAGCGCCTCTGTTCCGCCGATCTGCGTCGATTTGACGAATACGATCTCCTCTGTGTCGTAGTTCCTGAATTCGTCCATGATGCCCACGAGGTACGGCGTTTTGCTGTTCCTCCAGGGGCCGGGCATGGCCGAGGATTCCATCGTCAGAATTCTGTATCGCTCCGCCCATTCGGACACGCTTATGTCCTCGGGCGGGCGTAGGGATTGGAGCGCCTCTTTGATGTACGCCGGGATCGTGTACTTGCGGAGGCGTATTCTACGCGGGGGCATTATCGGGGCCACTTCCCTTTTGCGCTTTGGGCGGCGTTTGTGCATCCGTGGTGATCCCGGCGAGGACGAATGCACCGAGCAGCCTCTGAATCTCTCCTGCAAGGTCTTTCTCAATGCGGCGGGATTCCACCGGGTCAAGGTAGCCGGACACGAATCCGATCAACCGGGACGGCAGGGAGAGCGCGAATTTTTTGAACGTCACAAAAAACTTTTGATAATCGAGGATCGCCTCCTCGACGGGGATGTACCTGCCCTGGGCGATGTCGGTTTTTAACCTGGCCAGTTCGCCTTGCGCTTCCTTCAGGGATGCTTCAGCGGCGACCTTTCTGTTCTTCAGCTGCAGCTCCTCCTCGCTTCGGTTCTTCCCGTAGGCTTTTTCCGAAAGGTACTTGACGTAGTTTTGAATAGTGGGGACCAGGTCATACCGGCGCCCCTCCGCCGTTTCCGTGGTGGGTAGGATTCCCTCCTGTGTCAGCTGCTGGATGCGGCGGACGGTCACGCCGAAAAGCTGGGCGATGATCTCCACGCGGTACATCCCGCCCCCGGCTACTTTTCCTCTTTCATCCAAATAGAGCCCCCCCCCCGCAGAAATTTCAATCTGGAGATCCGTCATCTTTTTGCGCTGCCTCTCCCTCTGTACGGAGGCGCACCGCAGTCCCTGTTGAACGGGACGATCTCCGAAAAGAGCTTGATGTATTCGGCCACCAGGTCGCGGTCCACCGTGAGGACCGTGTTTTCGCTCCGGGGGTTCGTGTTCACGTTTGCGCTGCTTTCGATCAGGCAATCGAACCGGTCCCCTTCGATGGCCATGACCTTGCTGTGGTTTCGGAAGGTCACCAGCCGGCCGCCACATTCCTCGAGGAATTCCATGACCGCCGAGTATACGTCCGGGTAGCTTCCCTTGAAGATCTCACCGACGAAGAAGTCCACCCGTCCGACCATGCCCTTTGCATGCCAGCGCCGGAGGTCTGTCACGTCCTCGCCGGCCATGCACCAGGTGCTGATCGCGGCGTACTGGATCGGCTGCTGCCTGAGCACCATTTTGAAAAACGAGAAGCTGTCCACGTCCCCAAACGAGAAACAATGGAAGCAGTCGCCCTCCTGGAAATGCCAGGGCATCGCCTGTTCCAATGCCGCCTCGGATGCCGCCTTTCGCCAAATTTGGCGCTTGCCCATCCGATGGCTGACCTTGATGCTCCCCTGTTCGACCGGCTGTTCCTGCTTTTCCTCCGGTTCATTGAATCCGAGGGCTTTCCCAAGGTCGAAGCCGAGGAGCAATTCTTCAGACATCGATCCGCACCGCCTTTTTCCCGGTGTAGGCTTCCCATCTCTGAACGATCACGTCGCAGTTGCGCTCGTCCTTTTCCATCAGGAAGGCCGCCCGGCCCAGCTGCTCCGCCGCCATCAGCGTGGAACCGCTGCCGCCGAAGAAATCTCCCACGTTCCATCCGGGGCGGCTGCTGTTATTCATCAGGCGCCCGATCAGCGGGACCGGCTTCATGGTGGGGTGTAGCGGGTTCCTGTTTGGTTTATTCTCAAAGAGGACCGTCTGCTGATCCTTGAAATCCCGAAACAACTTTTCGATGAACGCCAGGAGCTCTTGCCGCTTCATGGACTTGAATTCGGGCATTTCCTCCAGGATCACCGTGTCCTGGGTGCGGTCGTTCACGAAATAGTGAGCCGACCCCTCCTTCCAGCCGTACAGGATCGGTTCGTGGCGCCATTGATAATCGCTCCGCCCCATGACGAAGGCGTTTTTCTCCCACACGAGGCATTGCGATAGCTTGAGCCCAGCCTCCTCGTAGGCTTGTCGGAACGCGAGGCCGGTGCTTTCGGCGTGGAAAACGTAAACGACGGCGCCGGTCCGCATGGCGTCGCCCATGTTCTGAAAAGCGGCCAGCAGGAAACTGTAAAAGCCGCCTGTGCTCATCTTGTCGTTTGCGATTCCATCCCTTCCCTTGCCATGGCCGGCCCTTCGCAGAAAGTCTGTTTTCTCGCCGTAGTCCACATTGTATGGCGGATCGGTGATCACCAGGTCCAGTTTTTCTCTCCCCATGAGGGAGGCCACGTCTGACGGTTCGGTGGCGTCGCCGCACATGAGGCGATGCCGGCCAAGCTGCCAAACGTCGCCCCGGATCGTGATCGGAGTTTCGATGCTTGCCGCTGCCTCATCGGGATCGAAGCCGTCATCCGTGGCCTCCTGGGGGATATCTGTCAGCTGGATCAAATCCTCCAATTCATCCCGGTGAAACCCGGTCACGGTAAAGTCGTAGCCGTTGAGGTCAAGCTCCAGCAGCAGATTCTTCAGAATCTCGTTGTCCCATTTGCCCGTGATCTTATTCAGGGCAATGTTCAGCGCCTTTTCCTTCTGCTTGTCCTTGATCTCCAGAACGGTGACCCAGGCATGGGTGAATCCCATGTCAATCATGACGGTGCGACGCTGGTGGCCCTTGATGATCGTGCCGTCGTAGTTCAGCACGATGGGGTCCGAATAGTCGAAGGTCTCCACGGACCGCATGATCTCCTGGTATTCAGGGTCATCCGGCTTGAGCGCCTTTCGCGGGTTATAGGTCGCAGGGATCATATCGTCCAGCGCCCAGAGCTCCCAGCGCATCTGTTCACCGGCGATTCGGGTCTTATCTTCCATCGTTTCCTCCGTAGGCAGGGGGTCAGCCGGGCCTGGAGGGCCGGGCCGGGGGTGGTTAGCGTAACGAAATGCAAAAAATAATTCACTTTACGCGGAGAAAAACATCGCGCCTTCCGCGCCCCGCTTCTCTTTTTTTGCCAGGTAGTACCTACGGCGGTCGAGGGGGTAGGAATCGGGTCCTTAATACCAAAGCCGCACCCCCGGTTTGATCGTTGGGTGCGGCTCCGGCCAAGAGGACCTTGACGCGATGGATGCGAAGCTGTCCCTGCCCGACTGCTTCACGTTAACGATTGTACATGAATAAAAGTCCTGCAGCGTCCTGATGTGTATGGAGGCTCCTGCCATTTGGATATATGGCTATCGACTGCCCTTTTTTTCCTGTCCCCTGTTATCCGCTTGTGTCCGCTGCTGTCCACCTGCTTCCCCCTTTTTTCGATGGCCATCAGGGCGTGGTGAGGGGGAATCCTGGAAGCAAACCGGCATCCTGACCCCGGGGGTCTGTTTGTGGATCGCCCTTTCCGTGGGCATATAAATATGTGCTGACAACGATTCGTTTCCGCCTTTGCTGCAGCGTGGTTTTTATCCTGGATATTTTTCCGAATCGAGATCCTGAATTGAAACCCCGGGGCTTTTCTGTGGTCCAGGCGGGGTACTAAAATTCGGGACGCATTTTCCTGGATCGTTTCAGGGATGCCGACCCCCGGAGCCTCTCTGTAAATCCTGGATCGAAAGGGAAAATAGAACACCGGGGGCCTTTCTGTGGATCAGCCGCCCGGTGTTTTTGTGGCCACACGTTCCTCACATTTCTGTCTGCTTTCCGGGAGGCATTGTCCCCTTGCTTGTCCTCCCAGCGCCGATCTTTTTTCCATTGGAAAAATAATACTTTTTCGCCCCCTTCCTCAGCGACGGTCCGCCCCGATCAGTTCCCGGACCCTCCTGTGTTCCAGGAGGCTATCCAGCCCCCGGTTGTAGGCATCGAAACACGGGGACCTTGTCAGGTGGGCCATGCGCTCGATCTCCGTCCATGACCGGCAGTCTATGTGCCTGAATTCGACGATCTCCCTTTCGATGCTCCCCGCCGGCAGCAGCTCGATGATGTCCATGATCTCCAGGACGATCCGGCTCTCCAGCTCCGCCTGTTTCTCGATCCGTTCCTCGATGTCGCAGATCCTGAGCACCATGGCGGCGGCGCCGCTGCCCGTCTGCCCCTTGGCGTGGATGTTCGCCATGGAAAGCGGGGACGCACCGAGGCCGTCCAGCTCCAGGCGAAGATCCGAAAGCCGCCGGCGCAGGTTCGCTTGACGGTCCTTCGCCCGGTAGTATCGGTTCAGGTAATGCCTCAGGGCCTTTCTGTTTTCAAGCTGCTGCCTGTTCGTTTTCATGTCAAGCCTCTTTCTCGTCTGAAAAAATGATGTATACTTTCTTTCCGTAAACCTTCAAATCGTAGAAGGTCCGCCCCTTGTGGTCGAAGTCCGCGATCCTGATTCCGTGGTTTTCAAGAATCCGAAGGCAAATTCTGACCAAACGGATGAGGTCCCCCATGCTCACCTTCTCGGTGATCAACCGTTCAATGAGCGCCGTCCTGCTCATCGGACGAGCCCCCATTCCGCGAATTTTTCAAAGCCACCCAGGACCGAGATGTAGCTCCGGGCGATCTCGACGATTTCCGAATATGGACGGCAGTCCACCCTGTCGTCACCGATGGCGCAGCATAGCTCCACTGGCTTCCCCGTTTCCTGGGCCCTGAGGAAGGCGTATATATTCACGCTGACGTCCGCTTTCGAGAGGTCTTTACCGTGAAGCCCGCCGCCCGTTACGCCATCGCCCATATCGCTGCCCAGCTTTCTGTTCGTCGCTCCGGTGTCCACATCCATGCCACCGATCCAATCCCCGATTGGGTTGATCTCCGCCCCGGGGAACATGCCTGACAGGAAATGCCGGTCGGCGTGACTCTGGCAAATGATGAGGCGCCTGTTCGTCAGCAGGTATTTCCCGTCAGTCTTGTACATCTGATAAAGCTGATCGGCGATGGCGGTGAGCTGCATCTGTTCCTCCGTCATCGGCATCCCCTTGAAGATCCCATTGTCGCCGCAGCGGATGTGCCCCGCCTGATTTTTTGCCAGAAGGGCATCCTGAGCAACTTCCCGGTACTCCACCGTGAAGAAGTCGTCGGTTTCGTTCCCGATCCGGTGGGCGGCAGCCTTTACCCGGTCCAGGGGTAGCCGCACCGATGTTTCCGCGATAATCGAGCATAGGCCGTGTCCGATCTGGACCTCCACAGCGATCCGGGGGTTCTCCTGGAGCTCGTAGGCGATGTCCACCAGGGCGCCGGCGATCCGGTCCGCGATCTTGTCCGGGTGGGCTGGGTTAACTTTTTCAAACATGGTTTTTTCTCCTTTCTTTGAGCCTGGCCTTTCTCCAGGCGGCGTTTTCCCATTTCTTGCTGACACGGCGCTTTCCGTGAACGTAAAGGTGGTATTGGCGGGGCGTGAGGTTTCCCCTGATCGTCTGCTTCATGGTGTCTCCGAAGGCAAGCCTCAGGGCATTGGCCAGGTTGTCCAGCATCACTCGTGCGGTGATCGCCACCTGGTGCAGGGCTTCAGCGGCCTCTTGCCATTTCCATCCCTCTGTCATTCGGATGCCCCCTTTTCTCGATCTATGTGGTGGACGATCCAGTCGAGCATGATCCAGATGGCCCGGGCCATGGCGAGGATCACCATCTTGTCCTGCATCTCCTGTCCGATCCCCTCCAGGGCCAGGAGCACATCGGTCATGCCATCCATGGCGTCGACCAGGTTCTTCCTGGTGCCTTTTAGCTTGTGGGCTTCGTTCATTATCAGTTCTTCGAGTTTCTGAAACGCTGCCATATCGATCCAGCCGAATGGGCGTGTGGTCAGCCATTCTCTGAAATCGGAGTAGTCATTTGGTGACCACATCGGTCCTCCGTGTTCTCTTTCCATCCTTCGATTACCTCCTTTGCCTGATGCCAGAAGCTGACCACAGCGGCGGTACCGCCGGCCTCTCTGATCTGCTTTATGGTGAGCTCCTGGATTTTTGTCAGCCGCCCGATATAGGGGCGCTTGATCTCAAATCCGAAGAAGTGGCCGTCAATGATCGCACACACATCCGGGATGCCCTGCCGGCTGTACGGTCCGGCCGCTGCCTTCCAAACGAAGGCGCCCGGGTAGTTGTCCCGAAGAAACCCCATGATCTCCGTCTGGAAATACCCCTCGAAGGGGAGAACGTCGTACATGATGTTGTCGAAAGCCTTGGTGCTGATCTTCTTTCCTGTCGCCAATTCCAGGTAGCACCGCATCTCATCCCGGCTCAATTTCCGGCTCATGCGGAAGATCTCAGCTTTGTTGAGCCCTTTCATAATCATCCCCGGTTCCTCTCTTTCTTGAATCTGCCCGCTACGGGGCAGGTCGCCCAATGGGGAACGTAGCCGACCCCGGTAGGTTCTTCCTTGATTCCGGCATCCAGATCGCAGCTCACCACTTCACCGTTCCTTGTGACGATCTTCCCCCTGGCCTTTTGCCGTTTCCAATAGAGGACCTCTGTCGGGTCGCATGGGATCATCTTTCCGCCGGACGACATGATCCAGATAATGGGCCGCCCGCAGCCTTTACAAGATGCCATCGTTTCCTTCCTCCTGTTTTCTTTTTAAGGCGCATTCTGAGCATAGGAGAATGAGCCGATCATGCTTCAGGTCTTTTCCGAAAATGGCCCGGATGTGTTTCAGGTCGCCCGCCTGAAACCAGCATTCCTGGCCGCAGGAGGGGCAGGTTCTCAGCTCCCAATCGCGGCAAGGCTCGGGGATGTTCTTTCGCAGCGGCATCAGAATTACGGTTGTGACGGGCCGGCGCGGTTCCGGCGGATCGATTCTTGCATAGGTTCCGTGTTTATCGTGCATCTTTTCCTCCTTCATGCTCATTAAGGGTTCAAAATAGGGGGCGAAATCTTCCAGGATCACCCTGTGGGCCGTCTCCTCTCCCAGCAGCCGCAGATAACGGTACGAGAAGATCGGGTGGGCGGGGTCCCTGTCGAGATTGTCTTCGGCAAACGCCAGAATTCTTTCGTTCCTCGCCTGGATGTATAGGCCGACGAGGTATTCCTGGATCGTCCGCATCTTTCCCTCCTGCATATCCGTTAAAGCTCAAATTGTGAGAAATACTCCAGGACCTTCCTGTAGGCTATCTCCTCACCGGTCAGCCGCATATATAGGTCCGAGTAAACCTGATTGAAGGTCCCCCTGCCCGCGTTGTCATTGGCGAATACCCGGTTCCTTTCGTTCTTCGCCTGGATGCATAGGCCGGTGATGTATTCCTCGGCGGTGTCTGCATCAAAGGGCGGTTTTTTGCTGATTTCCATTGTCAATCCCTCCTGTCTGTTTTCGGTTTACATCCGACGAATCGAATCCTGCCCGCCTCATCCAGCCAAGCCCCGCCGCCCAGCATCGCCGGATCGGGGACCCACCAGGCTTTGAGTAGGCTGCTGTATGGCCGCCCGTCCGTCATGTTGTCGAAGTCCAGGGTTACGAAGCGCCGGTGGTACGGCTCCCACGCCTCCACCTCTATCCGCTGCAGCAGCTTGTAGATCGTGTTTCCGAGATCGTTCCAATCCAGGGTCCGAATCAGGGACTCCCTGATCTGATCGTAGAGGCGGCCGGGCAGGTGCTCCTCCTCTTTTATCCGGGCGACCTTCTTTTTCAGCCAATCGTTCCCGGCGGTGTATTTCGGGTCGGTGGGGATCGCCAGGGCTTCGATGGCGGCGTCCGCGTACCATTCCGAAAGCCTCCTGACCTCATCCGTCAGCTTCTTATAGGCGGCGGCGTACCGTGTTTCCAGCTCCTCCAGGGGCACCCGTTTCCGGTTGACGGTGAGCAGGGTCAGGGCCTTGTCGAGCTGCTCCAGGTTGTCTTTCGTGTTCGTCATGTCGCGTTCCTCGCTTTACCGTGGGGTTTTGGTCCGCCTTACACCTATTCAAAAATTTAGGTGTAAGGTAAAATCTCTTGATTCCTCGGGCGTTTCGGGGCGGTTTTGCCACCTTACACCTAATTTTGCAAATACACTCTCTTTTTTGGAAAAGTTGCACAAGTTGCATGATTTTCGTGCATTCTGCACTTTTTCAAAAATCGGTATGTATTTTTCATGTAATAGGTGTAAGGTCTGTAATAGGTTATAAAAAAGCCTTGGTTTTTCGGCGTTTTCTGCCTTACACCTAACCTTACACCTAACCTTACACCTATTTTTTAGGTGTAAGGCCGCCGGCTTTTTTTCGGAAGTGGCCGAGCTCCCTTTTTGCCGTCAATTAAACGGCAGCGGCATATCCGGGGGCAGATCCTCCAGGCGATCCATGATGCTCTCCACCCGATCCTCCTGTGGCCCGGGCGGCGGCGCTGCCTCCTGATCTTGCAGCTTGTCCATGAAGAATTCCACGAACCGGCAGCTTCGGTCCTCGAACCATCGAATGATCGAGTATACTTTCTTTCCCTCTTTGTTCGTGGCGCTGCTTATCAGGCCCCGATCCGCCATATACTTGAGCGTTTTCCTGGGCGAGTATCCTGCCTTTGTCAGCGCCTGGTTGAGTATCGACGGGAAAATATAGACCCGCCCGTTGCTCAACATGCCCAGGCACGTCCCCACGGCGTTGGCGCTGAAGTAGGTTTTATTGGAGATCACCCAATCGTAGACGAATTGGACGGCGTTTTCGTTGACGTCCGTGCTGTTGTTTTCGACCTGCTCCACCAGGATATACTTGGCCATGGCCTTGGCTCTTTCCCAGCTTTCCGGGGTGATCTGGAGCCGCTGCAATAATTCCCGGATCGTTTCCGAAACCGCAGCAGGGGGGCTTTTCCGTGGATCGAATATCCAGCTATCGGCCATCGCATCCGCCAGGGCAACGGCGGCGATCCCCGATATATGGGAGCCGTTCTTCCCGGCGCTTATATCCCGGACGTATTCCTGCATGGCGTCATAGGCGGCGCAGATCGTGCGCTCATCCTGCTGAATCAGGCGCTCGACGAAAGCCGGGCCAGCCCAGCCGCAATCCTCGACGGAGTGTTGGTGCATGAGCTCCGCGTCCTGTTCGTTGTCGAATGGGCCGCCGTAGATCTCCAGGACGCGGGTGCTGACGCCGGTTTGGGTGGTGTCGGTGCTCAGCGGTTCCTCGCCGGTGGCGATGGCTATGGTCCGCCATTGGTTCGTCGTCTGAAGGCCGCCGCCCTTCGCGCCTCTGATCTTCCCGGTGCCGGAGGCGATCATGTAGACGATCCTCTCCAGCGCATCCTGCTTATTGCCGGCCAGCTGACGCTCATCGATGCCCAGCGGCAGATCGCAGTAGAAGGCCGCCGTGCGTTCCAGGCCCACCTGTGTCGCGTTGAAGTTGACCATGAGCCTTTCCGGGTCGCCCCAGGCGGACAGGGCCGCCTTGAGGGCGGCGGTCTTTCCGCCCTTCGAGCCGCCCCAATTATAGACGAAGAAGATCCTCTTTTTTACGATCCGCAGGAGCGGGGCGGCAAAGCTGGCCGCCAGGATGAACCTGAATTTATCCCGCCGCCGGTGGTCCATCATGTGCCCGATCCAGCGGTCCAGGGTCCCGTTTTGGCAGTAGGCGGATGCCATGGCCCGCTGGGAGGGGTCCACGTCCAGGGTGATCCCTTGATCGTGCCCGGGAATAAATCGTTTCCCGGGCTGCCATCCGAAGGTCGAGGCGGCGTCCGCTTTCGGGATCACATCGATGTTTTCCGCCTCCAGCGCCCCCAGGAATCGGACCACCGCTTTCGCGTTTTCGCTTGTTATGGTGCAGCCCAGGTCCGCCAGCTGGGTGATCGACCGGTTGGAGAATATGACGGATCGGGGGAAGATCGCCTTGTGCCAGGCATCGTCCCTTTTGAACGCGATCTCCATTTTCTCGTCCCCTGTTTCCAGGCTCTTGAGCCGCTGGGTCAGGATGATCGGGGTCCTGCAGACGTTGGTGGGGGTGTACTTCTTTTCATCGATCTGACTGATCCCCTTTTCGCCGTAGACCCAGCCCTCGGGCTGTCTCAGGTTGATCGGGGCGCCGCTGATCGCCTCCGGGATGTTTTCCTGGTACGGGTCCAGCTCCTCAGCGCCCTGCAGCGCCTGTTTGATCATTCGGGCGGCTTCTTCCCGACCGTTCTTCAGGTATAGGTCCGACGGGTCCTTGACGCCGAGCCGGTCGCAGCTCCATCGGTAAACCTTGCCGATGAAGTTCCCGTCCTTCAGCCCGTTAAGAACCTTTCGCACGAATGTTTCCCCGCCGGTGTCCGGCTCCTGGTGGATGTAGAGCTTGAGGTCCTGCAGCTGGGCGGCCTGGGCGGGCTTGAACATATCCGCCCCGGCCACGCCGAGCGCCGGGATGCCCATGTACCACAGGCTTTGGGTGTCGCTTTCGCCCTCCACCATGACGGCGTAGCCGACCTCCCTGATCTGTGGAAGGCGCCACTCCCCATACAGGCATATCTTACCAGAGCTGCCTTGCCTCCATCGAAATTCCTTGTGGGCGTACCGTTTTCGGTAGGTGCTCTCTTTCCCGTCCTCCAGGTAGTATGGGGTCCTGAGGAATGTTTTCCCGGACCGATCCTTTTCCGTGGTGATCCCCAGGCCGGTGAGGAAGTCCGCCGGGAGCCGCTTTTCGAAGCTGTACTCCTCCAGGGTGTACGAATCGGGGCCGGTCTTTGGCTTTGGCTTATCATCAGCGGTGGCCACATGATACTTCTCCAGGATCGCCTTGTAGGCGTCCCCGGTGCTGCATCCGTGCATTTTCGCCCAAAAGGACACGAAGTTCCCGCCCTCATTTTCTGCAAAGCAATGCCATTTCCCGGTCCGAAGATCCACCGAGAAGCTGTGCTGCCTGTCCTGGTGGAATGGGCACAGGGCGACCATTTCGTGGTCCCCGGTGCTCTTGCATCCCTCCAGGACGGAGGTATATTCTGCCCGGTAGTCCACGATCCGGTCCAGGTCGACCTGCTTCTCTTGTAATGCCATGCGCTCACCACCCTTTCAATCTCTGATCTATCCGGCGGGGGCACGGAGATCCGCGCCCCCATGGTCGCCGGGCATCTTAACTGAAGGGCAGTTCCTCGGGGGGTATGTCGGTGAAGGCGCCGGGATCGGCGGGGGCCGTTGTCTGTTCGACAGCGTAATCCTCGGGGGTGATTGCCTGTTCCATGTACTTCCTCTTGATCTCCGTCCGCAGGGCTTTGACCTGGGCGGCAACGGAGGGCGGCAGCTCTCCTCTGTTTTCGAGGATCACCTTGTTGTAAGTGATCCTGTTTGCATTGACGGCTTTCTGCAGCTTTAGCCCGATCAGGATGCCGGTGTACGGGATGCCTTTTCCCAGGATTTTCGTCAGCTGCTTGTTGATATCCCGGATCGACGTGGGCGGTACCGAAAGCATATAGAGGTCAGGGTCGTTGTTTTGGATGAGGTACATCCGGCGCATATTCTTGCACGCCTTGCCCTTGCCTCCGTCGCGGGAAGATCCGAATTGATTATAGGGGCATGTGGCGCAATCCCTGATCTCCCCGGTTTCCCTGTTCATGCCGGTGATCCCGTCCATGCTGCTGCAAAGCGGCGCCTTGTCGCCATCGGGGGTGCTGCCCATAGCATTGGGCCAGTATCCATTCAGGCGATGGGTAAAGATGATCACGCCCTCGATCTCTTTGGCGCTGTCGCTTTCCTCTCCGTCCGAAATGATGAACACGGGGGTTTCGCCGGAAGGGACCTTGATGGTCTTATAGACCAGGGTGTTTTCCCCCGAAAAATCATTCATCTCATCGAGCAGCTCTGCTTTCGCCTCCTCATCGAGCCCGGCGTACCGGTCTACAATCATAAAGGATTCCACGGGGGCGAGGTCTGTGGTGGGTTTGTTGGCAGTTTTCATGGCTTAGTCCTCCTCTTGTTTTTCTGTGTCCTCGAGCGGCTTCGCATCGGCGAAGTCGAAGATGGTGGGTTGATCGTCACCGGGGTCTATGCCTTGGCCGTTTTCCGCCGCGAATAGTCCCTCAAGGGTCAGCCGCATTTCGGCGGCGGCGTAGAGGATTATGACGGCGGATTTGTTGATGCTGTTCACGATGGCGGATGTGGCTTCGATGGCGTTGAGGCTGGGGTCCGGGAGCGTTGTCAGGAGATCCTCGCAGTCCTTTTTGATGATTTTCGTGCATCCGGCGATCTTGCTGTAGTGCTCCGCCGCCACGCCGTAGGCTTCGTGACGGTTATGGACCGGCGGCTTCGTGAAGGGGCTTTCTTCGATCAGGCTGAGGATGTTGTCCATGGCCCTGGCCGCTTCCTCGCTGATGGCGACGGCCAGATCGGATCGGGTGTCCAGTTGCAGTTGTTCGGTTTTCATCGCTTGTTCCTCCTGTTGTTGATGATGGCGTAAATGATCAGGGCGGCTACTTCGACCAGGATCGTGAAAAGGATGCCGGCCAGGAACGGTGGGATCGTCATGCTGATCTACCTCCCCGGGCTACTGCTTTCTTTCGCCGGGTTATATCGTTGTATTCATATACCCGGATCACCGGCTCCAGGGCTTCAGGCAGGGCGCCGGCTTCTTCGACGAGGGCGTTGATGGTGGACTGCAGGGTCCGGGCGTTGACCGTCTCGACGATGATGTCCCCGAGGCCCTCCTCCCGGAGCACATCGAAGAAGTCCACCCCGGCGGCGGCGATGTCCGCCTCTGACTTCTTTGTGTAGCTGACCTTTGGCGTCAACTTGAAGCTGTACCCCTTGTAGGTGATTTCCGGCATATCGTCGTCCACCATCCGAAGGGCGATCTGTTCCTTTGCCGCCTCAATAGCGGCGTTGTTCGTTTTGGTCCGTTCCGCCAGGTCGTCTTTCTCCTCGAGAAGCGCCTGGAGATCCCGGATCATGTCAGGCAGGGTTGTCATAGTGTCTTTCTCCTCTCTTTATTTGGTCGCCTGTCGGCGGCTCATTCCATCTTGAAAAGCGGCGCCCCGCAATGCCAGCAGAAGGGGTCTGTCTTTCGGACCCTCTCCCCGCAGAGCTTGCAAGTGTGGACGAACACGGCGCCGGTGGGCGTGGCCTGGATCGTGGTGACCACGGTGGAGCGGCCAACCGGCACCACATCCTCAGGCGGCGTCCCATCGATCAGGGACCGCACCGCCCTTTCGGTGATCATGCAGCCGGTCCCCTGTTTTCCGCCCAGCAGCAGGTCCAGCCGCCGGTGCAAGGTCTCAACCTTGACATACTTCGTTTTCATGTCTTTCCTCTCCCCTGTTCTTTCTAAAATCGCGGGCCTTTTCCCGGATGGTGGTCAGAAGGACGGCGGCCCTGGTCAGGTCTTTGTCGCCGGTCCGCATCCCCTTTTTGTTCAGGACCCCGTTGACGCCCCTGGAGATCATCTGCAAGTTGTCCAAGGTCAGGTTTTTCCTGTTGCCGTCCAGGAAGGTCACGATTGCTCCTTTGGGAACCGGGCCGTGGGCTGCCTCGTATATGAGGATGTGCTCCTGCCTCCAATCCCGGGCGCCCTCCCCGACTTTCCTCCATAGGTAGCCGTCCGTCTTTTCGACCACCGCGCCGATTGGCAGCTTATTTGCCGGCCTGTGGCCCGGCTTGAATTGGGTGCTGATAGAATTCGGATGCATGGGCATGCCCTTTTTCCCTTTGTTGTGCGAAGGGTGCCCCTTCTCAAAACGTCCCGAGACTCCAGATTTGAGTTTTGCCCGCTTGTAGTAGTTCATCATCTGGCCGCGTGTGTAGGCCATCCCGAATTCCCGGTTGACCTTTTCCGCCATTTCTGTTGGGCCGACCCCTTTGACGTGTTCCCGGATGTATTCCTTGATCGGTGTGGGGTAAAGCCAGGAGCTGCCTGGATGGGGGTGGTTTTTTGTGCCGGATGGGATGTTGTGGTTTTTCTTGTATGACTGGACGGCCACCTTTGACATCTCCATTCCGAAGCGTTCCCGTACCGCCCGGATGATCTCACCGACAGAGTGCCCCGGGATAAAGGATCGCAGGAATTCATGCTGTTCCTGGGTGTACCTGATCCTCATTGCTTCGCCTCCAGCATCGCCGGCACCGGGGCCAGCTGGGCATCCAGTTTCGCTGCTTTCGCTGCACCGTACCCGTATTCGTTCAGGTGCATCATGGTCTTGAGGGCCAGCTCCCCGTTTCGGACGATGATCTCCGCCACATCGGATACGGCCTCGGCCCGCTTGATCTCCCGGGCCAGCTCCTCATCAGTAAGGTTGTCCTGCTGGATTCTTTCTATGGATTCAAATAAGGCGTTGTTCAGATCTGTCAGGGTATTCTTCATGCTGCATCTCCTCCCAGGAATTTTCGCCAATCGTCGACGACGGTCTTTGCCAGGTCCTCCTTTTTGGATAGGGCCTGGAGTATCTGCTGGTCCACCGACTGTTCCACGATCAGGTGAATATAGGTGCAGGGGTGGTGTTGCCCGATCCGGTGAATCCGGCTCAGGCTCTGGCTGTAGGTGGCGTAGTTGTAGCTGAGGGAATAATAGACGCAGGTGTCGGCGGCCGTGAGCGTGATCCCGGTGCCGGCGGTGTCGATCTGACCGATGAACACCATGGTGGCCGGGTCCGTCTGGAATTGCTGGACCACGGCTCCCCGGTCCTCTTTCTTGATCTCCCCGTAGATGGCCACCGCCTTCATCCGGTGGGGCTTGAGCATCTTTTCCGTGAGGGCCTCTATTTCGTGGACCTCTGGAAGGAACCGGGCGAAGATCACCAGCTTCTTTTTTCCTTCGATCACATAGTCCTGGAGGATGTCCGCCAGGGCGTCCAGCTTCCCCTTGCTGACCAGGCGGGGTTTCGTGGCGTCATCTTCCACCAGGAAGCCGCCGGTGTACTGCTGCAGCCGGAGGAGCTTCGTCAGGACCGTGGTGGCCGTGATCGTGCCCCCGTCCGCCAGCTCCGCATAGCTGTCCCGGCGGAGCTTGTTATATACGGACCTTTCGGCGTTATTCAGAACAATGTACCGATTTTCGAAGGTCTGTTCGGGAAGGTCCAGGGCCTCCTCTTTCGTGACCCGGTAGGCGATGGAGTGCTCTTTCTGGATCAGCTGGTCCAGGTCCCGGTAGGCCACGATCTGCTTCCTGTTGAATCCGCCCATGATGGCGTACCGGTTTCGGAAGGTCCAGAAGTTGGTCCCGAAGATCGTCGGGTCCAGGAACCGGTATTGACTCCAGATGTCCACGGCCTCATTCTGGACCGGGGTCCCGGATAGGATCATCTTGTAGGGGGCCAGCTCCCCGAGCTTGTGCATGGCCTTGCTCTGTTCGCTGTCATGGGTCTTGATCCGCTGGGATTCGTCGCAAATGATGAGATCCGCGTTGAAGTCCTGCAGGGCCTCGAATATGCCATCCCGCCAGGTGCTTTCGTAGTTGATCACCGCCACCTTCAGGTGCGGGAACGGGAACCGCTGCAGATCGTCCAGGGCCTTGAGCCGGGTTTTCTTGTCGCCCAGCAACGTCTTTACCGTGTAGGGGAAGGCGGCGTACTCCTGGAGCTCTTTCGGCCATACGGCCACCACCGAGGTGGGGGCGACGATCAGGACCCGCCTGATCTTGCCCATCTTGTACCCGGCGCCGGCGACGGCGATGGCGGTGAGCGTCTTGCCGCAGCCCATCTCGAACAGGAGGCCGAATCCTTTATTGATCGCCATCGTTTTTCGGCCCCCTTCTTTCGTTTATACAAGTGGTCAGAAATCCGAGGCAGTCCACCTCTGTTTTGTCGGGGTACATGACCCGGATGCCGGTATATTCGGCGTATGTCTTTTCCAATGTGGCCCCGGCGCTCTCCTCCCATCCGGGTAACATCAACATGGCATCCGCGCTCTGAAGCATGGCCAGGGTGATCCTCATGTAGTCGGCCGGTTCCATGCCGAGCGGAAGGGTGGCGGGGTTGATGGGAATGTCGCCCGTATAGATGACGAGCTTTTCCCATGCTGCAAAATCTGACTTGTATGTGCTCATCCGGCTGGAGATCGGGCCGGAAAGAAAAACCTTGATCGGTTTGTCTCTGTGAGGCTCTTTGGTCATAAAGGTCGCCATATCATATTCGCTTGCGACCTCCAGGCTTTTCTTTATGGTGTCGTAAAGAAATGCCTTGACTTCGGGCATATCGATTTCCGGCCTGGCGAATAAAATGGATGCCTTGTCCTTGATGGCATTGATGTGCTCCAAGAGCATTTTCGAGAGATGATCTTTCATTGCCCGTTCCTCCTCTCATCCTGTGCCCTGGCCAGCTGATCGTTGGCTTTTTTCAGGTTGGCGATCTGCTGCTGCTGTTCCCGGATCACCTGGTCCCGGTTCTTGACCTGCATGCTAAGGATGAATTTCTCAACCCCGAGGAGGCGGGCCTTTTCGCGGAGGTCTGCAATCCGCTTTTCGTACACTTTCTCGTTATGAATCAGAACATTCCGAAGATGGGCGACGTCGGTCTCTGTTTTCTGGCCCCGCTTTATGATTACCAGGGCGGCGGCGCCGAGCGCCACCATGGCGAGGCCGATGGTGGCGGCCATGGCCGGGCTGTTCATAATATCGGATATGGCTTGGGCAGTTTTAGGCGTCATGGTGTTCCTCCTTTGGCTCTATGAATCCGAAGGTCAGCAGGGCCATGTTGGCGCCTCTGACCTGGTGCTGGTAAAGGGGCAGCTTTACGGGGTAGTCGAACATGGGCGCCGGGGCGGGGTTCATGCGCTCCCGGTCCACCGCGTCCTGGACGGTGTGGAGCCGTTGCCGGTATTCCTCAATGTGGGCCGGGAGCCGGAATAGCCCGGCCAGCTTGTCCAGGAGCTCAATATCGGCGATACCTTCCAGCTGCCGGAGGCTCCTGTTCCACTTCATCTTGTTCCAGCTCTTGATGACGGTGAAGTGGACGTTGTCGACCTCTATCAATTTGAGGACGTTGTCCTGGAGGGCGATCTTCATCGGGCTGCCTCCCTTTCCAGGCCGCCATCAGCGGTGAGCCGATACCTTGTCCCTGTTTTCGTATTGATGAAGGATGTGGTGTGCTGCAGGTCGCCCTGGGCGTAGATGCCCCGGGGATTGATCCCGTTCTCTGTGAACCGGACCTTTTCTTTTCGCGTCAGCTTCCTGGGTCTTCTCATCGCGTGGCCTCTCTTTCTGCTTTCCATCTCTTGTAGTCCGCCTGGACCGCCGGGTCCTCGAAGTCGCGGTGGATCGCCTCAAATACGACCTGGGCGATGTTTGTGGCAGCATGGGCAGGGATGCTGCCGACTTCGATGCGGACCTGATCTCCGGCCGTCGGCCGTACCGCTTGCCGCTTCATGCCGTTTGTCTCGCTGCGACGTTGGTCCGTCCGAGAAGGTAGTCGGTGGATACGTTGAAGATCTCCGCCATGGCCACCAGCTTGCTGACCGGGATTTCCGTCCGGTCGTTTTGCCAGTTCCTCATGGTGTCAACAGTGACCCCGATGCTCTGTGCGAGGGTGGCCTTGGGCATCTGTGCCCTGGCTCTTTCTGCCTCGATGTTTGGATACTTCATCATGTTCGTCCATGTGCCTCCTTTTCTATATTTACCCGTTTCGGGTATCTGCAAGCATTATACTATACTCGTAACGGGTAAATGTCAAGGCAAAAAACATAATTATTTCGCCGTTTTGGGTAAATTGTTATTGCAAGCGAGAGCTGCCCATGCTAAAATGGAAACCGAAAGGCGGGCATGAAATATGAATTTTGATTTGATGAGGCGGCGGCTGGTAGCTGCCCGCGAAATGATAGGCTGCAACAGGAAGGAATTTTCCGAGCTGATCGGCATCCCATATCGGACTATCACCAATTATGAGAACGGGGCCCGGGAACCGGGCGGCGATTATATTTCCAAGGTGGCGGACGTATGTGGCGTGTCCACGGATTACCTCCTGGGCATGACCGATACTCCCCGGGCCGAGGTCGCAAAGCCGAAGGATGCGGCTGATCTGAAAATGGATCAGATCGTCGCCTTGCTCGAATCGATGAACGGGGCCGGTCTCGAGAAGGTCCTGGCCTATGCGTCGGACCTGGCCTTCAACCCTGCCTATAAAAAGTAATTACTTTCGGAGGATAGCGATGGGGATTTTTTCTTTCCTGCAATCTCACAAAAAAACGCGCTCACCATATCCTTTGCCGAAGGTTCCAGATGAGCTTCGGGGCTTCACGAATATCGGCGCTTATGAGGTCCACGGGGTGAACCCGAAAACTGGACGGAAAAATAAAAAGGAGGTGTACGGGCTGGACGACGAAGGCGCCCGGGATGGGGCGCTTGCTGCTGGGCTTGTTGACCCGATCCAGGTCTGTGAGGTGCCACGGCTTCGCCCGACGGTAGATCAAATTAAGGCCCTGCGGAAAGCCGGGTATTATATGTTTCTCTCTGATACCCTGACCCACGTTGATGCATCGGCGCTGATTTCCTATGAACGGGACGGGGATCGGCGCCGCATCACCCAGGAAGAATGGGACGCTGCCTGTGCTGCTGGATATGAAATATCTGCTTTATCTGGCCCGACGCTTTTCGAGATCGTCATGCGGACCGGGAATTGGAGGCGGTATGATGAATAACGCCGTTGACGTCGCCCCGGCGATCCCCGTCGTGATCTATGCCCGCTACTCCTCCCACGCTCAAAACGACGCCTCCATCGAGCAGCAGGTCGCGGAGTGTGAGGCGTATGCCCGGCTCAATAATCTGCAGGTCCTGAAGGTTTACCCGGACCGGCACCTCACCGGCACCAGCGACCAGCGGCAGCAGTTCCAGACGATGATCCGGGACGCTGCGCATGCCCGATGGCGGTACGTCCTGGTTTGGAAAATGGACCGCTTCGCCCGGAACCGGTACGATTCCGCCACCTATAAATACCGGTTGAAAAAACACGGCATCCGGGTGCTGTCCGTGAAGGAGAGCATCCCGGACGGCCCGGAGGGCATCCTCCTGGAAGCGGTGCTGGAGGGGTCCGCCGAGTACTATTCCGCCAATCTTTCCCAAAATATCAAACGGGGGATGCACTCAAACGCCCTGGAGTGCAAGGTGAACGGGGGCAAGATCCCGTATGGGTATTGCCGGGGAGAGGATGGCCGGTTCGCTATTGCGGAGGGGGAAGCCGACGTGGTCCGCGAGATTTTTCGCCGGTCAGCTGACGGCTGCTCCTACGCTGCCCTGTGTAACGATCTGAACGCCAGGGGCGTCCGCACCAAGAACGGGGCGCTCTGGAATAAAAACAGTTTCCGGCACATGCTCCAGAATGAAGCCTATGTGGGGGTCTATTCCTACGGTGGGGTCCGCGTGGAGAACGGGATGCCGCCACTTGTGGACCGGCCGCTGTTCCTCCAGGCCCAGGGGCGCATCGAGCGACGGCAGCACGTCCGAGGCCGGTCCGCCGATGATGAATATATGCTGACCGGGAAGCTGTTTTGCGGCTATTGCGAGGCCCCCATGATCGGGTGTTGCGGGTTCGGGAAAAACGGGCAGAAGTATTACTATTACGCATGCCAAACCCGGCGGCAATCCGGCGGCTGCAAAAAGGAAAGCGTCAGCCGGGATTGGCTGGAGGGCGCCGTGTTCGATGCGGCCATGGAGATCGTGCTGCGGGACGACGTGGTGGAATGGATCGCGGACCAGGTCATGGCCTACCAGGAACGGGAGGGCAATTCCGCCACCCTGCTGTCCCTTCGCTCCTCTCTCCTGGAAACCAGGACGGCCATCGACAACGTCATGAAAGCCATCGAGGCCGGGATTATCACCGCCACCACGAAGCGCCGGCTGCAGGAGCTGGAGGCCGAGGGGGTCCGTCTCGAAAACGCCATTGCGCTGGAGGAGGCGGCCATCACCAGACTGGAACGCGACCAGGTAGTCTATTGGCTGCAGCGGTTCCGATCCGGGGACCGAAACGACAAAGCCTTTCGGCGGCGGCTGATCGACACCTTCATCTCCTCCATCTGGCTGTGGGATGATCATCTGCGGATTGCATTCAATTACACGGGGGCCTCACCGGGGAGCCGTGCTATTGCGGATCGGAGCATCGTCACGGTGGAGCCCGGGTGTTCGCCTACGCTCTCCATCGCTCCACCAAACAAATGAGGCACCATTTCGGTGCCTCATTTGTTTATGGCGGAGCTGGAGAGTCGAACTGGGCATGGTAGTGAATTGGGTGCCAGTGGCACCCAAGAGCCATGCCCTGAGCGAGCCGCAGCGAGGGTGAGACTCTCCTATGCTCCAGAGGCACCATTTCGGTGCCTCATTTGTTTGCTGTCGCAATATTGGGGATTCTAATGGGCGCAGGAGTGAATGAAGCCCCAGTGGGGCGGCTTCAGAGCGGCGCCTCGACTAAGCCCGCAGGCGAGGGTGAGCCTCTCCTATGCCCTCCGATGATCTATTCATAAGCCAGCATGTGAACATATCCGTCGCCTCTTTCCCTATTGAATCCCCACCCCGGGTATGCTACACTACAGTCAAAACGTACCCGGAGGACATCCATGAAAACCGCTATCGTCTATTACTCTATGTCCGGCAACACGCGATACGCAGCTGAGAAAATGGCCTCGCTCCTGAACGCGGATCTGGTCCCCCTTACCCCGAAGAAAGCCTATCCCGATTCCGGCTTCAAGAAGTTCTTCTGGGGCGGCAAGAGCGCGCTCATGGGGGATAAGCCACAGTTGGAGCCCTATACCTTCGACCCTACCGCCTATGATTCGATCATCCTGGGCGGCCCCGTCTGGGCCGGCACCTTTCCCCCACCCCTGCGCACCTTCGTCGAGGATAACCGGGCTGCGCTGCAGGATAAGCGCCTCGCCGCCTTCTTCTGTTGTAGCGGCGGACCGGGCAAGGTCCTGGAAAAGTTCAGAGCTTTCCTGGTACCAGGGTGCTCCCAACAGGAGATCATCCTGATCGACCCCAAGGACAAACCGTCCAGCGAAAACGAAAACAAGATCGTCGCGTTTTGCGACGCTATGCGGTAAAACCCGCAGCCAGCCAAATCAAAAAGCAGGAGAAGCATACCCTTCCCCTGCTTTTGTTTTTGATAAAATCAGTCGTTTTCCAGAAATTTGAGCAGCATGCTGGCGGAAAGATGGGCCGCATGTCGCTCGAAGGCAGCATAGGATTCCGAAGCGGACCCATCTGCCAAGTCGGAGATGGCCCGCACCACCAGGAAGGGCACTCCGGCCGCCTGGGCCACCTGGGCGATAGCCCCGCCCTCCATCTCGCAGGCCAGCGCATCAAATGATTCATACAGCCTGATCTTGGTCTCCTTATCTGCCACAAAGGTGTCGCCGGAGGCGATGCGTCCCCGATGGATGGCGTTTTCCCCCGCCGTCTCCTGGGCAATCTTCTCAAAACGGGTCAGAAGGGCTTCATCCGCCTGGAACAGGGTGGGCTTGTCCTTGGGGCCGTCCAAGGTCTGGCACCCGTCCACGCAGCCCAGGGCGGCCATACGGAAATCGTGCTGTACCAGGTCTGTACTGAGCACCATATCTCCCAGCTTCAGATCCGGGCCGACGCCGCCGGCCACGCCCGTATTGATGAGATAATCGGGGTTGGACCGGTCGATGAGGATCTGGGCGCAGCGGGCAGCATTCACCTTGCCGATGCCACACTTGGCGAGGACCACGTCATGGCAGCCGATCCGCCCCTGATAGAAGGTCAACCCATACAGAGAGTTGGTCCGGCAGCGGTCCATCTGTTCCCGGAGTATCTGGATCTCCGTGTCCATGGCGCCGATGATGCCGTAGCAGGATTGATAATGATTCATAAGGCCCTCCTTAGAATAAGCCGGAGATCTTTCCGGTTTCGTCCACGTCGATGCGTTCTGCAGCAGGCACCCGAGGCAGCCCCGGCATGGTCATGATCTCCCCCGTCAATGCCACGATGAATCCGGCGCCGGCGGAGACCTTCAGATTCCTGACCTGGACGGTGAAGTCCTTTGGCGCACCCAGCTTCTTAGGATCGTCGGAGAAGCTATATTGGGTCTTGGCCATGCATACGGGCAGCTTGCCAAAGCCAAGTTCCTCCAGCCGTTTCATCTGCTTTTGAGCGCCGGGGGTCAGCTCCACACCGTTGCCATGGTACACCCTCTGCACGATGTGAGTGAGCTTATCGAATATGCTCTCATCTGTCTCATAGGCAAAGTGGAAGTTGTTTGGCTGTTCGCACAGGCGGACCACTTCGCGTGCCAGCTCCATGCCGCCTTCACCACCCTTGGCCCAGACCTCAGACAGGACAACGTTCACACCCAACTCATGGCACTTTTCCTCCAGCAGCGCTATCTCCGCCTCAGTGTCCTGGGGGAAGCGGTTAATGGCTACCACTGCCGGCAAGCCGAAGGTGTTCTTCACGTTGGAAACATGTTGCAACAGGTTCGGCAGCCCCTTCTCAAGGGCTGTCAAATTCTCCTTCGTCAGCTGATCCTTGCCAGCGCCGCCATGATGCTTGAGAGCCCGGATGGTGGCCACGACCACCACCGCATCCGGCTTCAATCCCGCCATGCGGCACTTGATGTCGAAGAATTTTTCTGCGCCCAGGTCCGCACCGAAGCCGGCCTCCGTGACGCAGTAGTCGCCAAGCTTCAATGCCAGTTTGGTGGCCGTCACGCTGTTGCAACCGTGAGCGATGTTGGCGAAGGGGCCGCCGTGGACAAGAGCCGGGGTGTGTTCCAAAGTCTGAACCAGGTTGGGCTTCAAAGCGTCCTTCAGCAGGGCAGCCATGGCGCCCGCCGCCTTCAGGTCTCCGGCAGTGACGGGGCGGTTGTCGTAGGTATAGCCCACCACGATACGAGAGAGCCGCGTCTTCAGGTCCATGATACCGTCGGCAAGGCATAGCACCGCCATGACCTCACTGGCCACGGTGATGTCGAATCCATCCTCCCGGGGCGTTCCGTTGGCCTTGCCGCCCAAGCCATCCACGATGAAGCGAAGCTGGCGATCGTTCATATCCACGGCCCTCTTCCAGGTGATGCTGCGAGGGTCGATGCCCAATGCATTCCCCTGCTGGATGTGATTGTCCAACATGGCCGCTAACAGATTGTTGGCCGCGCCGATGGCATGAAAATCACCGGTGAAGTGCAGATTGATGTCCTCCATGGGCACCACCTGGGCGTAACCGCCGCCGGCCGCGCCGCCCTTGATGCCGAACACCGGCCCCAGAGAAGGCTCCCGGAGGGCGACCACCACGTTTTTGCCGATCCGTTTCAGTCCGTCCGCCAGGCCTACCGTGGTGGTGGTCTTCCCTTCACCAGCCGGTGTCGGCGTAATGGCAGTGACTAGGATCAGCTTTCCGCTGGGCTTCTGACAAGCACGCAGATACTCCAGGGAGATCTTGGCTTTATAGGGACCGTATTGTTCGATGTACTGTTCGTCCACGCCCAGGTCAGCTGCGATCTTCGTGATAGGCGTCATAGGGGTGGCTTGTGCGATCTCGATGTCCGATTTCCATTCCATAGTTTTCCCCTCCATGGGATCAGTTTTGCGTTTAAACGACGGCACCGTTTTTGATGACGGTGTCCGCCAGCGAATCGCCGAAGCGATAGAAAACATACTCCAGGTCCGGCGCGTCCCAGATGAGGATGTCCGCCTGCTTTCCAACCTCCAGGGTTCCCAGCCGATCCGCTCGGTGGATGGCCGCCGCTGCGTTCAGGGTGACCGCCGTCAAACATTCCTCCGGGGTCATACGATAGCGATAGCAGCCGATGTTCATGGCGAGAGGCAGGTTTCTGCAGGGGCAGGACCCGGGATTGAAGTCGCTGCCGAAGGCCACGGGCACGCCAGCATCGATCATCTGTCGGGCCGGGGCGAAGGTAGCGCCCAGATAGAAGGAGGTAGCGGGCAGCAGACAGGCCACGGTGCCACCGCTCTTCATGGCTTCGATGCCGCTCTGCTGGCAGCGGATCAGATGCTCGCAGGACACAGCGCCGATGCTCCCAGCCATCTCAGTGCCGCCGATGGGGTCGATCTCGTCGCTGTGGCATTTGGCGGCAAGACCCAGTTGCTGAGCGGCCAGAAGGATGCGCCTGCATTCATCAGGGGTGAACACCCCCGTTTCGCAGAACACGTCGCAAAATTCAGCCAGATGTTCTTCTGCTACTCGCGGCAGCATCTCGTCAATGATGAGCCGGATATACCCCTCTCGATCGGCTGAATACTCCACCGGCAAAGCGTGGGCCGCCATAAAGGTGCTTACCAGCTCCACGGGTTGCCTTTCACGAAGGAGCTGAACGGCATGGAGCATCTTCATTTCTTCCTCTGTGGCGAGCCCGTAGCCGGATTTGCATTCGCAGGTGGTGACGCCCAGGCGGAGCATCTTTTCCAGCTCTTTCTCCGCCTTGTCCGCTAGCTCCTCCATCGATGCAGCTCTGGTCTTATTTACGGTGGACAGGATGCCACCACCCGCTGCAAGGATTTCCAAATATGTAACGCCCTTCAGCTTCATAGCCAACTCATGCTGTCGCCATCCGCCGAAGACGAGGTGGGTATGGGGGTCGACGAGTCCGGGGGTGACCAACTTACCGCAAGCGTCTATATGTGCATCTGCCGCTGGAGTTCTGCCCTCGCCTATGGCCGTGATGACGCCGTTTTCAAAGGCAAGCCAGGCATTTTGCCGCAGTTGAATATCTCTCTGCTCCTTGCTGGAACGGGCGGTGCGGCCCACAGGCGTGGCCAACAGGCCTATGTTTTCAATGACCGTGACAGGCATGGCAACTCCTTATTTCAGCTCGGGCACCAGGTCCAGGATACGCTGCTCCGCGGCGATAGCTTCTTCCTGCAAGGCGCCGCATGCTGCCTGCAGTTCCTGCACAAAGGCTTCGTCCTTGATAGATCCCAAGTTGATCTTCACGTTCAGCAGGGCACCCAGGACGGCCGTGCGGGCCATCATGGCCGCGACCAGTCCGTCAGTGACGGCATTCCTGTTGCCGCTTTTCACCGCAGCTTCCGCCAGAGGAAACACCTCCGCCGCCGTTTTTGCTGTGTTCAACGGCACCAATGAGGCGCTCTTCAAGGCATCCTGCATGGCGGCCCGGCGGATCGTCTTCTCCTCCTCCGTCCCCTTGGGCATGCCGAGGGCAGCCATATAGCCGTTGAAGGAATTGGCATCCTTGTCCATGGCGGCAAGAAGCTTTTTCGCCAGGTTTTTGCCCTTGTCGGTCATCTCTGCCATCTCCTCCTGGGCGTCTTCATAGCCCTTCTTGCCCAGGGTCAGGCTTCCCACCATGGCGGCCAAGGCAGCTCCAAAGGCGCCGGATAGGGCGGCAATGGCTCCGCCGCCGGGCGCCGGAGCATTGGAAGCGGTGAGCTCAATCAGCTCCCGCACGTTCATATCCTGCATTTCCATAGCGATACCTCAGAAGTTGTTTTCCAGCACCTGCTTCAGGGAAAAATTCTCCACCTGCAGGTAGTATTCGGCGCAATCGATGAGGGCGGCCATGGGCACCATGCCGATGATCTCAGTCCCCATCACGTTGACGCCGTAGCGCCGCGCCTCCATCTTCACGGCTTCGTAAGCCCGATAGACAGCGGTATGGGTGTAGTCCGTCAGGTTCATGGACACCTGAGCGATGTGCCGCTCCTCCAACATGACGCCCAGAGCCTTGATGAAGGCATAGCCGCCGCTGCTGTGACGGACCCGGGCGGCGATGTCCTTGGCGATCTGCAGGTTGGGTGTATCCAGGTTCACGTTGAAGGCCACCAGGGGCATCCTGGCGCCAACAGCGAACACGCCCGCCGTGGGATGGGGTGCATCGGGACCGAAATCGGGCTTCCACTCGGGCAGCTTCATCTTTTCGAACATGCCCTCGAACTGTCCTTTGCGGATGGCGGCCAGATTCTCCCGATGGGGCGCGGTGGCGGACTTTTCATACAGGAAACTGGGGATATGGAACCGGTCGGCTACCTCCTTCCCCACCCGCTTGGCCAGGGCGTCCGCCTCCTGCACGGTACAGTTTTTGAGGGGGATGAACGGGACCACATCAGCGGCCCCCATGCGGGGGTGCTCCCCCTGATGGTGGGTCAAATCGATGAGCTGAGCCGCGATACCGATGGCTTCGATGACTGCGTCGCCCAGAGGGTCGATCTCGCCGATGACCGTCACCACGGTTCGGTTGTGGTCCTTGTCGCTGGAGTAGTCCAGGAGCTTGACCCCTTCCTTGCCCCGAAAGGCGTCCACGATCTTTTCCACTTTAGATAGATCCCGGCCCTCGCTGAAATTGGGTACGCATTCCATGATGGTGTTCAGCATGTTACGCCTCCACGGCTCGCAAAGCGGCCTCTACGACTTGATCCTCTGCCACATACGGCAAGGTGATATGATCCGTTTCCCTGAACTTCTGATTGTATTCGGCTGCGGTGGCCATGGCGTTCTCGTTCCGGGCCCAACTGCGACGGGCCACGCCCACCATGGTGTCCCAGGGCATGGCCATGCGCAGGATGGTGTCAACCCGCTCGGAGCCGTCCAGCACCATGCCGAAGCCCCCGTTGATGGCCCGGCCGATGCCGGTGCCGCCGCCGTTATGCAGGGCGATATAGCTCATGCCCCGGGCCGCGTTGCCCGCGTAGCACTGGGTGGCCATATCGGCCATAATGTTGGAGCCGTCCTTGATGTTGGAGGTCTCGCGGAAGGGGGCGTCGGTGCCGCCGGTGTCGTGGTGGTCGCGGCCCAGGATCACGGGACCTATCTCCCCGTTGCGGACCATCTCATTGAACTTCAGCGCGATGTTCATGCGGCCCATGGCGTCCTGATAGAGGATGCGGCACTGGGTGCCCACCACAAGCTTGTTCTTCTTGGCGTCCCGGACCCAGACGTAGTTGTCGTAATCCTGGTATCGGCGGTTATGGGTGCGGATGTACTCCGCGGCGGCCGCGTCGGTCTTGTCCAGATCCTCGGGGTTCCGGGAGAGGCAGCACCAGCGGAAGGGACCGTAGCCGAAGTCGAAGAGCTGGGGCCCCAGGATATCCTCCACGTAGGAGGCAGACGCTCTTCACGCCGGAATCGTAGACGGCCTTCAGGAAGCTGTTGCCGTAGTCGAAGAAGTAGGTGCCCTTCTCGTGGAACTTGCAGATCATCTCGTAATGATGATGCAGGGTCTTGTCCACCAGCTTGCGGAAGCCTTCGGGGTCCTTGTCCAGCATCTCAGTGCGCTGAGCGAAGGTCAGGCCCTGGGGGCAGTATCCGCCGTCGTAGGGCACGTGGCAGGAGGTCTGGTCGCTCATCAGGTCCACATGGACGCCCTTCTCGTACAGGTACTCGAGAAGGTCCACGATGTTGCCGTTGTAGGCCACGGCGCAGGGCTCGCCCGCCTCCTGATGGTCGAGAGCGATCTGGGTGGCCTCCTCCAGACTGGCGGTCCGATGGCTCACCCAGCCCTGGGTATAGCGGGTATTGATGCGGGAATCGTCCACCTCCGCGATGATAGCGGCGGCGCCGGCGATCATGGCCGCCTTGCCCTGGGCGCCGCTCATGCCGCCGAGGCCTGCAGAGACGAACAGCCGCCCGGAAAGGTCCTTGTCCTTGGGGATGCCCAGCTTCAGCCGGCCCGCGTTCAGCAGGGTGTTGAAGGTGCCGTGGACGATGCCCTGCGGCCCGATATACATCCAGCCGCCGGCGGTCATCTGGCCGTAGTTGGCCACGCCCAGGGCCGCCGCCCGGTTGAAATGCTCCTGGTCGTCGAAGGTGCCCACCATGAGGCCGTTGGTGATGACGACCCGGGGAGCCAGCTTATGGGAATGGAACAGGCCCAGGGGGTGACCGGACATGACCACCAACGTCTGCTCATCGGTCAGGGCCTCTAGGTACTTCTTGATGAGCCGATACTGCATCCAGTTCTGGCAGACCTGGCCGGTCTCGCCGTAGGTGGTGAGCTCGTAGGGATAGAGGGCCACATCGAAGTCCAGGTTGTTGTCGATCATGACCTGGATGGCCCGGCCTTCAATGCAGCTGCCCTTGTATTCATCGATGGGCTTGCCATAAAGCTTCCCGGCGGGACGGAACCGATAGCCGTAGATGCGGCCCCGGGTCTCCAGCTCCTGGGCAAACTCCTTGGCCATCTGTTCATGGTGATCGGGATGGATATAGCGCAGGGCGTTCTTGATGGCCAGGGCTTTGTCGGCCTCGGTCATATGGGATTCACGGCGAGGCGCCCGGCGAATGCCCTCTACAAAGGCAGGATATTCTGGCAGCTCGTAGTCCAGCTGAATGGTCATGGCGTCCTGGATCATTTCGTTCACACTCATTATCAGTCAACAACCTCCCCATTTTTTTAGTAGTATACCACAAGATGTGGTGGCTGGGAAGAGAAAAGCGCATATATCTTTTGAAAAAAGAAAAGGAACAGCCATACAGCTGTTCCTTGTGTCGGTTTGTTTCAATACCCGTTCCAGGGATCGATCAGCGTGCCGTCCACGGCGTTGATAATGAGCAGGTCCTCCGGCCGCCGCCCGCCGTCGTAGTCCTCCGTGTGGATGTCCATGTCCAGATAAAAGCACCAGGCGGGCACCAGCAGCCCCGTCTCCACCGAATCCTTTTCCCGGATGCGCCAGAGGCCCAGGGCCACCCGGTTGATGTCTACCGATAGCCCCTCCTCCCCCAGCCGTTTGTCTCGGGCGTAGTCGTCCAGCAGCAGCGGCAGTCGCTTTTCCACGATGTCAAGGATCGAGTCGAAGGGCAGCAGGGTGCTGTCCTCTACCAGCACTTCGTCCGTTGCTTGAGGCGAGGCCCAGGAGAAGGAGTAGTCCGGGCCGTCATCGAACCACAGCTCCATTTGCTCCGGCTGCCAGGAGGGGGCCGTCAGGTCTTTGAATGAAAAGAGATAGATGCTGAATCGCTGGGTGCTGTTGCAGGGCACGCCGCGGACCATGCGGGAGAAATGGGTCTGATAGGCGTAGCCCTTTATCCCCTTCGTTATGGTCCGCCCAAGAGAGCTCACCTCCCAATCCACATCGGGCATCAAACGCACTGCGGCCACCTGGAAGCTGTCGGATAGGCCCATCTCCTTCAATATGCTCTCCGCTCTTTCCCACGCCTCCCCAGGCGTGGTTTTCAAAAAATTATCCACGCCTTCCGGCAGGGGATCGTCCCGGTTTACCCAGATGCGGGGATACCGCTCCCGGGGATCATAGGGATGGGGCGTATTGCCGGAGGAATTGTAGTACAGGCCCGCACCCCGGGTCACGGGCAGCCCCTCCCCTTTCCCCTGGATAAGCGTGTCGTTGTCGCAGTTGTTGCGGACCCTGAAGCTTTTGTAAGTCTTGGGGTCATAGGCCTCCAGGCCCGTATAGCTGGCCCAATGGGCTCCCTGCTCCGAAGTGACCTCCAGCTGCTGCAGGGTCCCATCGGCTCGTTCCGGCGGCTTGCCCTCGGGGGCGGTCAGATACTCCTCCTGGAGCCGTTTCAGCTCCTCCAGGGCCTCCTCCGGCGTCTCCATGCCGTTGTCATATTCACCGTCGGCGATGGAGAGATAGTACTCCATCTGCTTCTCGATGACCTCCTTCGTCCGCTCATTGGATTCGATGTACATCTCCGTATCGCCGATGAGCTTGTCCCACAGCTGAGAAACGAACTCCTGGGAGAAATCCACGGGATGCACCCGCACGATGGGCATGGCCTTCGTAGGCACCTTCACGTCCGCGTCGATGTGGACCACCAGCCGCCCCTCCGCTCCCGTCAGCTCTCGCGTCAGATGCTCCGGGATATCGTAGAGGGCCCGAAAGTCGGGAGCCTGGGTCTCCACCTGCACATGGACGGCCTCTTTAGTTTCGAATACCCCAACCGGCGCAGTCTTCGCCATGTCGATCATATCCCCCTGGTTCTTTTGCCGCACGGCGTCCACCTCCGGCGTGGGCTGGCAGGCGGTCAGCAACAGCAGCAGCGTTACGATGATTACCAACGATCTCTTCATACCTCAATACCCCTTGTCCTTGTCGATGATGGTGCCGTCCAGGGCGTTCACCGTGACGCCGCCCCAGTATTCTCCGCCGAAGACCCGGCAGAAGGCCTGCAGCATATAGTAGTTCTCCTCCTTTTCGAGGCATTTCAAAAACCGTTCCCGATAGGTGGAGCTGCGGCTGATACCCAATATGTCGGCGCTTCCGCTGCGAGGATTGTCGTCCACGTACTCCTTCCAATCTACGTTGCTGCCGTCGCTGAAGAAATGATATACCGGTACATAATAGAACCCGCCGTTCTTCTTGGCGATGCGCCAGAGGCCGAAGGTGACCCGGTTGATATAGACGGTCAGCTCCTTTCCATTCTTTCGATCGTTCTCCACGGTATACTTCCACCGGGCGGCGATCTGGGACATGGCGCGCTGGGCCGCCTCGTCGAAAGAAATGAGCCGGGCGTTGGAGCTGACCACGCCGGTCACCTCCATGGGCGTGTTCCAGCGGAAGTAGCTGACGCCCTGATCGTCTATGTGGAGCTCCATGCGCTCGTATTGGACGGGCTGACTGACGGTAGAATCCATGCTGCCGCCCACCTCCTCGCTGGCGAAGGCGGAGGGACAGCCGTTGAAGGTACGCATGAGTACCAGACCCCACTGGGAATACCGATCAGGCAAGCTGGCGGCAAGAATCTCTCCATCCTCATTCTCAAAATTCGGATGAGCCATCAACGGCGCACAATAGCAGACGCTGTACTCATTTGAGCCGGTGACGGTCTGCACGAACGCGTTTGCCTTGTATATAGCCTCCTCCCGGGTCATCTGCACTCCATAAGGCGCATCCAGGGGCTGCTGCAGATCGGTCCAGAGATCGCCGCGCCTGGCCTCCAGATAGGTGGTCAGCGGGTCATTCACGGACGTGCGGCCGGAGAGGGTCCAATGCTCCCCGTTGACCCGCGCCTCCACCTTCACACCGGGGTATTTTTTCTCGGGTGAATTTAACCGAATATCGTCCTGACAGTCGTTGATTTCAAGCGTGGTGGGGACGATCTCGTCCGCAAAGGGTGCTTCGTCGTATCGCTGTTTGTACATGGCCAGCTTGTCCTCAAAGTATTTGGCGTTGTGGCCGTTTTCCTTGGCGTTGGGGTCGCCCAGAGCTGCCTCCTCCATGGTCCGCTGCATCATGTCCGCCAGCTCCTCCTTGGTCCAGAGCACCTCCGGGTACCACACCGTGTCCGCCGGGAACATGGCCGCGGCCACCGCATCGATGTCCTTCTGGGTGAAGGAGCGTTGCGCCGCCTCCACCACGGGCACAGCGGTCAGCTCCGGCAGGAGGATGGGACAGTCCTGAGCGGTGATGCGAAAGCCATAGTCGTTGTTCTCCGTGCTCCAGGTGGGACAGGCGCACAGCACCTCATACAGGGGGCTGAAATGCGCCTCAGGCTCTGCGGTCGTTTCGGTAGCTGTTAGGGATTTCTCGGGCATGGCCGTCTCCGTCGGTTGCTCCGGCACATAGGGCTGGGCTTCCACCTGCCACGTTTTCTGCTCGCCCTTGTTGGGGATGATCTCCACCTCCGGTGTGGGCAGGCAGCCGGTAAGCAGCAAAGCGCATAGTAACAGAATGATCAGACGTTTCATTTTGTTCTCTCCCTTCCTCGTATGGCATCAGCATACATAGGAGATTCGTCCAAAACGTCACAAAAGAATTATCAATATGCGGATAAAATGCAAAATGTTGTTTACAGTTGTAAAAAGTGGCTGCGGATCTGGGATTCGATTCGCGCTGCCGCTTGGTCGGGGCACAGCTCTGAAGCCCCACTGGGGCTTCATTCACTTCTGTGCCCTTCGAATCCTAATCCGTTTCGAGTAACAAAAATGAGACACATGGATGTGTCTCATTTTTGTTGGCTGCGGAACTAGGATTCGAACCTAGACAATACGAGTCAGAGTCGTAGGTGCTGCCATTACACAATTCCGCAACAGTTGTGTCAGGGAAATCCCGAGATGCCGTCCGTCTGAGTGATAACACCCGCCTCTCGGCAGGTGGTCTAGCTGTGATGAGCCTCAATCTTCCCGTCGCAGTTAATTGGAATCGAACCAATGACCTCCACGATGTCAACGTGGCGCTCTAACCAGCTGAGCTATAACCCCTTGACAGGATTTAATTATACACATCGGAGCGAAAAATGCAAGTATTTTTTTTCGATTCCGTCAATTTCCTATGGAAACGGTATGATTTTGCCTTGCAGAAAAGCACAGGCGGACCTGTTCAAGAAGCAAGCCGGTGCAGATGACAGTTGTGCCAAGGCTCAACGCTTCCCGCGAGCCCAAGCGGATCACGCAAAAGGAAAAGAACATATATTCGCTGAGACAGAAGAAAAGTTCACAGAACAGACCGCTTAACGTACAGGCAAGAAGTCGATCCTCCCGATTGCGGCACAGGAGACATACGGTAACGAGCATCAGCGCCACGCGTAGCATTGTGAGCGCGGGAAACAGCGGCCAGAAGTCTCCTATCTTCCAACACAGCAGCCCGCCGAAGAATGCGGCAGTCAACACCTCCGTCCAAGCTACCATTTGGGGCTTTCTCCAAAGAAAGAGCACGGGCATAAGAAGGGCAGCCGGATAGAGCCATAAGCGCGTATAGGTCAGCTCCCATTCCGATATGGACAGGAAGACCAGCGGAAGCAGGAGCCTCAACCAATGGCCTTTCCCTTTATGGGTATCAAACGCCCAGGCGTACAGGGCCATGGTCAGCAGACAGGGTTGATAGAGATACAAAAAGCGTCACATCCTTTTTCATAGGATGGACGCTTTCCCTGTGCATCATGCAATTAAAGGCGGCGGAGGCCCTCGCTGTAGACCGCGCGGATGTGCCTGTCATCCAGCCGGTACACGGCCCGTAAGAGCCGCTCCCTGAAGGTGATGTTAGGTAGCTTCGGCAACCCCGTATCATCCAGCACGACGGCATGGAGCGGCTCGCCTTCGGCAAAACCGACGCCGTGTCCCAGGAATCTTTGCCCAGCGCCCGTGGCCATATAATAGGCTTGCTCGATGGAAATGGCCTGGCTCTGATCCTGCATCATGCTGCCCCGATCCTTGGAGGAAGAAATAGAGTTGGCCATGGTCCGCAGCATGGACAGGGTAGTTCCGCCGGACACGTCGGAGCCCAGGCAAACCGCCTGCTCCTCCCGCAGCATCTGAGCCACAGGGCTGATGCCGCTCATGAGGGAGTTGTTGGAGCTGGCGCAGTGGACCGGATGAACGTCCCGCATGCGCATGGCTGTGCGCTCACGGGCATCGCTGTGAACGCAGTGGGCCATGAGCGTGTTCCGGTCAAACAGGCCATACTTGTCGTAAACCTCCCAGTATTGGGGGCAATCGGGGAACAGCTGCGCCACCAGGGCGATCTCTCCCGTGTTCTCCGATAGATGGGATTGAACGGGCAAATTCCGCTCCGCCTTCAGCTTCCCCAGGAAGGACAGCAGCCGATCCGAGCAGGAGGGCGCGAATCGAGGCGTCAGGATGGGCTTCACCAGGGTGAACCGCTTGCACGCCTCCAACCAGCGCAAGGTCTCCTTCTCGCTCTCCTCGGTGGTCTCACAGAGGTATGGCGGTGCGTTGCGGTCCATGTTCACCTTGCCCACATAGCCGGTGACGCCTGCCTTCTCCAGCTCCTCCATGAGGATCAGCGTGGCGTCCGTGTGCAGAGAGGAGAACATGGCGACCCGGGTGGTGCCGTTTTGAATGAGGTCATGGGCCAGGATACGGTACTGCTTTCGGGCGTAGTCCGCGTCAGCATATTTTGCTTCCGTGGGGAAAGCGTAGGCCTCCAGCCATTGGAGAAGAGGCTTATCCATGCCCGTGCCCGTGATCTCGTATTGGGGGCCGTGCAGATGCATGTCGGCAAAGCTCTGCAGGATAAGGGCGCCACCGAAATCCGTTACGGCAGCTTCCCCCATGGATTTCGGGAGGACCGTATGGATGCCCGCCACCCGGCCATCCTCCAGCACCAGATAGCTGTTGGGATGGACGCCCAGGATGTCCGGCGACAAGGCTTCCAGGATATTGCCCTTCAATGCGGTCAGCATATGCGCATGTCCTCCTTTGTGTCGATGTCCTTCAGCTCTGTAGACGATACATCGATGGTCCTGAGCAGCTCCGGATGGGCGGCGATAACCTGCCGTCCCCCCCGGTCTCCCTCGACCTCCAGCAGCTCCGCAAACAGGAAGGCGGGAAAGATTACCGGATTACCCCGCCTGCCGTCGGCCACGGGGGCCCAGATATACCGGGGTTCGTGTAGAAAGGCTTCCGCCAGTCGCTTCACGGTGTCCGCGCTCAGGTTCGGCTGATCGGCCACGGCGTACAGTATGCCATCATAAGTGCCTGTTTTCAGGATATGCGCCGTGCCCATACGAACGCTGGAACTCATGCCCCGCTCCGGGGCGGGATTGATGACCACGGCGAACCCCTTCTCCCAGGCGGCCGCCATAAGGTATTCCTTATCCTCACTGGTGACCAGCACCTTGAGATCGAATGGCGCTTGACACAGCACGTTCAGGGTGAGGACGCCCATGGGCTCCCCCCGTACGGGCATTCGTAGCTTATCCTCGCCGAAGCGGCTGCCGGTGCCGGCGGCTGTTAGCAGGCAGGCCAGCTTCATTGCCGATACCGGCCGCAGCGGTCCCGATGGACGTATTCGCCCTTGCTCGCGGCAATTAGCTTTCCGTTCTCCACCACCAGCTGTCCGTTCAGGATCACGTCTCGCGTTCTGCCCGCAGCCTCGTACCCCTCATAGGGCGAATTGTCGCAGTTGTGAAGGTTGGTGGCCGCGTGGATGGTGTGGGGGGCGTTGGGATCGAAGACGACGATGTCCGCGTCGCTCCCCACCCGCAGTGTGCCCTTGCGGGGGTACATGCCGAAAAGCTTGGCAGCCCTGGTGGACAGGAGCTGGCCCATCTTCAGCATATCGATATACCCGCCCTTCACGGCCCGAGAGTAGACGATCTCCGCCCGATTCTGGACCCCGGCGCCGCCGTTGGGAGTCTTGGAGAAGTCGTCCTTCCCCGTCGCTTTCTGCGCCATGGTGAAGGAGCAGTGGTCCGTGCCGATCCAGTCGATCTCGCCGGTGCCCATGGCGTGCAGCAACGCCTCCTGATCCGCCTGGGACCGCAGGGGAGGCGACATGACGAACTTGGCGCCGTCGGGAGCATCGTACATGCTCTCCTCCAAAACCAGGTATTGGGGACAGCTTTCCAGATACACCTCTTGGCCCCGCTCCCGGGCGCGGCGGGCGATGGCCAGACCCTCCTTTGTGGACAGGTGCACCACCCAGGCGGGACCGCCCGCCAGATACGCCGCGTCCATGAGGCGGCCCACGCCGTCCGCCTCCACCACGTTGGGCCGGGAGACGGCGTGATACCGGGAGGCGGTCTTCCCCGCCGCCTTCAGCTCCTTCACCCGGGCCTTGATGATGTCGTCGTTTTCACAGTGGATGCCGATGATGCAGTCCTCCTTGGCTAAATGCTTGATGGCTTCATACATGACCCCGTCGCTGAGGCGCATATTGTCGTAGACCATGTACATCTTGAAGGAGGTGACACCATTCTCGATCATGAGGGGGACTTCCGCGATCCGCGCATCGTTCCACTCGGACACGGCCATATGGAAGCCGTAGTTGCAGCTGCTGCTTTTCGCTTTGTTCTCCCACTTGCGGAAGGCGCCCATCATGGTCATGCCACGCTCCTGGGTGGCAAAGTCCAGCACCGTGGTGGTGCCGCCTATCACAGCGGCTTTCGTGCCCGTGACAAAGTCGTCCGCCGTGACGGTGCTGCCCACCTCGAGATCGAAATGAGTGTGGGTGTCGATGAATCCGGGGAACACGTAGCAGCCCGCGGCGTCGATCACCCGGTCCGCAGGCGCATCAATTGTTCCGCCGATCTGGACGATCCTTCGTCCCTCGGTGAGCAGGTCGCCCGCTTCCACCCGATCTTCCAACACCAAAGAAGCGTTTTTGATCAGTATACGCATATGCATGTCCTCCTGTTTATATATGGATTATACCATAGACAGGAGAAAAAGCGTACATCTTTCAAAAAAATAATTGGACCATCTTCCAACATTTTATCCTATGTGTTATACTACGCAATGGGAGGATATAAAGATGGACAAGAACAGATTACGCAATGCAATCCTGAACGCCACATCTCGCAACGCTGCCCTTGTCATCAAAAACGCGAACATCGTTAACGTGTTCACGGGCACCATCGAAAAAGGCGATGTGGCCGTTCGCGACGGCATCATCTTGGGCATCGGCTCCTATTCCGGCCGAGAGGAGATCGATGCGGAAGGCGCTTTCCTCTGCCCCGGCCTCATCGACGGCCATGTGCACATCGAATCCTCCATGGCCCATCCACTCCGCTTCGCCGAATGCGTGCTGAAGCAGGGAACCACCACTGTGATCGCCGATCCCCATGAGATCGCCAATGTCTGCGGCACGGACGGCATCCAGTATATGCTGGATCAGACAGAGTGGGCTCCCCTCTCCGTATTCCTCATGATCCCCTCCTGCGTCCCCTGTACCAGCTTTGAGACCAGCGGCGCCAAGCTGGTAGCCAGCGATATGGAGCCCTTCATGAACCAAAAGCGGGTCATCGGTCTCGGCGAGGTCATGGACTATGTGGCGGTTGTCACGGGTGATGGTGAGATGCTGGATAAGCTGAAGCTGTTCGAGCGACGGCCCATCGACGGCCATGCCCCGCTCCTTTCCGGCGACCAGCTCAACGCCTACTGCATCGCCGGTCCCCGAACCGATCACGAATGCTCTCAGTACGAAGAGTTTTATGAAAAGCTGAGTAAAGGAATGCGACTCCATATCCGTCTGGGCTCCGCCTGCCGTGGCGTGGAGGAGCTCATGCGCAAGGTGGCTGAGAACCATCTCCCCACCCGGCGGATGCTCTTCTGTACCGACGACAAGCACCTGGGCGACATCGAGCGGGAGGGCCATATCAACTACATTCTGCGCCGGGCTGTAGCCAACGGCATCCCCCCCATCGAAGCCGTCCAGATGGCCACCATCAACGCCGCTGAGACCTATGGGCTCCAGCGCTACGGCGCCATCGCGCCCGGGTACCGGGCGGACATGGTCCTGTTCGACAATTTGACCGATTTCAACGCCCTTATGGTCTTTACCAACGGCATCCGATTCGAGCCCCATCCCGACACGCTCCTTAAGCGCGACCCCCGCATCTATAACAGCGTCCATCTGGCGCCCCGCAAGCCGGGCATCCTGGACCTGCCCGTCCATGCAGACATGCCCGTCATCAACCTGGTCCCGGGCGAGCTGCTCACCAACCTGACCTTTGAGACCGTGCCCGAGAAAGAGGGCAAGTTCGCACCCACCCCGGAGCTTTTGAAGGCAGCCGTCTTCGAGCGGCACATGTCCTCCGGTCGGGTGGGCGTGGGCATCCTCAAGGGGATGCGCCTTGAAAACGGCGCCATCGCCTCCACCGTGGGCCACGACTCCCACAACCTGATCGTGGTGGGCGACAATGACGGGGATATGTTATCGGCGGTGGACGCTCTGGAGGCTTCCTCGGGTGGCTTTGTGGTCGTGAGCCAAGGCAAGGTTTTGGCGCAGCTCCCCATGCCCATCGCGGGCCTTATGAGCGACCTGCCCCTCCAGGAGATCATCACCCGCCAGGAAGCTTTGCTCACCGCCTTCCGCTCCATCGGTGAATATGCGGACGGCGATCCATTCGTGACCCTTTCCTTCATCGCCCTGCCTGTGATCCCCCACGTGCGCATCACGGATATGGGCGTGTTCCACGTGACCAAGATGCAGTTCATACAGTAAGGAGGACATTCATGATCGTAGGAAAAAGCGTGCCCCGTGTGGATGCGTTCGACAAGGTGACCGGACGTGCCAAGTACACGGACGACCTGTGCGACAGGAGCGCCCTGCTCATTCGGGTGGTGCGGTCCACCATCGCCCATGGCTTTGTGAAGTCGGTGGACATCTCCGAAGCCAAGAAGGTGCCGGGCGTAGTCCGGATCTTCACCTGCTTCGACGTGCCGGACATCCCATTCCCCACGGCCGGCCATCCCTGGTCCGTGGAGGAAGCTCATCAGGACGTGGCGGACCGGCTCCTGCTCAACCGGCACGTGCGCTACTATGGCGACGACGTGGCGGCTGTGGTGGCGGAGAACGAGGTGGCCTGCGCCCAGGCGGCCCGGCTTGTGAAGGTGGAGTATGAGACGCTGCCCTTCGTGCTCGACCCCATCGAGGCCATGCAGGAGGGCCAGCCCCAGATCCACGATGGGTTCCCCCACAACATCCTTAAGCACACTTCCATCCGCAACGGCAACTACGAGGAAGCCCGGAAGGAGCCTGGCCTCATCTGCATCGACAAGTGGTACACCACGCCCACGGTGCAGCATTGTCACATTGAAAACTTTATCTGCTACGCATACGAGGAGGCCGGAAAGACCGTCATCGTCTCCTCCACACAGATCCCCCACATCGTGCGCCGCACGGTGGGTCAGGCCATGGGCGTGCCCTGGGGCTCCGTCCGCATCATCAAGCCCTACATCGGCGGCGGCTTCGGCAACAAGCAGGACACCCTCTATGAGCCCCTGTGTGGCTGGATCTGCAAGGAGCTGGGCGGGCGGCTGGTGAAGATCGACATCCCCCGGGAGGACACCTTCATCAGCAACCGGGTCCGTCACGCTATAAAGTTCCACATCATCTCCTATGTGCGGACTGACGGCACCTACGTAGCCAGGAAGTTGGAGGTATTCTCCGACCAGGGCGCCTACGCCTCCCACGGCCATTCCATCGCCGCCAAGGGCATGGGCTGCTTCCCCCAGATGTACCCCTGCCCCAACGTGGAGGCCGACGCCTACACGGTCTACACCAACAAATCCGTGTCTGGCGCCATGCGCGGCTATGGCATCCCCCAGGCCATGTTCGCCTATGAGAGCCACACGGACGACGTGTGCAAGGCCCTGGGCCTCGACCCGGTGGAATACCGCCGCCAGCACATCATGCCTAAGGGCTTTAAGGACGGGTTCTCCAAGAACGAGAACTACTTTGACACCTTCAACCAGTGCATGGACAAGGCCATCGCCTACATGGACTACTGGAAGAAGAGGGAAGAGTTCAAGGATCAGACCGGCCCCATCCGCAGGGGCATCGGCCTCTCCTGCTTCTGGTACAACACGGGCGTCTGGCCCATCTCCCTGGAGCATTCCTCCTGCCGCATGGTCCTCAACCAGGACGGCACCATCCAGCTGCAGGTGGGCGAAACGGAGATCGGTCAGGGTGCTGACACCGCCTACGCCCAGATGGCGGCGGAGGTCATCGGCCTCAGAGACTATACGGATGTGCACGTGGTCTCCAATCAGGACACGGACGTGACCCCCTTCGGCCTGGGCGCCTACGCCTCCAGGCAGACCTACATGTGCGGCTTCTCCATCACCCAGACGGGCCTGATCCTGAAGAAGAAGATTTTGGAATATGCCAACGAGCTGACCCGGACGCCAGTGTACGATCTGGACATCGAGGAGGGCAACATCGTCCGCGCCACGGACGGACGGGTGCTGATGCCCCTCAGCGACCTTGCCACGGAGGCTTTTTACAGCCTGACCCACAGCGTCCATATTACGGCGGAGTCCACCTATCAGATCAAGTCCAACGCCTATTCCTTCGGCTGCTGCATTGCCGAGGTGGAGGTGGACGTGCCTCTCTGCCGGGCTCAGGTCAAGAAGATCATCAACGTCCACGACTGCGGCAAGCTTATCAACCCGGCTCTGGCAGCGGCCCAGGTGGAGGGCGGCATGAGCATGGGCATCGGCTATGCATTGTCCGAGCAGCTTCTCTATGATGCCAAAACCGGCCGCGGTCTCAACAACAACCTGCTGGATTACAAGCTGTCCACCACCTTGGATCACCCCCATCTGGAAGCCCAGTTCGTGGAGAACCCCGAGCCCACCAACCCATTCGGCACCAAGGCCCTGGGCGAGCCGCCGGCCACCCCCGTGGCCCCCGCCATCCGCAACGCCATCCTGAACGCCACCGGCGTCGAGGTGGACGATCTGCCCATGAACCCCAAGGTGCTGTTCAAGCGCTTCAGCGAGGAAGGGCTCATTCACGATCCCTGGAATCAGGATTCCTTGAGAGAGGAGAAATAAGCCATGTACGATATGAAAGAACTGTATGAGGCCTTCAGCGTGCAGGAGGCCATCGAGCTTCGGCTAGCGCATCCGGAGGCCCAGATCATCGCCGGCGGGTCCGATGTGTTGGTCCAGATGCGGGAGGGCAAGCGGGCTGGAAAGGAGCTCATCTCCATCTATCTCATCGACGAGCTGCGGGGCGTGTCCCTGGATGAGAACGAGGCCATCCGCATCGGCTCCCTAACCAGCTTCTCCCACATCACCCGGGACCCCATCATCCAGAAATACATCAACGTACTGGGCGAGGCCGTGGACCTGGTGGGCGGGCCCCAGATCCGCAACATCGGCACCATCGGCGGCAACACCTGCAACGGCGTGACCAGCGCCGACTCCGCCTCCACCCTCCACGCCTGGGAGGCCATCATTGAGCTCACCGGACCCAGCGGCAAGCGGCTAGTGCCCATCAAGGACTTCTACATCAAGGCCAGTACCGTGGACATCCGGGAGGGCGAGATCCAGACCGCCATCCTGATCCCCAAGGAGAGTTATGAGAATACCTGGGGCTCCTATTCCAAGTACGCCATGCGCAACGCCATGGATATCGCAACCACGGGCTGCTCCGTGAACGTGCGCCTGTCCCCCGACAAACAGACCTTCGACCGGGTGCGTATCGCCTACGGTGTGGCGGGGCCGGTGCCCATGCGGGCGCCCTCTGCGGAGGCACTCATCCAGGGCAAAGCGCTCACCATCGAAAACGCGGAAGCCTTCTCTCTGGAGGTGCTTAAGGACATCAATCCCCGGGATTCCTGGCGGGCGCCCAAGGCCTTCCGGCAGCATATCGCCGTGGAGATGGCCAAGCGGTGCCTCATCGAAGCCACCAAGCGCTGTGGAGGTGTGATAAACTGAGGTTTATCACACTGTAGTTTGTGCCTTTGCTGCGAACCAGCGCAGCAATTTCGCAAGCGAAACCGGCAAAACTACTACGAAAGGAATGGGAATAAAAATGAAGGATCAATACAGGCTCATCGAATTTAATCTGAACGGCAAGGACGTGGCCTGCATGGTGGACTGCCGGGCCTCCCTCACCGATATGCTCCGCAACGATTTCCGCCTGACCTCCGTGAAGAAGGGCTGTGAGGTGGGCGAATGCGGCGCCTGCAACGTGATCATCGATGGGGAGTGCTACAATTCCTGCATCTACCTTGCCGTCTGGGTCCGTGGCAAGCACGTGAGGACCCTGGAGGGGCTTATGGGCCCCAACGGGGAGCTGTCCGACATCCAGCAGGCCTTCATCGACGAAACCGCGGTCCAGTGCGGCTTCTGCACGCCGGGCTTCATCATGTCCGCTGTGGAGATTCTGGAGAGCGGCAAGCTCTATACCCGGGACGAGCTCAGGAAGCTCCTCTCCGGCCACCTGTGCCGCTGCACAGGCTATGAGAACATCCTCAACGCTGTTGAAAAGACCATGAAGAAGCGGCTGGGTATCACAGAATAAGGAACATATGAGAAGAGCCTCCGGGAGCATTCCCGGAGGCTCTTTGATCGTTCGAATCGGATTCAGGGTTCCTGAGGAATGGCGGACAAACGCACAGCAAAGGCGCGGATCACGTTGCACATCTCCACCCCATCCCGCCATTCCACGGGGATGGCGCCAGCTCCCAGCAGCATGCCCATGATGTTGCCGCAAATGGAGCCGGTGGAATCGGAATCGCCGTTATGATTCACGGCAAGGCGCACTGCCTGTGCAAAGTCCGTTGGGAAACTCAACGCGCTGTATACGGCGATGGCCAGGGCTTCCTCCCCTACCCAGCCCTCGCCCAATTCCTTGACGGTAGGCGCACAGGGGCGACCCTCTGCGGCTACGTCCACCGCCTTCTGCAGTGCATTCCGAGTGCTGTCCGCGTCCTCGATCTCGTCCAGCTCTTCGATCAGATCATTAACCGCATCCGGCAGGGATTGACCATAATACAGCTTTTGCAGCAGATGGGCGAAGGCGCCCGCCGAGATGTAGCCCCCGGGATGGCCGTGGGTGATAGCTGCGACCCAACAGCCCAAGTCGAAGGCGTACGGGAACACGGCGCAGGGCGCCACACGCATGACGCCGCCACAGCCGCGACTGTGATTGATGGGTTGGGCCAGGGTCCCCATCTTGCCGGAGCTCAGACTGGAAAGACAGGTGGTGCCGGGGGCCCGGGAGGCGAAGATCTTCGCCTCGTTCAGCAGCCCACCTTCGTATTTGACGTTGGGCATTCTGTTCCCGGTCTGGGTATAATACCATCTAAGATAAGACCGATACACACACTTTACCGGAGATTTCCCGGTCTTATGGGCATTGAGCAGGCCTTCAGCCGTAAAGAGGGTCATCTGTGTATCGTCAGAGACAAGGTTGCTGTAGGAAAGGTCGCGTACGCCCGCGCCGCCAAAGTAACGCACGATCTCGGCAAAGCGCATGAACTCCACGGGATAGCCCATGGCATCCCCGATGGCGCCGCCCAAAAGGCAGCCGATCATCCGGCTTTTATGGCTGGGCATAAACGTTTCTCCTTTCTTGTTCTTTGCCCTATACCATATCATATGTTCATACTTTGTTCAATATATGAATGCGATTTTCCCGGCAAAAATCGGAAGATATGGGATATTCAGGATGATTGGATCTCCATATATGGGGCACAACCGCCAATTCACGGATAATCTATCTCTTTTTGAGCACATGCCAAATGACGGCTTCCCCAAAGCCGCACCGTTCGTATAGAGCGCGAGGGGCGGTGCGCTCGTTGACCTTCCCCGAGACCGTCACGAAGTCGGCCTGATCCGTTAGCCTCCATAAAAGCTCGTAGACGATGATCCTGCCCCATCCCCTGCGGCGATAGGCCGGGGAGACCTGAATCCACTCCAGAACGCCTTCGCGGATGGTCGCATCCTGTTCAGCAATGCCCGAAGCGATGATCTCGCCTGTCGTTTCATTCAGGATGGCCAGCCATAGATCAGGCGAATAGGTGGGATGCTGACCATAGGCGAACAGCTCATCTTCTGAAGCTCGTTCTGCATCGTAGCAGGATGCGATATGTCGGGACAGATCCTTTTCGCTGGGACGAATGAAACGAAAGCCGTCGGGCAGGCAAGGCGGATGTGTGTCCCGCAAGCGATGTATAAGCTTGAAATACTTGGTATCAACGTATATCTGACAGGCCAACTGAAGGCGCGGATCGTCCTCCCGCAGGATCAACATATCGTCCGGTATAGTGATGCTGTTGGTTTTCCAGAACGGCAGGGATGAAGCTCCGCAGGGGTCCTGGAGATAGAAATCCTTTTCCATAAATGTAACCTTTAGCAGCATAGTATCATTTTTCTGACGTATATTCAAGAAAAATGGCATGGGGTGTTCATGGACTTGCGAAGGGTCGGCTGTAAAGGAAAAGTCTTTGCCCTTTCTTGAGTACCCGCATTTGGTGGGGAGAGTCGAACACACTCGTCTGCGGACTCGCTCAGGATTCGGCTCTCAAGCCCCACTGGGGCTTGATTCACTACCGAATCCGGCCCTATCGGGCCCATCTGCGGCCTCGCTCAGGTCACAGCTCTGAGGCCTCACTGGGGCCTCATTCACTACTTTGACCAGTTCTCCTCTCCCCAACGACGCCGTACAAACAAAAGCACCACTCGGAGGCGGTGCTTTTGTTTGTGTATCACCCTGAACCAACCGATACGTGCTTACTATTTTACACGTTTATATACGATTTGCTCATCTCGATTATTCTTTTCGGCTTTATTGGCAGCTATTTCTTTTTCTCTAAATCTTCCATTTTACACATTTATACACGGCTTCATCGTTTTTCAAAATGTATCAACTGAACCACCACTCAGTATAAACGCGCGGAGAGCATTATCTACCTTTGCCTTAACACGGAACCGTTTGATTTCTTGGCCTTCCTTCTGTTCAAAGTACGCTTTTGCCGTATCAATGTCCACGGAATCCTTCAGCTTATCAAAGAGACCAAACTCATTAATGTTACTCTCGGTTACATGACGATCCATGAACTCACGGAGCAGTTTTTCGTTAACGCCAATCCCAACAGCAAATCTGTGGATGCTATCGTTTCGTGCCTCTGCACGATACTCGGCAATATAGTCTGTCAGCGACTTGCTTTCATCTACAGTTACTCTACCGCTCTGTACGTCGAAGAGGAACATATTGGCAAATCTCTGTTCTTCACGGGACAGCACAGCAAAGGATCGGTGAAGTTCATTCAGAATCGGTTCCGTATCAACACCATCGTTCAAAGCCTTAACGAACTTCACAAAACGGGAGTTCATGTAGTCAGTGTCTATCTTTCCGGTGTTGATCTCCGTGATATATGGATCGATATCATACGGTACTTCCTCAGGAGCTTCTCCGCCACCGCCGCCCGATGAAAGCTCCTTATAGCGAAGGACAAGGGTTAGATAGGTTGTTTCATCAAGAGCGACCTGAATATCGCCATATTGTAGTTTCCGCCATGTAAAGCCCTGAACATAGGCTGCTTCCAGGTATGTGTTGAACTGACGGAAGAGCTTAGCGAATTTGCCTTTCTCGCTCTTTTCTTCCGGAAGATGCTCAAAGTTTTCAATACCGGCAGCCTTGAAAAGATCTGCAATATCGATAAAAATCTCGTTCTTTGTCAAATACCATATTACTGCTCCTTATACGAACATCTTCTCGAGGAAGGATGCTTTAAGTTGTTTTAACTTCTCGAGCTTACGCTGATGAAGGGTGATAAGGTCATCAATAACCCGGAAAAAGGTGGCTATGGATTCCTGTTCTTTAAGGTTCGGAACCATGACCTCGAGGTTGCCGAGCATCTTTCCGGAGATTTCCAAGAAGGTGGAGCCAGATGCAACGCACTCTGCCATATCCTTTATTTTTTCTCCCATCGAGTAAATGAAATAAGGGTCTGTTCCGTCCTTCAGCACCAGTGATTGAAATCCCTGATTTGTAGCCGCTGAACGCTGTAAAATGGCCATTTTCCCGATTCCGGCACGGCTCGTAAAGAGCACTGTTCTATGAGCCGGAAGTATCTTTGCCGAACTCTTTTGTAAGCCCAGTTCAGTAATCTTTCGGACGCTGCCTTTGGCATATCTCTGGCCCTCCATTTCTGCCGGAGCATACCAATCAATATCGCCATCCCAATACGCCGAATTGTTTGTGTCAGGGGTGCCGCCGCCAACTATCTCTGCAAGGTCTGACAACTTACGCTGTTCCCAAGGATTAGTAAAACCGGCAAAGCGAATTTCAGGAACACTGGCGCCATCCCGAGGGAACATTTTTTCCAGCATGGATTTTTTTACATTCACCAGCTTGTCATACTTACGCTGATGAAGGGTGATAAGGTTGTCGAGTTGCCAGAAGTATGCCCCAATTTGATGCTGCTCGGTGACATCCGGAAGCATTATTTCCATTGCTTCGACATCGCCAGCATTATACGAAGGCAAAGCTCCAACCTGGACTAACGATGTCAAATCCACAGTTTCAAATAACGCCTTGGCAAAGTCAGCATCCCACTGATCCTTACCAAGAGAATAGGCCATTGTATTATTGTCCAAAAGGAATGGAAAACGGCATAAACGCTTGCGATTCAGCATTACTGCAGCCCCCACCTTGGCAAAGAAAATGGCTGGTACCTCTTCTATCAGAGACCATCTGCGGGCAGTAATTTGAGCATCCGTCACATAGTTGTTCGCCACGTTCATTTCGTTCTCATTGCCATCGTTATTCATGTCGGAAACCTTAAAGAACGGTGTACCTGAAGTACCACCCTGTTCTATATCTGGGAAGCCTACACCGGAGCGAGCTTTACCCACTTCGCCCAACTTACGCTGTTCCCAATCATCGCTAAACCCATTGAAGCGAATAGCAGGGACCTTCTTTGTTTCAGGCATCCTTTTCGCCTCCCAACAACTTCTTTAGGTCTGCTAGGCCCTTCATATCAAAGGTGTTCAAGGCATGGATTCACTACTTCAAAAGTTTGATATTGCACTCTGGCATAGACTGGTAGACTATGTTACCGTTACGCCGGATAAAGAACTTGTCTTCCATCTACGAAGTGGTCGCGAAATGACCATCTTGTTGGAAGACGTACATTAAAAGCAATATGACGGCTCAACTGTCATAAGTACATTATCTAGCGCAAAGGCTCGCCACGATGGCGGGCCTTATTTCATGGCATTACTTCTTCATTTTACACGATTTGATTTATCCAAAAAAATGTGTCATCGTGTGTCATTTTACGTAATGCAGCGAAAAAAATACAGCTGAATCTCTATCACACTGAAAAAAGTATTAGATAGACTATGTATCAACGTGTGTCATTTTATATACTGTCTATATATTTTAGAACTTTTGATTGTAGATTAAACGGGGGTTTTCAGCAGCTAAACTTCATATGAGTGGGGCAAAAAAGAAAGAAACCTCCCTGTTTTTCAGGAAAGTTTCTTCCAGGCTGAAGACGTAGGAGAGTCGAACTCCCGTCCGAAGACATGATGACCCAACTTTCTACGAGCGTAGCCGTCGTACAAGTATTCCCCTGGCGGCGCTCCCAACGGCGGGATCACCGATCCGGTAGCTTCATAAAGTCCGGCCCGGGGCAAAGCTTACCCGGGTTCGTTCCCTATCCTGAATGACGCCCGTATCTGAGACGATAGGTCTTCTCAGTCGGACGCTGTCACGCGCTTAGGCAGCGACAGGAAGTGCGTAGTTGTTGTCTGTTATATTTAACAGTTTTCCCGCTTTTAACGAAGCTCGGGGCTTCGGCTCGCTTATCCGGCCCTCACTATCCCCGTCGAAACCATTTCACCCCCATGGGATAGTCTACCGCACTTTGTAGTCCTTCATGCGCCGATCCATCTCCCGATCAGCATCCTTCTCGGTCATGGCGCTTATCGTACAGCTTCTTGCCCTTGGCAAGCGCAAGCTCCACCTTCACTTTGCCGTCCTTGAAATAGACGGACAGGGGGATGAGGCTGTAGCCGTCGGCCTGCTGCTTGCCGTAGAGCTTGGTGATCTCCCGCTTGTGAGCGAGGAGCGTTCTCGTGCGGAAAGGATCGTGGTTGAAGATGTTGCCCTGCTCATAGGGGCTGATGTGTACGCCGATGAGCTGCAGCTGCCCGTTCTTTACCATGGCATAGCCGTCCTTCAGGTTCAGGGAACCCTTGCGGATAGACTTCACCTCGGTACCCGTCAGCGCGATGCCGCATTCCAGGGTATCTTCGATAAAGTAGTCATGGCGGGCCTTCCGGTTAACGGCGGCCACTTTTATTCCCTTATGAACGGGCATACTTCTCCATTACCTTTCCAAATAAAAAGCGGTACAACGATGATCGCTGTACCGCCTTTCATACAGCTTTTCTCAGCCGAGGCACATGAGAACCAGCGCCAGCACAGCGATGATACCGGCACAAACAAGGGTGATCTTCTTGAGCTGAAGATCCTTCTTGGCCTCCCGGCCCTTCACGCCGAAGGTTTCGGTATCGCTGCCGTAGGCGGAGCCCAGACCGGCGGACTTGCTCTTCTGCATCAGCACGGCCACGATCAGCACGACGGACACGAGAACAAGGATGATTTCAATTGCAAGACTCATATAACTTCCTCCCAAATTGACTGCGGTTGGTATTATACCACCTTGTTTCACGGTTTGCAAGGGTGATATTCAGCCATTTTTGGCTCATCTTACCCAGCAAACAGGGTGGAACCGGTCATTTCGACAGGCTTGGGCAGGCCCAGCATATCAAGCAGCGTCGGAGCGAGGTCGCTGAGACGGCCGCCCTCCCGCAGCGTCACGTCCTTCTCCGCCGCGTCCACGTACACACAGGGCACGGGATTGGTGGTGTGGGCGGTGAAGGGAGCGTTCTGTTCATAGTCCCACATGTACTCGCAGTTGCCATGATCCGCAGTGATGAGGCAGCGACCGCCGCACTTGAGGATAGCGGTCACCACCTTGTCCAGGCACTCGTCCACCGCGTGGACCGCCTTTACAGCCGCGTCCATGACGCCCGTATGGCCCACCATGTCGGGGTTGGCGAAGTTCAGGATCATCACGTCGTACTTGCCGCTCTCGATCCGTTTCACCACCTCGTCGGCCACCAGGTACGCGCTCATTTCCGGCTGCATGTCGTAGGTGGGCACCTTGGGCGAGGGGATCAGGCACCGATCCTCCAGGGGATTGGGCGCCTCCACCCCACCGTTGAAGAAGAAGGTCACGTGGGCGTACTTCTCCGTCTCCGCGATCCGAAGCTGGGTCTTGCCGTTGGCGGCCAAGTACTCGCCCAGGGTGTTCTTCAGGGTCTGGGGCTTGAAGGCCACGGTGAGCTTATCCTCGAAGGTCTTGTCGTACTGGGTCATGGATACGTAGGTCAGGGGGAAGTACCCGTTCCGACGTTCAAAGCCGTCAAAGTCCTCGAAGATGAAGGCTCGCGTCAGCTCCCGCGCCCGATCGGGACGGAAGTTGAAGAAGATCACGCTGTCGTCGGGCCGCACGGTGGCCACGGGCTTGCCGTTCTCCACGATGACCGTGGGCTTCACGAACTCGTCCGCATCGCCCCGATCATAGCTCAGCTGCATGGCGTCATGGCCCGTGGGAGCGGTGAAGCCCTCGCCGTAGGTCAGGGCCGCATAGGCCTGCTGGACCCGCTCGAAGCGGTTGTCCCGGTCCATGGCATAGTAGCGGCCGGAGACCGTGGCGATCTTGCCCACGCCGATCTCGGCGAGCTTCGCCTCGAGGGTCTCCAAGTACCCCTTGCCGCTCTTGGGCGGGGTGTCGCGACCGTCCATGAAGCAGTGGATATACACCTTGCTAAGGCCGTTCCGCTTGGCCAGCTCCACCAAAGCATAGAGATGCTCCAGGTGGCTGTGAACACCACCGTCGGAGCAGAGGCCGAACAAATGCAGGGCGGCATCGTGGGCCTTGCAGTTCTCCACCGCCTTCAAAAACGCGGGATTCTCGAAGAAATCCCCGTCCTCGATGGACTTGGTGATCCGGGTCAGTTCCTGATACACGATGCGGCCGGCGCCGATGTTCAAATGGCCGACCTCGCTGTTGCCCATCTGGCCCCGGGGCAAGCCCACGTCCATGCCGCTGGCCCCCAACAGGGTGTGGGGGCAGGTGTTCCACAGCTGCATGAAATGGACCGCGCCGTCGGTCAGGATGGCATTGTATTCCTTTTCCTCCCTGTAGCCGAAGCCATCCAGGATGATCAATGCGGTGATGGGCTTCATCAGTAGTTCACCACACCCGCAAAGTCAGCCGCCTTCAGGGAAGCGCCGCCGATGAGCCCGCCGTCGATCTCGGGCATGCTCATAAGCTCGGTGGCATTGGAGGGCTTCATGGAGCCGCCGTACTGGATGCGCACCTGCTGGGCGACCTCTTCGCCATAGATGCCGGCGATGGTCCGACGGACCACGGCGATGGTGGCGTTGGCATCCTCTTTGGTGGCGGTCTTGCCGGTGCCGATGGCCCAGATGGGCTCATAGGCGATGACCACCTTCACGGCGTCCTCCGCGGGAATGCCCGCAAAGGCAGCGGCGGTCTGGCCGCTGACGAAGCTCTCAGTCACGCCCGCTTCCCGCTGCTCCAGGGTCTCGCCCACACAGATGATGGGGACGATGCCGTTGGCAAGGGCAGCCTTGGCCCGCTTGTTGACGCCCTCGTCGGTCTCACCGAAGTAGGCGCGGCGCTCGCTGTGACCGATGATGGCGTACTCCACGCCGAAAGCCTTCAGCATGCTGGGCGAGATCTCGCCGGTGAAGGCGCCGCTCTCGGCCCAATGAATGTTCTGGCAGCCCAGATGGATGTTGGTGCCCTCGATGAGCTTATGCACGGGGCAGAGGTCCACGAAGGGCGGGCACACGACCACGTCGCACTTGGCGTCCTTCACCAGGGGGATGAGGTCGGTGATCAGGGCTTTAGCTTCCTCCGGGGTCTTGTTCATCTTCCAGTTGCCGGCGATGATGGGCTTTCTTGCGATCTTGTCGTTGAGCACGGCTACACCGGGTAGGACCTTGCCCTCCAGGAACTCCAGGGAGGCGCCGCCGCCGGTGGAGATGTGGGTCATCTTCTTGGCATAGCCCAGCTTCTTCACCGCGGAAGCGGAGTCGCCGCCGCCGATGATGGTGGTGCCTTTGCACTCAGCGCAGGCTTCGGCCACGGCAGAGGTGCCCTTGGCGAAGTTGGGAAACTCGAACACGCCCATGGGGCCGTTCCAGATGACGGTCTTGGCGGCCTTGATGACCTCAGCATACTTGGCGCGGGTCTCCTCGCCGATGTCCATGCCCATCCAGCCCACAGGCATGGCGTTGGAGGGGACGGTCTTGTATTCAGCGTCCGCGGAGAACTCGGGAGCTACCACGGTGTCCACGGGGAGCATCAGATTAACGCCGCGAGCCTTGGCATCCGCCATCAGCTCCTTGGCGAGACCGATGCTGTTCTCATCCAGCAGGGAGGTGCCGATTTCATAACCCATGGCCTTGTAGAAGGTATAGGCCATGCCGCCGCCGATCAGGAGCGTATCGCACTTCTCCAGCAGGTTCTTGATGACGCCGATCTTGTCGGAGACCTTGGCGCCGCCCAGGATGGCCACGAAGGGGCGCTGGGGGTTGTTGAGGGCTTCGCCCATGATGCCCAGCTCCTTGCCGATCAGGAACCCGGCCACGGCGGGCAGATACGCGGCCACACCAGCGGTGGATGCATGGGCCCGGTGCACGGTGCCGAAGGCGTCGGAGACGAAGATGTCCGCAAGGTCAGCCAGCTTCCGGGAGAACTCGGGATCGTTGGCTTCCTCCTCCTTCTGGAAACGGGTGTTCTCCAGCAGCACGATCTCGCCGTCCTTCATGTCAGCCACGCACTTCTGGGCACTCTCCCCCACGGTGTCGGAGGCGAACTGGACCCGCACCTCGGGCAGCAGCTCCTGGAGCCGGGTAGCCACGGGGGCCAGGGTGTACTTCATGTCCACCTTGCCCTTGGGACGGCCCAGATGGGAGCAAAGGATCACCTTCGCCTCATGGTCCAGTAGATACCGGATGGTGGGCATGGCGGCCACGATGCGCTTGTCGTCCGCCACTTTCATATCCTCGGTCAGGGGCACATTGAAGTCCACCCGGCAGAGAACTCGTTTTCCTTTGACCTGAATGTCTTCCACAGTCTTTTTTGCCATATGTTTTTCCTCCTATGTAATCCTATATAATAAGCGAACAATATATCCGCGTTATTCCGTCTCGATCACGTGATTACCCAAGGCAGCCGATTGCTCGATGAGCTCATCGGTGTCGATGGTGCCTACTTCCTCCGAAACGAGGTCAGATACTTTGACCACTTCGCCCTCCTCTTCCTCAAATTGGGGAATGGGCTTCTCTTCCGTCGCTTCCTCTTCCATAACGGCCTTTTCCTCGTGAACCTTCTCTTCTTCCTCGGGAACGCTGGTCCTGTCGGGGATGTCCTCGTGGGGCAGATACCGATTTTGGATGGTATAGATGTTGCGCATGAGTTGGGCAGGATCACCCTCAGGGTCGGGCAGAGGCTCCTCCGCCTGCTTGTTTATGGGCTCATTGAGCCTGGGCACTTCAGAAAACAGCTCCGGCAATGCGTTGTTCAGACGCACATAGTAATCAGAAATCTTCTTCAGATTCTCCTCTGCCTGTCGGGCCTGCTCTTTCATGGACTCGTTGAACTGATTCAACAGCTGTACATAGGAACCGACGGCATCGTCAGTATCCTTGATTTTCTGCTCGCTGGTCTTCTCTGCGTCCTTAATGATGTCCCGAGCATTTTCATAGGCGGATTGGATCAAGGCCTCCCCTTTTTTCTGTGAGGCGACATACTCTTTTTGAGCGGAGTCGTGAATATCGTCCGACTCTCGTTGAGCATCGGTCACGATACGGCTGGCTGTCTCTGCGGCGTCGGTAAGGGCTCGGGAGATGGATAATTCCCGCTGCTGATATGCTTCCAGCTGAGACTTGACTGTTTCCAACTCCTGTTGCTGAGCCTGTAATTTTTCATTAAGATCCGCGATGGCCTTGTTTTGTTCTTCGATCAGCTTTTTCTTTTTATTGAACATGGGTGTTTATACCTCCAATTTCAGCTGTTGCGGGACGTTGGCCGTTTCCGGCACAGGATAATCCAAATGAGCGTAGGCATCCGGTAGCACGATCCGGCCACGATTGGTCCGGGCCAGGAAGCCAAGCTTGAGGAGATAGGGCTCATACACGTCCTCGATGGTGCCCGCGTCCTCCCCGGTGTAGGCGGCGATGGTATCAAGGCCCACCGGCCCGCCCTTGAAGATGGTGATCATGGCGATGAGCATGCGGCGGTCCACCGCGTCGAGGCCCAGCTCATCGATGGCCAGCATGTTGAGGCCCTTCTGCGCCGTGTCCAGATCCACGCAGCCGGTGCCGCGCACTTGGGCATAATCCCTGACCCGGCGCAGCAGCCGGTTGGCAATACGGGGCGTGCCCCGGGAGCGGGACGCGATCTCGAGGGCGCCCTCCTCGTCGATGTCGATGCCCAAGATCTGGGCGCTACGCACGATGATCTCCTTGAGCTGCTCGGGGGAATAGAGCTGCAGCTGTTCCTTGATGCCGAACCGGTCCCGAAGGGGGGAGCTGAGCATGCCGAGCCGGGTGGTGGCGCCGATCAGGGTGAACTTGGGCAGGTCCAGCCGGATGCTCCGGGCCCCGGGACCCTTGCCGATGACGATGTCCAGGGCGTAGTCCTCCATGGCCGGATAGAGCACCTCCTCTACCGCCGGGTTCAGCCGATGGATCTCGTCGATGAACAGCACGTCCCCGGGGGCCAGGTTGGTGAGGATGGCGGCCAGGTCCCCGGCGTGGCTGATGGCAGGGCCGCTGGTCACCCGCAAATTCACGCCCATCTCGTTTGCGATGATCCCGGCCAGCGTGGTCTTGCCGAGGCCTGGCGGGCCGTAGAGCAAGGCATGGTCCAGCGACTCGCCCCTCGCCTTCGCCGCGGAGATATAGATGGCGATATGCTCCTTCGCCTCGTCCTGCCCGATATACTCGTTCAGGAACTTGGGGCGTAGGCTGTAATCGTTCTTGATGTCCTCCTCCCGCAAGGAGGAAGTGATGATGCGATCGTCCTCTTTCATCTTGCCTCGCTATCTTGCCAGTTTGCGCAGGGCCTTGGTAATCAGTTCCTCCACGTTCTTCGCCTCTTCCACGGCTGATACGGCCCGGGAGGCGGTGAGCCCGTCGTACCCCAGGGCCACCAGCGCCTGGACGGCTTCGGCCCGGATGTTCTCGGCCACGCCGATTTTCACAGCCTGCCCGGGCTTTCCGACAGGCAGGGGCGCATCCTTGACCTGCTCCTTGAGCTCCAGGATGACCCGCTGGGCCATCTTCCGGCCCATGCCCTGAACGGGATCGAAGGCCGTGGGGTTGTCCGTGACGACGGCGGAGATCACATCCGAGGGCTCCATGACAGACAGCACGCTGACGGCCAGCTTGGGGCCCACCCGGGAGATGCCGATGAGGCGGCGGAACATCTCCCGCTCCTCCTCGGTGTAAAAGCCGTACAAAGCCTGAACGCCCTCAGCGAGGTGCAGATGGGTGTAGAGCTTGGCCTCCTCCCCCAGGATGAGCTTATCCAGGGTCTTGCGGCCCGCGAAGAGCTCATACCCCACGCCGGCCGCTTCCAGCACGGCTCGGTCCTGGGTTATATCCGAAACGATCCCTCGAATGTAGGCGTACATCTGTTCCTCCTGTTACCGGATGCGGAATTCCTCTGCAGCGGGGCTGGCCGTGGAGCTGTGGCACAGGGCCGCCGCCAGGGCGTCCGCCGCGTCGTCGGGCTTGGGCACGGACTTCAGATTCAGCAGGAGCTTTACCATATGCTGCACCTGACTCTTGTCCGCGTGGCCATTGGCCGTGACCGCCAGCTTGATCTGCATGGGCGTGTACTCGTAGAGGGGCAACTCCTTCTGCTGGGCGGCCAGGATGGCCACGCCGCGACCGGCGCCCACGGAGATGGCCGTGGTGATGTTGTGATAGAAGAACAGCTCCTCAAACACCGCACAGTCGGGCCGATACATCTCCACCAGCTGGGTCACACCGTCATACAGCCGCTGCAGCCGTTCGGGAAAGGGAGCCCCTGCCTTGGTCTCAACCACCCCGTAATCCACGGCGGTGGCGGTGCGCCCGTCGGTGTCGATGACGCCGTAGCCCAAGAGCGCGTACCCGGGGTCGATCCCTAAAATCCGCATACAGACCTTCCTTTCATATTCCGTCATAGTATATCATGTTCCTTCCTGTCAAACAAGATATAATTCTATGATTTATATGCCGAAACGACCCTCTACATACTCGATGACGGCATACGCCGGGGCGATGAGCAAAAAACGATATAATCCGTAGGAAAAGCTGGGCAGGTCCACCAAAAGCTTTTGTGGTCCATTATCGACGGCGCGCCTTGGCAGCGCCTGGACGATCAAGAGCGCCAAGCGGAGGACGATCAGCAGCAGCGCCCCAAAGAGGCACAGCAGCGCTCGGCTTTCAGAGGAAAAGCGCAGCACGATGCGCCGCAGGAGCAGCATGCCCATGCCGCCCCACAGCGCCACGGGCCATCGGCTCTCTCCCTTCCAAAACACCTCGGAAACCACGGAGGCAAACGCTCCGATGCAAAAGACGATCAATCTGTTCATAGGTACAGCCTGCCCTGTTTTGCGGCTCCTCTTTCCTGAACAGCAAAAAAGCCCGAAACATCGGGCTTTAGGGTAACATATTTATTTGCCTGTGGACAGAGGATTCCCGTTTTCCTCCCCGGGCGTGGGGTGACTGTGGAAGACGATGGTTCCCGCCATGTCTCGGCCGATGGACACGTTTTTTTCCGTTTCGGGGATCACCAGGGCGTCATAGCGCAGGTTGATGCTGTTATAGAGCACCAGTGTCTCCCCTGCATGGACGGAGAAGGAGGCGTGCAGCTCGCCCCGGCTGCGATCCTTTCCGGACAGGAAGATGAGCAGATATTCTCCCGGCGCCAGCTGGATGTTGGGCAGGGCCCACTTGGTCAGCTTCTCCGGGTTGTCGCTGAGATACCATCCGCCCAGGTCAACGGTTTCCGCGCCGCCGTTGAACAGCTCCACGAAGTCGGATCTGTCCCCGTCCTCATCCAGGACGCTCCGCTCGTTGCGATACAGGACCTCGTGGATGTACACGGTATGGAAGGGGTCCTCCATGGGCATGGGCTGCGGGGCTTCGTTGGTCAGGGTCGCCAAAATATCCTGATCCCTGGCGCCAAAGCCTGGAGTAGGCACTGTGCAGTAGCCCCATGTGCCGTCGGACCGTTTGGCCCAGGAAACGTCCGTGTCGAGGGCCGGGAAGGCCACCCGATCCAGGGCATTCCCGTTGCTGTCGAACAGGAACAACTCCTCCCCCTGGGCGGACAGGCCGATGTCGATGCGCACATGGGCCGCTACGGTGCAGGCCTTGCGCCCGCAGCATACGGTCAGATACTGGCCGGGGCCCAGTTCCATCTCGGGGAAGTTATGCTTGTCCACCTCCGCCATGTCGTCCGTCAGGGTGAATCCGGTCAGGGCAACGGGCATATCGTTGGGGTTGAACAGCTCGACCCATTCCGTACAGCCGTCACAGCCGTCCACAGACAGGGACGCCTTATTCTTGGAAACCACCTCGGTGATCAGGATGTCCGGGGAGCGGGCGGGTTCCTCCACCACCTCCTCGGGCTCCGGCTCCTTCACCAGCTGGGAGGTCAAGGGCAGCGCATCCAAAATGGTCCCGCTGTTGATGGCGCCGGGCGTGGGCAGATCGCAATAGCCATAGGAGCCGTCGGGCCGCCGCGCATAGGAAACGTCCCGGATGAGCGCTGGAACGATCAGGGAGGAGATCTCCTCCATATGGGCGTCCAAAAGGGTCAGGGTCTCCCCGCCCTTTTTCAGGGAGAAACCCAGGTTATTGGGCCCTCCCTTTTTGCTTGCAAACAGGAGATAGAACGCGCCGGGCGCCAAATCCACTTTCGGCAGCCGGAACGCCTTTTGCGGGGCTTCCACGTTGTCGGTGATGTAATAGCTATTCAGCGAGATGCTTTGATCGGACCCGTTGTACAGCTCGATCCAGTCCGGACTGCCGTAGACCTTGTCCTGCAGGCTCAGCTGATTGCTGGTGACCACCTCGTTGATGATCAGCGCGTCCTTGTGCGTGCTCGATAAGAGCTGATCCACCCTGCCGCAGCCGATCAGCGTCAGCAGCAGAGAAAGGGTCAGTACCAGGCACAGTATTCGATTTTTGGTTCCCAAGCTCATCTCTTCATCCGTTCTTCTGGATTGGTTTGTTTTCTTCTCTACTCTTTCCTAAAAAGGACACATACATACAAAAGGAGCGCCCGTTCGGTAACAGTGTACCACAGGCGCCGATCTTTCACAAGGGCAAAGGCGCATCAAAGCGCATTCTTCAGATACAGATCGTGGAGGGCCATGCTGACGCCCACCAGCACGTTCACACCGTTGCTGCGCTTAGCCGTCCGATTGCCCCAGGCGGACAAGGACGTGTAGGGGATGTCGGAAAAGAGGCTCCGAAGCAGCTGGAACAGGTCCTCGGCCACGACGCCCTCCCCCGCCTGCAGCAGGGCGACGGTCCCGCTTTCGTTGGTGTTGGATGCACCGCCGGCGGCTGCAGCCCGCGTGATGCCAAGCACCATCTCCCGCCCCCGGCCCAGCGCATAGGACAGGCAGGAGAAACAGGCCATATACCCGCAGAGCAAGGCGTCAGAGGCGGGCACGACACCGCTGCCGAAGCCGGAGCAGCTGGCGGCAGCCTGTTCGATATGCGCCAGGTCCTGCTCAAAGAACGCCTGGGAAAGGTCCTGCAAACTCGCCCGCAGCTGCTGCAGCTCTGGCGCGCTCTCCGGGTCGATGATGAGCAGCGACAGATCCTCGTTGGCCGAATACTGCTCCACGATCCGATGGATATAGCGGGCGCGGATGGAGATGTCCACGGGCAAGAAGAGGTTGACCATGCACTCGATGGACAGGTCCACGTCCTCGGCCAGGGTCACGTCCACGGACAGGTCTCCATCGGGGATGTCGATGCTCTTCCGGTCCAGCAGCACGTCCATGCCGGGCTGCAGGTTCATGGCCGTGAAGGGCTGGATGCCACTCACGAAGCAGGAAAAGGGCTGCAGCGCCCCGGCGTTCACGATGCTGACGATGCCAAAGGCCGTCTCGATGTCCAGTTTCTCCCCCGTGACCGCAGCGATGCGGCCGGTATACTCGCCGGAAAGCAAATAGCTATGAAACCGCTTGCAGATTCGTTCAGCCGTTTCCATGTTCTTCCTGTCCTCTGATGTTTCTCAAAATATAAAGTTAAGTTTAGAACAGGAAAAAAGCGCTGTAAAGGCGCTTTTTACGGAATTCACGTTTTGTTCACCGATAGGGTCATGCCGGATTGAAGGGGGAAACCTGTTCTATCTGGCAGTCGAGCTGCTGCACGTTCACCTCGGACAGGATCTCAGCGTAGATGCGGTTGGCGCCTACATTCAGCGTCAGACCGCCTTCCGCCGTGTGGATGGTGCCGTAGCCCACCAACTTCTCGTCCCTGTCGTAGAAACAGATGCGGGCCTCACCCGTCAGCGTGCCGTCGAAGGAGTTGGTGCAGATGCCGTCCATATAGGTGAACCCATCCTCCTCATAGATCCTGAGATCGGAAAAGGCCAGGTAGTAGGTGAAGTAGTGGGTGTCCTTGTTCAGAATGGGGATGCCTTTGCGGTCCTTATGAAAATCCTCCCCCAAGACCGGCTCAACCGTCATGAGGACGGGCTCCCGGGTGGGCGTCAGGGTATGCGCAGCCGTGGGCGTGGGCTGCGGCGTATCGGGCACGGTATAGGTCAGCCAGGCATCCTGCCGGACGCAGCCCCATAATAGCAGGCCCAGCAGGAGTGAACCGCTCAGAATAATCAGTATGCAGAAAAAGCACCGCTTGCCCATGTCAATTCAGGCCGGAGAACGACGTTTCCTCCGCCGCCTCTGGCGAAGGTTTCTCAGCAGTCTTCTCCTCCGGGGCATCCCCTTCCGTCGGTTCCGACGGTACAGCGGCTTCCTCCTTCGCCTCTTCCGGCTGCTCCGCGGCTGGTTCGCTCGCTTCGTCCGGTTTTTCTGTGGCATCTCCTTCTGTCGCCGGGGACGGTTCAGCTTCCTCCTCGTCGATCATCTCCGGTGCCCGCTTCAGCAACAGCAGGGCAAGGCACAGAACCACTACCACGATTTCGCAGATCTGATCGAAGGCCAGGGGCCCCACCATGACCAGGTCCTGACGGATGGCGTCGATGCAGAAGCGGCCCAGACAATAGATGAGAGCCATCAGCAGGAAGCGGTTGGCCTTCCTCTGGACCATCTTGCGCAGCACGACGTAGTACAGGACGATCAGCACCACGCAGAGCAGGAACTCGTAGAAGAACGCGGCATAGTGGATCTTGAGGTCGCTTCCGAAGGTGGCCAGAGGGAACCACTTATGGCTGGCCTTCTGCACAAGGGGCCCGTAGTGGTTGCGGTTAAAGAAGTCGCCCCATACGGAGATGCCGAAGCCCGCAAAGATGCCTGGGGCAGCGATGTCCAGCATCTCCCCCACCTGGACCTTGCGATGCTTCAGATACACCAGGATCGCTACGGCGCCAAAGAACATGGCACCGAAAAAGGACAGTCCCGGTCGCGACAGGTCGAAAAAGTTGTTCCAGGTTACCATACCGGACAGGCAGGCAAACAGCCGCCCGCCCAAGATGCCAAAGGGCAGCGCGAGGATGCATAGATCCAGCGCGATGTCCTTGGGGACCTTCCGGCCCTTGGCGCGGCGGTCGGTGAACAGCATGGCCACGGCAATGCCCAGGGCCAGCAGGATCGCATACCAGTAGATGTGCAGCTTTCCGATGGAAAACGCTATGTCAAAATTCGGTCCCTTCATATAAGCCTCCTTATTCAATCCATGGTATTCTATCACATTCTCCGGGCACTATCAACCACCCAAATCAGATCACACAAAAGGACGGGTTCAAGCCCGTCCTTTCGGTCATAGATTTACTTGTACTTTATTTCTGTCGCAGGGTGGCGGGCTTGGAGTAGGCCTGGCCGTCGGTGTTCTTGGCCAGGCAGCGGAACTGCCAGCCGATCTTATCCGCTGTGGCGACCACGGTCAGGTTGGCGGAGGTTTCGCCCTTCATCAGGATCCACTCGCCCGTCTCGGAGGTCCGGTAGTACCACTGATAGGTCAAGTTCTTGCCGGTGGCTTTCACTTTGAACTTGGCCTTGCCGCCGATCTTCACCTTCGCGTCCTTGGGCTGGGTCTTGATAGTGGGGACCTCGGGGGTCACCGTCAGGGTCACGACGGTGGAATCCACCGACCCATCCTGGTTCTGCACCTTGCAGTAGTACTGGGTGCCGTCGTTGGCCTTGGAGGCCACGATGCTCACGCTGTTCTTGTTGCCACCAGGGACTGGGTTCCATTCGGTCTCACCTTTGGCGCGGCTGTACCAGGTGTAGGTCAGTTTAGGCCCAGAGGCCTTCACGCTGAACTTGACCTTCTTCCCGCTCTTAGCAGCCAGGTTCTTGGGCTGGGTCTTGATGGCGGGCGATTGGATCTTCACGGTCAGGGTAGCGGCGATCGTATTGGCCTCGCCGCCTTCCGCCGTCCGCACTCGGCAGAAATACTGGGTGCCGGAATTGGCCTTGGTCGCCACTACAGTCAGCGTGGCCTTGGTCTCTCCCGGCAATTCCGTCCAGTCCGGAGCGCCGGGAGCCTTTCTGAACCACTGGTAAGTCACGCCCTTCTCCTTCACCTTCACGGTGAACTTGGCTTTCGACCCGCTCTTCACGTTGGCATTCTTGGGCTGGTCGATAATGGTGGGATCGTCCGCTGACAACATGGCCAATCTCTCATCAATGGTCTGCTTCCAACTGTTATAATCCATAGAACCGACCACCATTTTGCCGACTTCTTTGCCATTACGGTCGAAAAAGATAGTATGAGGAATGTACTTTGACGCCCATAAATATTTATCCAAAGCATCTGTCGAATGTATCAGCGGATATTTGACCCCTGCCTCATTAGCGGTCTCCAGGGCTTCCTCCACACTATCGCCCCACCAAAGACCTAAAACAAGCACGTTTTTATAGTTCTCGTATATCTTCTGTAAAAAGGGCAACTCCCATACGCAGGGGCCGCACCATTCAGCCCAAACATTGAGCACGACCAGGTCGTAATTCTTGATGGCGTCGCTGGAATAGGGCTTTCCGTCAAGGGTCGTAGTTTTAAAGGACAAAGCTTTCGGGGAGTCAGCCACATTTTCCAACGTCCTTTCAGACTGTGCAAAGGAGGTCAGCGGCGTCAACACCAGAAGCAGCATGAGTACAAAGGAAACGAGTCGTTTTTTCATGGTTTTTCTTCCATCCTTTCTATTCTATGGTATTGCTTTTATGATGGATCTATGATTATATTATTTATATCATCTTTTTTGAGATGACGCAAGCATTATTATGCAATTGTAAACTACATTGCATCACTTGGGAGGTACTGCCATGAAGTGCAAAAACGGCTTTCTGACCGTATTGTCCGCCCTGGTTTCCTTGGTGCTGCTCCTGCTGCCCTTCGCTCAGGTCAAGGGGGATGAATGCCCCCACCAATGGGTCATGGTCAGCACCACGCCCGCCACCTGCACAGAGAGCGGACATGAGCTATACCGCTGTTCCCTGTGCGCGGCGGAGAAGCGAGTGACACTTCCGGCGCTGGGGCACGTCTGGAGCTACTGCGTTACGATCAAAAAAGCTACGTGCACGGAGGATGGGCTGATCCGATGCTATTGTGCCAGGGATAACACCCATTATAAGGACAGCGTTGAACCTGCGCGGGGCCACACATGGGGCAACTGGCATACCACGAAGCAGGCGACGCTGAACGAATGGGGCATTTCGGAGCGCAAATGCCGCACCTGCGGGGAAACCGAGAAAAGCAAGAAGCGGCCTCTTGCCTACCGGGAGACCTATGGGCTGACGCTGATCCTGTCCCCTCTCCCTCCCGAGTCCCATTTTCTGGAGGATCGCGGCCTGGCACTCACCCAGGAGATCTCTCTGGTGAACACCGGGAAGACCGATCTGTTCATCCGGGAATACAGCTGCAAGCAGGGGATCTCAAAGGAGTTGCCCCAGCCGCTCCAGCTGCTCCATGGCCAAGCCGTGACCTTGCCGCTGACCTGCGTGTTCACGGCGGAAGAGCTGTCCCTTCTTGCCACCGATGCCGCCGGCGGCAAGGTCTTCCCCCTGGAGTTGTGCTTCTATGGCAGCCTTGACTCTGCAGATCGAGTCTACAGTTCGAATCAGGTTCAATGGCAGCCGGTCCTTTCCGCCGATGCATCATCTTCCGTCCTCCGGTTGACGCAAACGCTTCTCTCCACCAACGCTGATCCCGCAGGGTATCAACTGTCCGAAACCGTTCGCTGCCAGGTAAGCGTGACCAACGAAGGCAGCGACCTGCTGCCGGAGGTCCTTATACAGGCCCTCGATGAAACGGAGCCTATACTCGTGCAGGACCTTGCGCCAGGCGAAACGAGGGACCTGCTCTGGTCGCACAACATCACCTTGGAGGAAGCCATCGCCGGGTACTCCCTAACGACGTGGCAGGCATCGTGGACCGCGGGGACGGACAGCGCGCCCCTGTCCACAGGCTCCAACGCCATCGTGGTCCCTGTTACCTCCCAGTTAGACCTGCTGCTGGATGTGGTGCCTGTCACAGCACCGGCCAACGCAGCGTATTACGTGCCGGGAGAGGAGGCCTGCTTCCGGCTCCGCCTGCAAAACAACGGCGCCCGTACGCTTTCGAACGTGACTGTCTTCGATCCGTTCCATCCCAACGATCCCAGCCACGTATTGGGTCATATGGATCAGATCCGCCCCGAAGAGTCGATCCTGCTGGAGATACGCTATTCGATCACCGAGGAGGACGTGCGAAACGGCGGCATCCGCTTCACGGTCACCGCCCAGGGGTATGATACGCAAGGCACGCTGCACACATGGGGCAGCGGAGAGCTGTTTGTGCCCACAGCTGCACCGGTGGAATAGACAGGTGCCTGTGTTTCTGGAGCAAAGGATATATCCTAACGAAAAAACAAAAAACGAACTGCTTGAGCCTAAGCATATTTGCATGCCTCACGTTGACATTCATCCCCCTTCTGCTCTATAATGGTAACAGGGAATAAAACAAATCTTGCATGGCAGAAAGGACTGTTTTATGAAAAGAATCGTGATCGCCCTGGGCGGGAATGCGCTCCAGGAAGCGGGGAAACCAGCCACCGCCGAGTCCCAGCTGGAAGTAGTTGAAAAGACATCGGCCTATATCGCCGACATCATTGAAGCCGGCTATGACGTGGTCATCGCCCATGGCAACGGGCCTCAGGTGGGCCGCATCGTGCTGCAAAACGAGTCAGCCTCCAGCGTGACGCCCGCCATGCCCTTCGACGTGTGCGGCGCCATGAGCCAGGGGTACATCGGCTACCACATCCAGCAGGGCCTCTCCAAGGTCCTGCGGCAGCGCGGCGTCAACAAGCAGGTCGTTACCCTGGTGACCCAGGTGGTGGTGGACAAGAACGACCCCAAGTTCCAGAATCCCAGCAAGCCCATCGGTCCCTTCTACACCAAGGAGGAGGCGGAAAAGATCGCCGCCGAGAAGGGCTACGCCATGAAAGAGGACGCCGGCCGCGGCTATCGCCGGGTGGTGGCTTCCCCCCTGCCCGTGGAGATCGTGGAGTTGGACGCCGTAAAGGCGCTGGAGAGCGCCGGCTTCGTGGTGGTAACCGTGGGTGGCGGCGGCATCCCCGTGATCAAGAACGAGGACGGCACTCTGACGGGGACTGCGGCGGTCATCGACAAGGACCTGGCCAGCGAGAAGCTGGCGGAGGACCTGGATGCTGACGCCCTGGTGATCCTCACCGCCGTAGAAAACGTGTCCATCAACTACAAGAAACCAGATCAGAAGGACCTGACCGCCCTCAGCGTGGAGGACGCGAAGAAATACATCGCCGAAGGTCAGTTCGCCCCTGGCTCCATGTTGCCCAAGGTAGAGGCGGCCATGAAGTTCGCCCTGTCGAAGCCCCAGCGCAAGTGCATCATCACCTCCCTCGAGAAGGCCGTCGATGCCCTTAACGGCGTGGCCGGCACCACCGTTTCCCTGTAAAGACAAGTTATCCACACTATCCACGGTTTCCCCAGGAACCACATATACCATAATATTTTGCAAGGAGGCACCCATGAAACCCTATGCATCCATGACGAAGGACGAGCAGCTTGCTGAACTGAAGGCACTCCAGGAGAAATACGCCGCGTTCAAGGCAAAGGGACTCAGCCTGAACATGGCACGCGGCAAGCCCTCTTCGGAGCAGCTGGATATCGTCAGCGATATGCTGACCGTCCTCTCCAAACCCGAGGACTGCTATGACGGCAAGCTAGACGTGCGCAACTACGGCGAGCTGTTGGGCATCCCCAGCGCCCGGGCGCTGTTTGCCGACATTCTGGACACCGTGCCCGAGAAGGTCATCGTGGGGGGCAGCGCATCCCTGCAGCTGATGTTCGACCTCATCAGCAAGGCCTACACCCACGGCCTGCTCCACTCTCCCGCCCCCTGGTGTAAGCTGGACAAGGTCAAGTTCCTCTGCCCAGCCCCCGGCTATGACCGCCACTTCACCGTCAGCGCCACCTTCGGCATGGAGCTCATCTATGTACCCATGACCGAGTTCGGCCCCGACATGGACGTGGTGGAAGAAGCTGTGAAGGACCCCGCCGTGAAGGGTATCTGGTGCGTGCCTAAGTACTCCAACCCCGACGGCATCATCTATTCCCCCGAGACCATCGATCGGTTCGTGCACCTGAAGCCCGCTGCCCCTGACTTCACCGTGATGTGGGACAACGCCTATTGCATCCATGAGGTCATCGGCGACTACGTGCCCTTCCCCGACATCCTCTCCCTGGCCGCCGCTGCCGGTACGGAGGACATGTTCTATGAGTTCGCCTCCACCAGCAAGGTCACCTATCCCGGCGCCGGCATCTCCTGCATGGCTTCCAGCGTGGCCAACGTTGAGCACATCAAGAAGATCCTCACAGCCCAGATTATCAGTTACGACAAGGTGAACCAGCTGCGCCATGTGAAATACCTGAAGAACAAGGAAAATACCCTGACTCTCATGAAGAAGCATGCCGGCGTGCTGGGGCCCAAGTTCATCGCCGTGCTGGACGCCCTCGACAAGGAGATCGCACCTCTCGAGATCGCTGATTGGCGCCGTCCCAAGGGCGGGTACTTTGTGAGCTTCTACGCCATGCCCGGCACCGCCAAGCGGATCTTCACCCTGGCCAAAGAGGCAGGCCTCGTCATGACCAATGTGGGCGCCACCTATCCCTACGGCAAAGACCCCAATGACAGCAACCTGCGCATCGCGCCCTCCTATCCGCCCCTGGAGGATTTGAAGAAGGCCATGGAGATCTTCTGCGTCTGCGTGAAGATCGCCGCTCTGGAGAAGCTGCTGGGCTAAGCTATATAGTGGAAAACATCAAAGGAGCCGCATTTCACGGCTCCTTTTGCTATGCTCATGTGATGCTTTATGTACCTTAACCGTTCGCCAATGCGAACGAGAAAAGCGCGGGATCGATGTTGTCGAAGGCGTCCGTTCCCGCTTCCACCGTGCCGTAGGCCATGCCGAATCGGCTCATGGGATAACGGTCGGTGTCGCTTTGGACCCAATGCCGCCCCGTTTGCTGGGAACGGTGCTTGAGAAAGCTGGCCATGGCCACCTCCAGGGCGGTCCGGCCACCCATTTTAGACAGGGGTGCGTTCACATCCAGGATCAACGGATCGTCCTGATAGAGGTGCACATAGCATTTTTGCACCTGCCATATCCCCTGCTCTGCCAGGGAAACGGGATCGAAGGAAGCATCCCCTGCCAAGCGAGCCGCCTCCACCACGGCGGCGGACACGATTTTGTGTTGCCAGTGGCCATATTCGCCGTTTACGTCCTGAGTGAAGACCACCAGCGGCCGATACGTCCGAAACAGGCGCACAAGGGCCATGGTTACGGCATCCGGCAAAAACCGGTTGGCATACAAGTTAGGATGTTTGTCAACGCTGGCAATGTCCTGGAACCCAAGGAAAAGCGGCATATATGGGGTCCCCATGGTCCAGGCGCCCATCATTGCTTCGGTTATCCGCAACCGGTTGGGGGAGGTCACATAAGCCACTGTGCCCACATAGCCACGTTCAGCCCCATAGATGGGGACGATACCACCCATGAACAGCACGTCGTCATCAGGATGCGTGGAGACGACCAGATAATCCAAATGATCCGGAGTGGGCTGCCAGGGCACGAATGGCTCCGGTAGCTGCCCATCGGAATACAGTGCAAGGCGAATGATGCGCATGCCCTCCCGGCCCGAGACGAAGGCTACCTTGCAAGTGTCAGGCAGCAGCTTTTCCACGGTGTCATACGTTCCCGGAACGTCTCGCTGAGACAGGATCGAACCATTCTGGCTCAGTTGCCACAGTTGAACGTTTTCTGGCTTCGTGTCCCACTGGATGCACAGATACCCGGGAGAAACCTTTGCCGCGTCCCAAAAAGCATAAAACCGTTCATAGGGATAGATCTGTTCTACATGATCCAACGCGGCATCCAGGACCTGGTTGCGCATGTTGACGTGGCCGCTGATTTCGAGCCGAAGAAAAGAGGTCAGATCCTCGGCGATACTCTGCATGGTTTTGACATCATCAAAAAGCTGGCCCTCTGCCGCTACCACAGGGGCAGCAGAAAGGACCAGCACTAAAGCCAGAAACAGCAGTATTGCGCGTTTGCAAATAGTCTCCACGGGTTTACAGGGCCAGGTCAAGCCGCTCCCAGGGCATGTCCTTGGCGTTTTCGCCGAAGTGCCCATAGGCGGCCAGCTTGGAGTAGATTGGCCTGCGCAGGCCAAACCGGTTGATGATGGCCATGGGTCGCAGGTCTACGGTCTCCATGATGTGGTCTTTCAAGGCGCCTACATCGTTGATATGGGCGGTGCCGAAATCCTCGATGCGGATGCTGGTGGGCCGGGACACGCCGATGGCGTAGGAAAGCTGGACCTCGCAACGGTCCATGTACCCGCCGGCCACGATGTTCTTGGCGAGATACCGGGCCATGTATGCGCCGGTACGATCCACCTTGGTGGGGTCTTTTCCGGAGAACGCGCCGCCGCCGTGACGGGCATAGCCGCCGTAGGTGTCCACGATGATCTTACGACCCGTGAGGCCCGTGTCCCCCGCAGGGCCGCCCACCACGAACCGGCCAGTGGGGTTGATGAAGAACTCCGTCCAGCTGCCGATCATGCTCTTAGGCAGGGCAGGCAGGATCACCTGCTCCTTGAGAGTCTCCCTCAGGGTCTCGATGTCGATGCTCTCCTTGTGCTGGGCAGACAGGACCACGGCCAGGATGCGGCTGGGGGCGTTGTCCTTGTATTCCACAGTCACCTGAGATTTGCCGTCGGGCAGCAGGAAGAGCAACGTGTCATCGCGACGCATGGTCTCGAGGCGCCTGGTGAGCCGATGGGACAGCTCGATGGGCAAAGGCATATAGTGCTCCGTCTCCCGGCAGGCATAGCCGAACATCATGCCCTGGTCCCCTGCGCCGATCTCCAGGGGGTCCGCGTTGTCTACGCCCATGGCGATGTCCGGGGACTGATGGTTCAGATCCACGTCGATGATGGCGGTGTCGCAGTCAAAGCCGCGGCCGGGCTCGGTATACCCGGTCTCCCGGATCACCCGACGAGCGATGGCCTCATAGTTCACCCGGGCGGTGCTGGTGATCTCCCCCATGATGTGCATGTGGTTCGTGTTGGCAGTCACCTCGCAGGCCACGCGGGCAGCCGGGTCCTGCTGAAGGATGGCGTCCAGGATGGCATCGGCGGTCTTGTCACAAAGCTTGTCCGGGTGTCCCCCGGTCACAGATTCGGATGTAAAGCAAGCAGGCATTTCTCTCTCTCCTGTCATTCGATCATTTAGCAAGCTATACTACCATTTTCCGCCTGTTCTGTCAATGCCGGAAAAGGCGGCGGGTTTTGCCCGCCGCCCCAGATCATCAATAAAGGTGCCAGACCATTTGCGGCGGATTATGTTCTGGAGACTAAGCATAGGCAGAAAGGGCTCAAACACCCTTTCTTTTGAACATATCGCCACAAATTAGCCGCGTTTTCGCCCTCTCGCAGTAGGTTACTACTGGTTCGGGGCAAAGAACGCGGCTTCTGCCACACTTTCTTGACAATCTTGTCAGCTTGTCAAAAGGATTTTGACAAGCTAAGGCGGCGGGTTTTGCCCCGCCGCCTTTTTGGATCATTTGCTCAAAGCCATTACGCCTTGGGAATGATGGTGATACGGCCCTGGCCGTAGGGATCGATGTAATCGGAGCCCACAGTGCCGCCCAGCTTCTCCACGATATAGTTGATGAGCACCTGGTTGTCCAGCATCACGTTCTCTGACAGGAACTTATTGTCGGCAAACATGGTGTAGCCATCGCCCATATCCTTCAGCAGGTAGTTGTGGCAGGCCAAGGTGTAGGTCTTGTTAGGATCGATGGGGGCGTAGGTGCCGTCCTCCTGGAGGACCTCCACATCCTTGACGCGGCGATCACCGGCCACTTCGACGAACATCTTCTTGTCATCCTTGACCACAGTGGAGTCGACGTTCAGATCCACGGTGAACTTGAGGCCGGAGACATGCAGGAATCCACCGGACTCGCCGGGCAGGCTGGACACGGACATCTCGAGGGCATCCAGGATCTCCTGGCCGGTGGCTTCCACCGTGCACAGAGCGTTGCCGAAGGGATGGACCTTGATGATCTGGCCGTAGGTCACATCACCGGCAGGGATGGTATCACGGACGCCGCCGCCGTTGACAAAGGCGATGTCGGTTTCACCCATGGCGCGATAGGCATCGGCGCACAGGTCGCCCAGGTTGGTCTCCATGATACGGACGATACGCTCGCCGGATACGGGATCCTTGATCACCAGGTCCACATCGGTGTGGGCCACAACGGTGTTCACAAGCTCTTCGTTCTTGGCGAGAGCAGCTTTCACGACTTCACCAATGCCGTTGTCCTCCGCAAGCAGACCAGCCTCGTCGATGAACTTCATGGCGCTCGTATCGACAAGCTTCGCCGTGATAGTATCGCCAGCGATGGTCAGGATACCCACGTTGGCCAGCTTGGTGCCGGTGGAGGTGTGAAGGACGGCGTTGCCATCCTTATTCTTGACGGAAATGGAATCCTGCCCATAGGCAAGCTTGAAATCGGTATGGGAGTGACCATCCAGCATGACGTCGATGCCGGTGGTGCTCACAATGACTTCAGACGCTGTCCAGGGCGCGCTCTGGTAGTCGACACCCAGGTGGGCCAAGGCGATGACGTAATCAGCGCCTTCGGCACGGGCGGCGTCCACGGTTTCCTGGACCTTGTTGTACAGATCCTGGCCGTTGTTGCCTTCGCAGAAGGAATAGATGAAGTTGCCTTCCCCATCCTGGAAGTACTTGGGCGTGGATTTGGTGAAGGCTTCCGGCGTATCGATGCCCACGAAGGCGATCTTCTTGCCGGCCTTCTCAACGATGGTGTAGGGCTTGAGCACCGCCTCGCCCTTATCGTTGATGAAGTTGCAGCAGACATACTGGAACTTGGCCAGGCTCACGTTCTTCATGAACTGGTCCATACCGTAGTCGAACTCATGGTTGCCGATGGTGGCCACATCGTAGCCGACATCGTTCATAAGCTCCACGATGGCTTCGCCCTTGCTCAGGGTGCCGATGACGTCGCCCTGGACAGCGTCGCCGTTGTCCACCAGGATGACTTCCTTGCCGGCAGTCTCAAGAGCAGCCTTCACGCGGGCAACACCCACATAGCCCATGCCGTCGGTGACGCCGCAGTGCACGTCGTTGGTGTAGAGGATCACGATCTCCTTCGCTTCCTCACCTTCGGCCTTGGCGGCGGCAGGCACCACGATCATGCCCAGCAGCATCACGACAGCCAGCAGACAAGCAAATACTTTCTTTTTCATAGTCTTCCTCCCTATTGATTTTGTGTTTCCACAAGCGAGAACAGTATACCATACTATGTTCATACTTTCAACTGGAAACCTTTTGTTTCATAAAAATTCTGACGATGCGCTTAGCCAGTCTACGCGCATGAAAAACCGGCCCTCCTTCAGGGGGCCGGTGGGTGATGTCATTCCTCATTGGCCAGCTGCACGATCAGCTCCACGCAGCGATCGATGCCCAGCTTGCCGCTGTTCAAAGACAGGTCGTAGTTGCGGCAGTCGCCCCAGTTCCTGTCCGTGAAATGCTTGTAGTTCACGGATCGTTTGGTGTCCTTCTCCTTGAGCCGTTCCTCCGGCCGCTTCTCGCTTTCGCCGTACAGGCGCACGATGCGCTCTGCCTTGAAGGCTTCGTCTGCGTGGACGAACACATGGAGGGCGTCCTCCCGATCCTTCAGGATATAATCCGCGCACCGACCCACGATGACGCAGGGCCCCTGCTCTGCCACCTCCAATATGGCTTTGCGCTGGACCACGTAGAGAAAGTCGTAGACGCTCATGCCGCCCATGGTGCCATGGGTGCCCGTGTAGGAGGACAGCAGGGAGAGCAGGGATTTGCCCGGAGAATACTCCCCATACTCCTCCACATAGTTCGGGTCAAAACCGGTCTTCTCCGCCACCTTCTTGATGAGCTCCTTGTCATAATAGGGGTACCCCAGCTTCTCGGCCACCTGATGGCCGATGGTGCGTCCGCCGCTGCCGAACTCCCGGCTGATGGTGATGATGGTTTTTTTCATGGCTCTGCCTCCCTGTGTACACGGTTTGCTGGTTGTGCTTTGAAACGGATCAACTGTTTCTTCATATATAGTATACTTTTTATGATCCCTCATCGTCAAGGCCCAATCGTAAAAAGTGATGATGAAGGGAACCCCAAAAAGCATCGGTGCATTCTCATTGGCTTTCGATCCACTTCGGAAACAGGCCAAAGGCCCGGTCCAATGATTGAGCGATCAACTGGAGGAGGCGATCGAAAAAGCCGGGAAACGCACCGATGCTTTCATCCATTCGCTGCCCACGGAGGACAGCTGATGAATTTCTTTTTGTCGCATCCCACTCGGGGGCGGAATGCGGGCATTATTGTATCAGAACATCTCCGCATGTCAATACGTTTTTTGCCGAAAAACAGGCAAAAATGCTCGTTTTCCCTCTAAATTATCAAAATATATTATATTGCCAGGCAGCGGATGGTCCGCTCCTTGAAGGCGGGGCCATCGATGCGCTGGACGACGGTCCCGTTGTGGGGCCGATGCAGATGGTCGATATAATCATAAATGACCATGCCGGTGGTATATCGCCCCGCCGTCTCCACGCACATATAGGTCTCCTGCTGCTCCAAAATGATCTCCGGCCACAGGACCACCGCCATAGCCGCCGGATCGGCAAGACACAGGCCGTTGAGCCCCAGCCGCTTGCCGTATTCGATCAGCACCTTGTTGCAGTCCACGGCGAAGGCCCCTGCCGCAGAGGCCGCGGCCAGCCTCACGCGATCCTCCTCCAGGAACAGGCTATCCCCCGTGCAGATCTCAAAGGGCGCCAGGATCACGGGCACGCCCGCATGGAAGACTGCCTCGGCCGCTTCGGGGTCCACTATGATGTTGAATTCGGACACGGGGCTCCAGTTCCCCGGCATGCGCAGGGCCCCGCCCATGATCGTGACGGACTTGAAGCAGCGAAAGCCCTCCGGGTCCTTGAAGGCGGCGGTGGCCACGTTGGTCAACGGGCCCAGGGTGACCAGTTCCACCTCATGGGGATTCATTCGGGCGCAGGCCAGCATGGCGTCCACAGCATTCCCCTGGGCCACCGTCAACACGGGATCAGGATAGCCCCTGTCGGATAGCCCGTCTACCCCGTGGCAGACCACGGCAAAGTCCGTGTTCCGATACAGGGGTTTATGGGCTCCCGCATACACCGGCGGCGTATAGGTGCTAGCTCGTTCCACGCTGATGAGGGCGTTGCGCACCACTCGCTCCAGGCTCACGTTCCCCATGACCACGCTGATGCCCAGCACCTCCACCGACGGTTCCCGCAGCGCCATCAGCAGCGCCACGGCGTCATCGGATGCCGTATCGGTATCGATCCACAGTTTTCGCATATGCTCCTCCCCTGTTCCTTTTGTGTACAGTATACCACATGCTCCGCCGCAGCGGAAGACGGAAAAGAGGATCGCCCTGTTCAGACGATCCTCTCGATCATGCTTCCGATCAAAGCATTTCCTTCAGCTTGGCCAGACTCTCCTTGGCGTCGCCGATCAGCAGCGCCACGCCCTCGCTCCGCTCATACAGCGGGTTTGGCACGCCGGCATAACCCGGGTTCAGGTCGAAGTTGCAGATGATGACGTTTTGGCAGTCGCCCACGTTCAGCACAGGCATGCCATAGATGGGCGTGCCCTCGGCGGTGTTGGCGGCCGGGTTCATCACGTCGTTGGCGCCGATGACCAGGGTCACGTCCGCGGCTTTGAAGTCTTCGTTGATGTCCTCCATCTGGAACAGGTCCTCGTAGGGGATGTCCACCTCGCACAGGAGCACGTTCATGTGCCCCGGCATGCGGCCCGCCACAGGATGGATGGCGAAGCGCACCGTGGCGCCGTGAGCCTCCAGAGCGTCCTTCAACTCCCGGACCGCGTATTGGGCCTGGGAAAGGGCCATGCCGTAGCCAGGCACGATGATCACGTTCTTGGCGGCCTTGAAGGCTTCGAACACCTTCTTCTCCTCGGCTTCCTTGTCCACCACGGGAGCCGCTTCCTCCACGGGCGCAGCTTCCTCAGCGGGCGCAGCTTCCTCAGCGGGAGCGGGCTCCTCCGCCTTGGGCGCGGCCGTGACCGTGGTGGCCCCCGTCAGGATGGCGGAGAGCTTCCGGTTCATGGCTCGGCACATGACCTCTGTGAGGATCAGGCCGGATGCGCCCACGATGCCGCCCACAGCCACCAGCAAAGACTCGCCGATGGCCATGCCTGCGATGCCGCCCGCCACGCCGGACAGGGAGTTCAGCAGGCTTATGGTGATGGGCATGTCAGCGCCGCCCACCCGCAGCACGAACAGCCAGCCGAAGGCGCCGGCGAGGATTGCGCACAGCAGGGTGAAGAGGATCAGCTGCCCGTTGTTCCTCTGGCAGAGGACCAGAGGCAGAAGGCACAGAACGGCCAGGACACCGACCAGTAAGACCAGCGCCTTGTGTCCCTTGAGGATCACGGGCCGCTGGTTGAACCACTTGGCCAGCTTGCCGGCGGCCAGGATGCTGCCCAGCAGGGTGACCATGCCGATGATGAGGGCGATGCCCGCCGTGATGGCCTCGAAAGCGCCCACGGCCTTGCCGTCGGTCAGGGTGACCGCCGCCACCAAAGCGGAGGCCACGCCGCCGAAGCCGTTGAGCATGGCCACGGTCTGGGGCATTTCGATCATCTTCACCTTCTTCGCCAGGATCGCGCCGGCGATGGCTGCGGGCACCAGGCCCACGATGAGCCAGGCCCACTTGCCGGCGAAGTCATAGCGGATGACGGTGAGCACGATGGCGGCCGCCATGCAGGCGCAGGAGAGCAGGTTGCCCCACAGGGCGGTCTTCACCTTGCTCATCATGAAGATGCCCAGCAGCACCAGTCCGGCCAGGACGATACAGAGAACGTAGTAGACGGAATCGATCATGCTTCCTTCTCCTCCTTCTCCTTCTTATGGCCGAACATCAGGAGCATGCGGTGGGTCACCAGGAACCCGCCCGCCACGTTGAGCATGGCGAGGGCGATGGCGACGAGCGCCAAAACCTTGCTGCCCGTATAGGCGGCGGTAGCCACGGCGATCATGGCTCCCAGCACGGTGACGCCGGAAAGGGCGTTCATGCCGGACATGAGGGGCGTGTGCAGAAGGCTTGGCACATTTTTGATGAGCACGTACCCCAGCACACTGGAGACGATGAAGATGCCCACAAGGATCAGCGGATGCAAGGGGATACCTCCTTATTTCAGGCCCATGGCCTCGAGGGCGCCGGCATGGACGATCTTGCCGTCGATGGTGACCAGGATGGACTTGACGATCTCGTCGTTCATATCCAGTTGGATCTTGCTGTCATGGGTGAGGAACTTGGTCAGGTTATAGATGTTCTGGGCAAACATCCAGGTAGAGCTGGAGGCCAGCATACCAGGGATGTTCTTGATGCCTTCCAGGACCACGCCGTGCTTGATCTCGCGGCCGCCCGGAGGGGTGATGGCGCAGTTTCCGCCCTGGTCGATGGCGATGTCCACGATGACGGAGCCTTCCTTCATGGTCTTGACCATCTCGTCGGTGATGACCACGGGTGCCAGCTTGCCGGGGATCAGCGCGGAGCAGAACACCACGTCCATGTTGGGCAGGACCGCCGCGATGGCTTCCCGCTCACGGAGCAGGGTGGCTTCGGGGAGCTTCTGGGCATAGCCGCCCGGCGCGATGGCTTCCTCAGCGGGCACGCCCAGCTCCACGGGCTTGGCGCCCAGAGACTTGGCCTGCTCCATGGCCGCGGGACGGATGTCGGCGGCATAGGTGACCGCGCCGAGACGCTTGGCGGTGGCGAGGGCCTGCAAACCGGCCACGCCCACGCCGATGACCAGCACATTGCAAGGGCGTATCATACCAACGGCGCAGAAGATCTGGGGCATGAACTTTTCCAGATCGGAGGCCGCCATCAGCATGCCCTTATAACCGGCCACGGTGCTCATGGACGTGAGGGCGTCCATGTTCTGGGCCCGGGAGATACGTGGAACACCGTCCAAAGTGAGGCCGATGACGCCCTTCTTCGCCATATCCTTGACCATCTGGTGGTTCACGGGAGAGGCGGGATGGATGAAGGTGATGATGTACTGACCGGCATGCATCATATCGATCTCGGAGCAGCCCTTCTCCTCGTTGAACAGGGGCTCCTTGACCTTCAGGATCACGTCCGCCCGCTTGTACAGGTCGGCCACGTCCGCCACCATCTCGGCACCGGCGGCCGCATAGGCGTCGTCAGCGAAGAAGGCGCCGACGCCGGCACCGTTCTCCACCAGCACGGTGGCGCCGTCCTTGACGAACTTCGCCACGGTCTCGGGGGTCGCAGCCACACGGCGCTCGCCGTGCATGATTTCTTTAGGGATACCGATGATCATTTGTTTTTCCTCCATTAGTATTTGATAGTTTATTTCGTCGCTTCCGGCAGCGGGGACAGGATGTTCTTATCCGTCCTCAGCACCAGATGCGTCCGCGTCTTGCTGACGCCGGGGATCCGCTTGATGTCCTCCAGCACGCCGGTCAGGGTGCTGGTGGAGGCGGTCACCACGTGAAGCAGAAAATCAAAGTCACCGGCCATATAGTAGCATTGGATGATGTCCTTGTGACCGTTGACGGTCTGCACGAAGCCTTCCACATATTTAGGATGCTCCATGCCTACGGATATGAAGGCGGACACGTCCCGCCCCATGGCAGAATCACTAAAAATAGCGGTGTACTTCTCGATACAACCGCTGTTTTCCATCTTACGCATGCGCTCTATCACCGCCGAGGTGGAAAGGTTCACTCGTTCGGCAATGGTGGAAGCATTCATCCTGGCATTCTCCTGCAGGCAGGTCAGGATCTGAATATCTGTTCTGTCCACGATCTTCACGCTCCGCATTTTTTTCTTTAGTATAACGCTGATATGATAATATTTCAATCTACATTCTTTATATCAAGAATAATTTTCGTTATCAGTGAAAAAACTATATATCCTGTTGCCTTGAGTGCCGTACAACGTTTCATCCCGAAAAAAATACGCATAAATAGATGCAGTACCCTAAAAAGTATGGTGTCAAAAAAGGGCTTGACTTTTTCCTGTGCCGATGCTAATATATCGAAAGTCGAAGGAACGACCGCATATTTCTGGGTGTAGCGCAGTTTGGTAGCGTGCTTGAATGGGGTTCAAGAGGCCGGAAGTTCAAATCTTCTCACCCAGACCAACAGGAAAGAGCAGGAAGCAATCCTGCTCTTTTGCTTTTTCAAATACGGTTGTATGCACTACTGTGGAGCGGTCAATACGTGGGATTGGTGTACTGGGACTGATTGGGATCGATGGTGGCCGTGGGCAGCAGATAGCCCTCCTCGTGGAGGAAGGTCTCCGTATCGTTTTTTATGCCGGTGATATGCTGCGTCATGACGGTGATCCACTGGGACAGATTCCCGGACAGGAATCCCTTTTCATTCAACTTAAACAGAACGAAACCGGCCAGGACCGCGATGATCACGACTGCACCGATAAATCGAGTTATGGACTTCATAGTATTTGCTCTCCTTTCCAGGAATTTACGTTAGTATATCATAAACAAACGCGGTCAATAGGAAACATTGTGTAAAATCCGAATGACCTCTGTGTTACGGAGAGCTTCCTCGATCATGGGCTCGAAGTCCACCAAAGCTTCGCTCTCTCGAAGCTTTTGCACCTGGGGCCGGGTGACAGGATGTTGAGGCACGAACACGGTGCAACAATCCTCATAGGGCAGTATGGAGGTCTCGAAGGTGCCGATCTTTTTGGCCCGTTCGATGATCTCCTCCTTGTCGAATCCGATGAGGGGCCGGAACACGGGTATGTCCACGGCGTCGTTGGTGACGGCCAGACTTTCGATGGTCTGGCTGGCCACCTGACCGATGGACTCCCCTGTGATGAGGGCCAGGCATCCGCAGCTCCTCGCCGTGCGCTCCGCGATCTTCATCATCAGCCGCCGCATAAGGACGGTGGTCTCGGAGGAAGGACACTTATCGTAGATTGTGGTCTGTATCTCGGTGAAGGGCACCAGATACAGATCGAAAGCACCCGCATACTGGGACACGATACCCGCCAGCTCCACCACCTTGTCCCGGGCCCGCTCGCTGGTGTAGGGGTAGCTGTAGAAGTGGATGGCGGAGAGAGCGACGCCCCGCTTGGCAATCATGTACCCGGCCACAGGGCTGTCGATGCCGCCGGAGATGAGCAACATGGCCTTGCCGTTGGTGCCGACGGGCATGCCGCCTGCGCAGAGGATCTCCCCAGTGTACAGAAAGGCCTTGTCCTGCCGGATCTCCACGGTCAGGGGGATCTCCGGATGGTGCACATCCACCTTCAGATTGGGGTAGGCCTGCAGAAGCTCTCCCCCCAGCTCCCGGCAGATCATCTCCGAGGTCATGGGGAACCGCTTGTCTGCCCGGCGGGCAAAGACCTTGAAGGTCTTGGGCTCGTCCGCATAGGCAGCCATGAGCCGGATGCCCAAGGCACGCACGTCCTCCCAGGTCTTCTCACCGCAGGCGGCGATGGACACGGAGTGGATACCAAAGACCTTTTGGAGCCGTTGAGCATATTCTTCGAGATGCTCCTCAGGTAGATCGTACACGAAAATGCGACCCTGCTCCCGAACCACGCGGGGATGGGCGTCGGACAGAGCTTCTTCGATCTTCTCCACCAGCTTGCGCTCGAAGAAGGGGCGGTTGAGCCCCTTCAAATGTATCTCCGCATACTTCACTACCAGTGCGCTGTTGTTCATATATCTTTTCTCCTGCTCATCTTCTTCTGTATTTTCGCAAAAACCTGACCTGCTCGGAAACGATCTGAGCGGCTTTGTCCATCTCCTCCGGGGTATTGAAGGGGCAAAGGCTGAAGCGGATGGCTCCCTCCTGCCGTGGACCGACGATGCCCGCCGCTGTCAGGATGCGGTTCTTCCCCGCCTTGCGGGCGGTGCAGGCGGAACCGGTGGACACGCACACGTCGAACTGCTCCAGGGCGTGGAGCAGCACCTCTCCCCTAACCCCAATGAAGGACAGGTTCAGGATATGCGGCGCGGCCTCGTCCAGAGAGGGACCGTTGAGGATCACATCCGGGATGGTCATCAAGTCATCATACAGGCGGCGCTTGCAGGCGCGCATGTTCTGTCGCCAGGCGCCCAGGTTCTGCTCATACAGGGAGACCGCCTTCTCCATACCCAGGATGCCCGGCACGTTCAGGGTGCCGGAGCGCAGGTTGTTCTCCTGTCCCCCGCCCATCTGCCCGCCGGAAAACCGCACGCCGGTGCGCTTATAGAGGGCGCCCACGCCCTTGGGCGCGTGGAACTTGTGGGCGGAGATGGAATAGAGGTCCACCCCCAGGTTATCCGTGTCCACCTTCAGGTACGCCTGTACGCCGTCCGCATGGAAGATGGCCCGGGGCGCATAGCGGCGGATCAGCCTTGAAGCGGCGAAAAGGTCCGTCACCGTGCCCAGCTCGTTATTCACGTGCATCATGGACACCAGGGCTGTGTTTTCCGTCAGTGCATCCCGCAGGGCGGCAAGGTCGGGATAGCCCTGGTCGTTGACAGGCAGGATCACGATGTCCACATCCCCGCTCTGCTGCAGGGACTGGACCGTCTCGAACACCGACGGATGCTCCACCGCCGTGGTGATAACGCGCTTGGGCCCATGCCAACTTTTAAGGCTGCCGAAGACGGCGGCGTTGTTGCTTTCCGTACCGCCGGAGGTGAAAATGATCTCCTCCCGCCGTGCCCTGAGGGGCCTTGCCATGATTGTCCTCGCTTCGTTCACCCGTTTCTCTGTGCGGGCTCCAAAGGCATACGCGGCTGCCGGATTATAGAAATCCTCCGTCATGGCCTGGAAAGCGGCCTGGGCTGCCTCGGGCAAGGTGCGCGTCGTGGCGCTGTTATCCAAATAAATCATCTCATGTTCCATCCTGTCGCAATCTACTCTATGGTATTCAAAACGGCGCCATAGAGTTACGATCCGTATGCAATGCCATATTTATATCATAATTTATGGAAAGGTACAATGAAAAAAGAAGGGGTACTTTTCAATTGTTTACATATTCGTCATGTATCGGCAACAAAACCTCAACATTGATTTTTTATAATTTATACTGTTTCCATGTAAATACGTCCAAGGAGGCTATTCTATGATTTGCAAGAAATGTGGAGCCTATAACCCTGACCACGCGACCTTCTGCAAGGTCTGTGCCGCCAATCTGAAGGAACAGACGGACACGGACGAAGCAGCCCAGGTCGTCGAAGAGGAAGAGGCCGTCGATCAGGAGTTCCGTCCTAAGCGGGGCAACGTGAAGGCGCCTGATTTTTCGTCTGCCCGCCGGGCCGAAAGCTTCAAAGCCGCCAAGAAAGTTGAAGAGACTGCGGAGGAAGAGATCGATGACGAAATTGAGGAGGAGGACGTGAAGCCTGTCTCCCAAAAGTCAGCTTTCACCCGTCCGACTGCTCTCCAGAAGAAGCGCCGCGTCATTGATGAGGATGATGAGGAAGACGATTTCGACGACGAAGACGATTACGATGAGGAGGATGACGTGAAGTCCGCTCGCAAGAAGTCGCTCTTTGCTCGTCCCACTAAAAAGGCACGTGCCATTGAAGAAGATGAGGACGAGGAAGAGGAAGACAGCGATGCCGAAAAGCTGGAATCCGAACCTGCCACCACTCGCTTTACCCGTCCCTCCGCCAAGAAACGTCACATCGAAGAGGATGATGACGAGGATGACGAAGACGAATTCGATGATGAAGACGACGATGACGAGGATGATGACGACGACTATGAGGAGTACGAACCCACGCCGCCGCGCCGCAAGAAAGCTGGCCGTAGCCAGGGTAAAGGCAATGCAGGCGGTTCCAGCATCGTCGCCGTGCTCATCGTTTGCCTGCTGGCTATTCTGCTGATCATCGTCGGCATTATTGCTTTCTGCAACATAAAGGGCGGTGCGACCAAAGCCAAGCTTCCCAGCTTTTTGCAGTTCAACTGCGCAGGCAAGGCAACGACATCGACTGACCGTACGACTACGCCTCAGCAGCAAGAGGATGTTCCTTCAGCTGCCCCCGAAACAAGTGAACCCACCGAGGCCCCGGTCACTGGTACGCAGGTTGACTACGCTGTCACCGAATTGAAGGAGATCGTTGACAACGAGGGCAGGCCGTGCGTCAGCATCACAGTGAACACCCGTCCCGGTGACACTTTGACGGTCGTGTTCCCCAACCGGGACGATTATGTGGTGCAGAACGACAAGGACGTCGATCAATCCTATCTGTTGACCATCTATAAGTCCGACTACTATCCCAACACACCGGTGGAGGAGTCCACCTACACGGTGACGCCTCAGATCCTGGTGACCCATGCCGATGGCACTCAGGAGTCCCTGCATGTTGATTCATTTGATCTGACTCTGCCCACCGTTCAGCTGGATCTGTCTGAGCCTTCTCCTGCTTCAATTCCTGAGGATGGTATCATGGCCGCTGAAGGCAACACAGTGGTGATTACGGGAACGGTGGATGACCATACCGTGACCGTCACGGTGAATGGGCAGCCTATCGATGTGTATACGGGCGGTACCTTCGATTACACCTACACTCTGTCCGGTGATGCGCCTGAAACGATCACAATCGAAGCGTCCAAAGCTGCCTACGTGCCCACCAGCTACTCTTTCATTGCGAAACCCTATGTGTTCATTCCTGAGCATATGCCTTTGAGCGTCGAATCAAACGTGGCGAAGCTGAGGGCCGACAAGAATCAGAAGGTCACCGTGACCGGCATGACCGCTCCCGGCACAACCTTGACAGCCACGCCCGCTGAGGAATATCAGACCTCCGTGGTTTGCGGCGCGCCCATCGTGGATGCGGAAGGTCGCTTCTCCTTCGAGGTCACCTTCGACAAATACTACTACGGCATCGCCACCATCAACCTCCATGCCAAGAAGGAAGGCTATGAGGAGGGCGAGGCCAGCTGCATGGTGTCCCGGATGTATGCGGATCAGAAATCTGCCGTCAACGGGTACAGCAAGACCAAGTCCTATCACGAGGTCTACAAGTACTACAAGTTCGAGGAAGTCATGGCCGCTCCCTCCGCCGCAGGCCTTTACCGCTTCGCCGGCAAGGTCACTGCCGTTGACCCGGAGACCGGCATCATCACGGTGGATATAGAGGCCGCCAAGGGCAAGACCGCCACCATCTACGTGCTGAATGCCAGCGACAAGTGGGAGCCCGACAAGCACGTGGGCGACAAATACTTCCTGTACTGCACGCTCAACGGTCTCTATACCGACGACGCCAGCCTCTATGCCACGGCCTGGTTCATCAAGAAGACTAAATGAGGATCTGGGCGAAGGTATTAATTGAACATAAGATCATGCGCGAGACCGTGCGGGAGTTTTCTTCCGCACGGCCTTCCGATATGGAGGGTTGGAGCGTACTTCTCCATGAGCTTTGCCAGGACCTGGACCTATGTCGTCCTGTGATCCTGCGCAAGCACGTGAACGATCTTATACACTTTTCCCGCGTGGTGTTCAAGCCTGCTGACTTCATCGAACCCGTGGATTTTGACGAATTCGAGATCGAGATCCTTTCCGAAAAGAAGAAGAGAAGCACCAATCCCTATTCCTTCGCATAAAATGCTTCTTTTCGTGCCATCCTACTGTCGAAAGGAGTGGCAAAGGAATGAATGTACTTGCTCTGATCGTTATGGTCATCGGCGCTCTGAACTGGGGCCTGATCGGGCTGTTCCACTTTGACCTGGTGGCGGCTCTCTTTGGCTCCATGACCACCTTCTCCCGCATCGTCTACGCTCTGGTCGGCATCGCTGGAATCTGGGGCATCGTGATGCTCTTTCAGCGAAACGTGCGGTATACAGGAGAATACAACGATTGACCGTATCACGGCCTGCCAAATAGGCAGGCCTTCTCTTTACAGAAAAGATGGTTTGGGGTATACTTTCTTACAATGACAATCAGGGGGGTCAAGGAATGAAGATCGCATTGGTTGCCGGGGCGTCCGGCGTCATCGGCAGCGCTTGCGCCAGGGCTTTAGCACAAAAGGGCTACGCTGTGGCGCTGCAATATCATGGCCACTCTGAACGGGCCCAGGCGCTCCTGCAGGAGATTTCCGGCCTTTCCCCTGTTCTTGTCCTACCCGCCGACATCAGTCAGGAAAACGATGTTTCAGCCCTTTTCGGGGCCATTGAGACGCGCCTTGGACACATCGATCTGCTGGTAAATTGCACTGGCATCGCCCTGCCGCAGAAGGTCCTAAATGACGTGAGCGAAGCGGAGATGGACCGAGTATATGCTGTCAATGTGAAGGGCGCCATGTTGCTCACCAGGGCAGCCATCCCCCACCTGCTTAAAAAGGACGGCGGCGCCATCGTTCACGTGAGCTCTCTGTGGGGCATCACCGGCGGCTCCTGTGAGGCCGTATATTCCGCCTCCAAGGGCGCTTTGAACGCCTTCGTTAAGGCCATGGCTAAGGAGCTGGCTCCCTCCCGCATTCGCGTGAATGCTGTGGCTCCGGGCCTGGTCCCCTCCCCCATGAACGCAACTCTCTCCGCGCAGGGCCTAGCCGCCTTCCGGGAGGACACGCCTTTAGGCCAGCTGGTCACACCGGAGCAGGTAGCCGAGGCCGTCTGCTATCTTGCCGAAGCCGAGATGGTCACGGGGCAGATATTGTCCGTGGACGGCGGCATCGTCATATAATTTTTCATCATTAACAGGGAGGCAGCGGCATGTGGCGACCGGAAAGCAGTCCTCTTGACCCGGGCTTTCTACCCGGGGACAGGGTCATCCTCCACGCCGACTGCAACAGCTACTTCGCCTCCGTGGAGTCCATCGACCATCCCGAATACAAGCTGGTGCCTATGGCCGTGTGCGGCGATCCCGAGCTGCGGCACGGCATCATTTTGGCCAAGAACGAGCTGGCCAAGGCCTATCATATCCAAACCGCTGAAACCATCTACAGCGCCAAAAAGAAATGCCCTGATCTGCTGCTGGTCTCGGCCCATCACGAGAAATACGTAGCCGTATGCGAACGCATCAACGCCATCTATGAGGGCTACACGGACCTGGTGGAGCGGTTCAGCATCGACGAAAGCTTTCTGGATGTGACGGGCAGCCGCCACCTCTTCGGGGCTGGCCGCCAGATTGCCGATGAGCTCCGTCGCCGTGTCCGGGAGGAGATCGGCGTGACCATCTCCGTAGGCGTCTCCTTCAACAAGACCTTTGCCAAGATGGGCTCGGACTACAAGAAGCCCGACGCCACCACCGTCATCTCCCGGGACAACTATAGGGAGCTCCTCTGGCCCCTGCCCATCGGCGAGCTGCTGTTCGTGGGCAAGTCCGTCGCGGCGGTGCTGCGGGATCACGGCATCCTGACCATCGGCGACCTGGCAGAGGCCGCCCCCCGCTCCCTCTCCGCGTTTCTGGGCAAGATGGGCCTGCACCTGCAGCGATCCGCCCGGGGCGAGGACCTCTCCCCCGTCCTGCCGACCGGCTATGAGGAACAGCCAAAAAGCATCAGCCACAACGTGACCTTCGACCATGATCTGGTGGACCCGTCGGAGATCATGGCTGGGCTTACGCTGATCTCCGATCATGTGGGGACCCGGCTGCGGCGCAAAAAGCTGTTCGCCTCCGTGGTGCAGATACAGATCAAGGACACCAGTCTAAAGGTCACGAACCGGCAGAAGAAGCTGGACGAATACACCTGCAGCACCCGGCTCATCCGCGACACGGCAGTGAACCTGCTGCGGGAGAACTGGCCCGTCGGGAAGCCCATCCGCATGCTAAGCGTGGGCGTCACCGGGCTCAGCCTGGACGGAGCTCAGCAGCTCAGCATGTTCACCGACACCGCCGCCGCAGACCGCGCCCGCCGTCTGGATGACGCCGTGGACAGCATCCGCTCCAAGTTTGGGAAGGAGGCCGTCCGCTTCGGGCGGAATCTGAATAGAAATGAGTAAACGAAAAAAGGACGGCCATGGACCGTCCTTTCGCTTGGATATGCGAATCTCTTATTTGATCTCGCAGGTGGCGCCGACTTCCTTGAAAGCGGCAACGATCTTCTCAGCGTCTTCCTTGGAGATGCCTTCCTTGACGGGGGCGGGAGCGCCATCGACCACAGCTTTGGCTTCCTTGAGGCCCAGACCAGTCTGCTCGCGGACGACCTTGATGACCTTGATCTTCTCGGGGCCGACATCCTTCAAGATGACGTCGAACTCAGTCTTCTCTTCCACGGGCTCAGCAGCGGCGGCAGCGGGGCCAGCGGCCACGACGGCACCGGCGGCGGCGGACACGCCAAACTCAGCTTCCAGAGCCTTGACCAGCTCGGCCAGCTCCAGAACGGACATTGCCTTCAGATCAGCAATCAGTTGTTCCTTATTCATGATATTTCTCCTTAAAAATTATTATATTTTTATTGTTCTGTGGGCCAATGCCCGGTTCCTTACGCTTCGGGGGCTTCGCCCTTTTGCTTTGCGATCTGATCCAGCACGATAACGAACTTGGAAATGGGACTCTTCATGCTGCCCAGCATGCGGCTGATGAGCACTTCCTTGCTGGGAAGATCGGCGATAGCATCCATGTCGACGGCGCTGGTCAGCTTGCCGTCCACAATACCGCCCTTGAGCTCGCACTTCTTCGCCTTCTTCACGAAAGCCTTCAGAATACGGGCGGGGGCCACTTCGTCCTCATACCCGAAAGCGTATGCCACGGGTCCCTTGAGCATGTCCTCGATCTTGGAATCGATGGAAGCGTTCTCGGCGGCGCGGGACACCATGTTGTTCTTCAACACCACGTATTCCACGTTCTCCTTGCGCATGCTCCGACGCAGCTCGGTATCCTCGGCCACGGTGATGCCACGATAATCGAAGAACACGATGGACTTCGCCTTCTCGATCTTCGCCTGGAATCTTCGCCTGGATCTCAGCGACCTTGGCTGCTTTTTGCTCGATAAACTTCGCGTTTGCCATTGTTTCACCTCCTTGTATAAAAAATCCTCCCGTCGCTGCAGACGGAAGGACATGAATACAAGCTTCGTGTTCCACCACCTCGGCAGGATTTACACGGTTTTCACCGCTACCGGCTGTCTCTGGCGACGTTCGGCTGATATTATAGCCGCATCCTGCAAGGAAGTCAACACCTTTTTTATGAATTTTTCAGACTTTTTCAGTCTTTTTCACGATCCGCGCGCCGGTCTTGAAGATGGAGTCCGCCGGGATCTCGCCTCGGACGCAACTGGTGGGATAGACGTTGCTGTGCCGGCCGATGACGGTGCCCGGATTCAGCACGCTGTTGCAGCCCACTTCCACATAGTCGCCCAGTACGGCGCCCACCTTCTTGCGGTTGGTGGGGAGCTCGTTCTCCCCGTCCTTCAGGACCACCAGGGTCTTGTCGGACTTCACGTTGCTGGTGATGGAGCCGGCGCCCATGTGGGACTTGTATCCCAGGATGGAATCGCCCACGTAGTTATAATGGGGCACCTGCACATTGTCGAACAGGATCACGTTCTTCAGCTCCGTGGAGTTGCCCACCACGCAGTTGTCGCCCACCAGGGCGCTGCCGCGGATGAAGGCGCCGGGACGGACCTCGGTCTTATGGCCGATGATGCAGGGGCCGGCAATGTAGTTGTTGGGGTAGATCACGGCATCCTTGGCGATCCACACATCCTCCTTGGGATGGTCGAATTCATCTGGGCTCAGAGTGGCGCCCAGCTCCAAGATGAAGCCCTTGATGCCGTCCAGCACCTCGTAGGGATAGGTTTTGCCTACAAAGAGCGGGGCAGCCTTGGTATGAGAAAGATCCAGCAGATCAGCTATGGTATACATGGTTCGCCTTCCTTATTTGATCCGAATGAGCTGGCCCACCTCGTCCATGGCATGGATGATGGCGTCCACTTCCTTTTCACAGGTCTCGGCCGTGGTGGCCTCCGCCATGACCCGGAGCACGGGCTCCGTGCCGCTCTTGCGCAGCAGCACCCGTCCGGAGTTGCCCAGCCGTTCCTCCGCTGCCTTCACCTCGGCCTGGACGCGGGGATCGTTCATGGTCTCGTCCTTGTCCTTCACCACCACGTTTTTAAGTACCTGTGGGTACATCTGGCAGGGCTCGGCAAGCCGGGACAGGGTGGTCTTCCGATCCAGGATCACCTGCATGATCTTGATGGCGGTCAACAGACCGTCACCGGTGGTGGCGTACTTGGAGAATATGATGTGGCCGGACTGCTCGCCGCCGATGCGGTGGCCGTTGGCGCGCATGTTCTCGTAGACGTACCGGTCGCCCACGGCGGTTTTCTCATAGCCGATGCCGCGGGCATCCAGGGCCTTGTAGAGGCCAAAGTTGCTCATGACGGTGGTGACCACCTTGGTGCTGCCCAGCTTCCCGCGCTCCTGCATATACCCGGCGTAGATGTAGAGGATATGGTCGCCGTTGACCACGTTCCCCTTCTCGTCCACGGCCAGGCACCTGTCGGCGTCGCCGTCGAAGGCAAAGCCCACGTCCAGGTGATTCTCCTTCACCAGCTTCTGCAGGTTCTCGATGTGGGTGGAGCCGCAGTCCTTGTTAATGTTGGTGCCGTCCGGGGTGTTGCCCACCACGTAGGTGTCCGCGCCCAGAGCATCGAACACGCTCTTGGCCATCTGCCAGGTGGAGCCGTTGGCAGAGTCGAGGCCCACCTTCATGTGCTTGTAAGAATGGGTGGCCAGGCTGATGAGATAACCGATATAGCGGTTCCGACCGGCGGCATAGTCCACGGCCTTGCCGATGTTCTCCCGCTCCGCCAGGGGCAGCTCCTCCAGTTCGCCGTCCAGGTACTTTTCACACAGATCCTGGACCTCGTCCTCCATCTTTTCCCCGTGGCCGTTGATGAGCTTGATCCCGTTGTCATAGTAGGGATTGTGGCTGGCAGAGATCATGATGCCGCAGTCGAAATCGTCGATGCGGGTCACATAGGAAACGCTGGGCGTGGTGGTCACGTGCAGCATATAAGCGTCCGCGCCGGAGGCGGTGATGCCTGCAATCAGAGCGTGCTCCAGCATATAGCCGGACCGGCGGGTGTCCTTGCCGATGACGATGCTGGCCTTATGGTCGCGGCCGTAATACCAGCCGATGAACCGACCGATCTTATAGGCATGCTCGACGGTCAGTACCTTGTTGACCTCGCCGCGAAAACCGTCTGTTCCGAAATATTTACCCATGTTTATCTCCTTACAGCAGCTTGGCCGCTTCGTAGTCCATGTAGACGGTCACATCCGGATGGAGCTGCAGCACGGAGGCGGGCACCTTCTCGGTGACGGGTCCCTGGAGCATCTCCTTCATAATGGGCGCCTTGGCAGGCCCGATGGCCATGAGGATGATGGAACGGGCCTGCATGACCGTTTTGATACCCATGGTGACGGCATGGGTGGGCACCTCGTCGATGGAAGCGAAGAACCGCTTATTGGCTTCCCTGGTGGACTCGGTTAGCTCCACGATGTGGGTCAGGGAACCAAAGGGCGTACCAGGCTCGTTGAAACCGATGTGGCCGTTGTTGCCGATGCCCAAGAGCTGCAGGTCCACGCCGCCCGCCGCCTGGATCTCCTTATCGTAAGCAGCCGGATCGCTGATGTCGATGCCGGATGGGACCCGAGTGCGGGACTTATCGATATCGATATGATCGAACAGGTTGTGATCCATGAAGTACCGATAGCTCTGGTCATGGGCGCCGTCCAGGCCCACGTACTCATCCAAATTGAAGCTGGACGCTTCTTTGAAGGAGATCTCCCCCGCCTTGTCCAGGCGGACCAGCTCCGCATAGAGGCCTAAAGGCGTGGAGCCGGTGGCACCGCCCAGGATGGCGTTAGGCTTGCGCTTCAACAAAGACACATATTGCTGAGCAGCCATGGCTGCGATGTTTTCGGCTGAATCGATGATAACTTTCATAAAAAATCCTCCATTTCCAAATTATATATATATTACCACTTTCCGCATTATATTGCAACATTCATTGCCGATCCTGTAAAGAAGGCCTCTTGCATCACAAAATACTGCGATTCCTCTTGCCATTGGCCGCAATATCTTGTATTATACTATACAGAGAATGACTGGAGGGATGGCGCATGCGGATCTATTGCAACGGGGAACATCACGACATAGGCGGACCCGGGTCCTTCTTCCTCGCCCGTTCCGAAAAACAGCTGCCGCAGCTGATCAAAACCTATGGTGGCAAGGTTCAGCTGATCTATCTGGACCCGCCCTTCGGCACCGGAGATGCCTTTCAGGGAAAGGGCGAAAAGGACGACGGGGCGAAGGTCCCTCTGTTCCGGGACGACATGCCGGCGGCTGAATACCTGAAATGGATGCGTTCCATCCTAACCGGCTGTCATGCCCTCCTTTCTCCTACAGGAAGCCTATATCTGCATATCGACTGGCGCATGAGCGCCAAGCTGCGGCTGATGCTGGACGACATCTTTGGACAGGACAACTTCATGGATGAGATCATCTGGAGTTACAAGTCCGGCGGCCGAGCCACCCGCTTCTTTCCACGCAAGCATGATACCATCCTTTTCTATCGCAAGAGCCGCCGTGTCTACTTCAACATCGCCGCCGTGGGTACACCCCGAGGGCCGGAACCCCGGAACCACATGCGGCGGTTCGTGGATCAAAACGGACGGGTGGGCTTCTCCATCCGCTCCCAGGGAAAGATGTATACCTACTACGAGGACGATCTCATCTATCCTACGGACGTTTGGACGGATATAGAACATCTGCAGCAAAAGGACAGGGAGCGGCTGGGTTACGCCACCCAAAAGCCGGAAGCGCTGTTGGAGCGTATCATACTGGCCTCCTCCAAGTCGGGGGATTTAGTGTGCGACCTGTTTTCGGGCAGCGGCACCACCGCCGCCGTGGCCGTGAAGAATGGGCGCCGGTTCCTGGCGGTGGATGCCTCTCCCCTGGCCCTCATCACCCTGCGCAAACGGCTGCTGTCCGTCGCGTCCAGCCCCACCCTGCTGGATGAGCCGGAAGCGGCGCACCGGCCCATGACGCTGCACTTCCCCGCCAGGCGGTGCAAGTGCAATGCCGCCTTCTCTATCCAAGATAAAACTGTGGTCATCACTGAAGCGGAGCTGAATCGACGTTCCGCCCCGCTGGCCTACGCGGCCATCGGATATGAAAAGGAGCACGTTTTTTATCCGGTTCGCACGGTCACGAAGGCAAAGCTTCCCCTGAAGCTGCCCCTTCCCCAGGGCAACGAGCGACCCGTTGTTCAGCTTGTGAACACCTACGGGGATCAGGTTTTCTTTACGATCGACTAATGGAATACCTGTGATGAAGAGCCGTCAATCGGCTCTTTTTGTATTGCCTGCAATCAGTCCAAGGGTGCAGAGCAGCAGCGACATGGCCATGCCGTACAGCAGGGGATCTCCGGGCAGGGAGAGCACCTTGGACAGGATCACGGCGCAGGGCGAGAGGATCATGGACAGCAGCACCCATCGGCCCGACACCCGGCCCGGCAGCCACAGAGCGGCGGTCATGGGCAGGAAGAGGACGGAGGCCCGAAAGCCCATGGACAGGAAGCCGAAATCGTTGATGAGGGAATCGGGCAGGGCCACGGTCACCGCCACCGCAGCAAGCAGGATGCCGCCGATGCAGATGCGCACGACCCGCAATTCCCCTTTTGGATCGTCCCAGCGGTGGGAGACTCGCTTCAGGATGTCCCGAGTCAGGATGGTGGCCATGCCAAATGCCAGGCCTGCCCCACCGCTTACAGCGGTGATGAGGAGCGTGCCCAGGATGATCCCGGCTATTATCGATGGAAAATGATCCAGGGCGAAGGTGGGCATGGCACGGATGGTGGTCTCCAGAATAGGCAGGTCCGGCAACGCCTGTCCAGCCGCCGCCAAGGTCTCCGCTTCGGCCCGCAGCATGTAATGGCTGCGCATGAAGAAGCCGATGGCCACACCGCCCAAGCCGATGAATGGGGCGGCGATGCCGCTGATCAGGGCACCGTTGCGCGCCGCCCGATCCGATTTGCCCGACCAGATGGCCTGGGCGTAGGATTGGGTGCACAGGACGCCCAGCAGCAGAGAAATGCCTGAGCTCAGGTCCTTAGCTGTGCCGCGGGCGGTGAGGCTCAGGAACTGAGCCTTCAGTACGCCTACATCGGCGATATTCGGTACCCCTGTGGCCTCCTGGCGGATCATGCCCAAGGAAGTGCCTGTGAGCAGGTTGCTCAACTCGCTCCAAAGCCCCTGAGGACCGTGGGACCAATACAGGATCAGGCAGAGGCTCATGAGCGACACGCCGCACAGCAGCAGGAGCTTGACGATGCCGCCCATGCCCGCTCCCCAGGCGCCGCCGAAGATCACATACAGGCCCATAAGCAAGGCGGACAGCAGCGCCCCCGCCCACAGGGGTGTGCCGGGAAACAGGGCCGACAACAGCCCGGCGCAGGCGATGACCTGGGAAAAGACGCTGATGAAGATACCGATGGAACAGAGGACGGAGCTCAGGGCGCCGGAAGCGGCCCCATACTCCCGGGTGACGATGGCAAGCTCGGTGATGCAGCCGCTTTGCCGGAGCTTACGGCTATACACAAGGCCCAGCGCCAGGGACCCGAAGCAGCAGCCCAGGGTGAACCACCAGCCGGAAAACCCATATTGGAAGGACAGCTGGGCGGTGCCCATGGTAGCTTGGCTCCCCACCAGGCTCCCCATGATCCCGCCGGCCACCAGGAGCGCGCCGGCCTTGCCGCCGCCGGAGAGAAAATCGGAGGAATCCTTCACCTTCTGACCGGAGAACAGGCCCACTATCAGGATGAGCCCCACCACCAGTACGATCCCCGCCAATACACCCAAAGACATCGGTTTACCCTTTCATTTCTCGCTATAGTGGTATCATAGCATCTCGTGTCGAAAATGCAACAGATCGCAAAGAAAAGCAGTGATCTGCTGTCCAAATCACTGCTTTTTGCTGGTGCGGTGGACGAGACTTGAACTCGTACGCGCGAAGCACACGCACCTCAAACGTGCCTGTCTGCCAATTCCAGCACCACCGCGCAATTTAGAATTATAATAGAGGCGGGGGCATTTGTCAATCCTCCGCGTAAAAATCTTTTTCCTGCACATACTATCCAGTATGAAACACGTTTTGATACTTCTTGTATTGCTTTGTCTGCTCAGCGGCTGCGGCCAACGGACAGAAGCGCCTGAATCGACGGATGCAGGCTTCCTCGAAAGGCTGCGAACCGCTTCGCCCTCCCCCATGCCCCTGAACCCATCCCAAACAAAGATGGACTTGTGCGTGGGCAATGATGTAATAAGCTATTCCCTGTCCGATATGGGCGTGGTCGTGGGCAGCGCCGGAGCGCTCTCCGTCGACCCGAAGCTCTTTGCTGCTTTCTATCAGAAGTTAAACGAACTATACGGGTCCCCAGCCCAGGACGCTAAGATACAATATTCCGACGACCCCACCGAGCCCATCACCTTCGTCTCAGAGGCGGCTGGCCAGCGGATCGATGAAGAGGCCCTGCAGGAGGCTTTGGCGACTGCGGACACGGTCTCTCAGATCACGGTGGACCTGCAGCCCGTGGAGGCGAGCGTCACCTCGGAGGAGTTGAAGGCGCGGTACACGCTGTTGTCCGAATTCTCCACCTCCTTCAAGGGGTCCACTCTGGGCCGGAAGAACCGGGTGAACAACATGGCCCTGGCGGCCTCCCGCATCAACGGCATCGTCCTCGAACCTGGGGAGGAGTTCAGCATGAACAAGACCATCCTGGACAGGACCAAGGAGAATGGGTATTACCTGGCCCCCGCCATTCGCAACGGCACCTATGAAAAGGAGTACGGCGGCGGCGTCTGCCAGGTGTCCTCCACCCTGTTCAATGCGGTCATGATGGCGGACCTCACCGTCACAGAGCGGCATCACCACAGCTGGCCCATGCACTATGTACCCATCGGCCGGGACGCCACCATCGCCACCGGGTATAAGGATTTCAAATTCGTCAACTCCACGGAAGGCGAGCTGGTCATCTTCGCACACCTGGATAAAAAGGCGAAGAAGGTCACCATCCGGCTGTACGGCATCCACAGCCCCGACTTTGACCACATCGTGATCGTATCCAAGCGCACCGGCTCCCTGCCGGCGAAGGGCACCAAGGTCCGGCTGGACGAAAGCCTTTCCGCCGGTTCTCGGGTGGAGGAGCGAAAGGAGCGGCGGGGCAAGACCTCCGTGACCTACAAGGAATACTATGATGCCGCGGGGAAGCTAATCCGACGGGAGAAGGTCTATGAGGACAGCTATCCCTCTATCGAGGGGCTGGTGTACGTGGCGGCCAATTTATATCGATAAGGACGATTTGACGGCAGGCAGGTTCGGATGTATACTCAAAAAAAAACAGGAGTGTGCGTAGTATGATCCTGATCCGCGGCGCGGGCGACATCGCCAGCGGCATCGCCGTGCGGCTGTATCGATGCGGCTTTACGCTGGCCATGACCGATCTTGAAAAACCGACCTCCATCCGGCGGACCGTCTGCTTCTCCGAGGCGATCCTCCACGGCGCCTATACTGTGGAGGGTATCACGGCGGAGCGGGCGACGACCAGTGAGGAGGCAAAAGCAATTTGGCAGCGGGGGCATATCCCCGTGTTTGCCGACGATGCAGGGACAACCCTTCCCCTACTGCAGCCGGACGCCCTGGTGGATGCCCGGCTCGCCAAGGTGAACCTGGACACGTCCCTGTCCGACGCGCCCATCGTCATTGCCGTGGGCCCCGGATTCACCGCCGGGACGGACTGCCACGCCGTGGTGGAGACCCAGCGAGGCCACTATCTGGGCCGGGCCATCTACGCAGGATCAGCCGCGCCCAACACCGGCGTGCCAGGGAACATCGGCGGGTACACCGTGGAGCGCATCATTCGCGCCCCCAAGGCCGGCATCTTTCATCCCCTCCGTACCATCGGAGACCAGGTGGCTGCTGACGAGATCGTGGCCTATGTGGACGAGGAGCCGGTCCACTGCCAGATCGGCGGCACCCTGCGCGGCATCCTGCCGGAGGGCACCCATGTCAATCAGGGCATGAAGAGCGGCGACGTGGACCCCCGCTGCCGGCCGGAGCACTGCCTCTGTGCCTCCGACAAGGCCCTGTCCGTGGGCGGCGGCGTCCTGGAAGCGCTGCTCCATTTCGGGTATAGAGAGTAAGCAAAAGGCCGCGAGACGCGGCCTTTTTTGTATGCAGTCGTATTTTCAGAACGGTAGATAGCCCAGATGCTCCAAAAGGATCTTGATGCCCAGAAGGATCAGGATGACGCCGCCGGCCAGCTCTGCCTTGCTCTTGTACCTGGTGCCGAAGATGCTGCCGATCTTCACGCCCAGGGCGGAGAGCAGGAAGGTGATGACGCCGATGAAGTTGACGGCTGGCAGGATGCGGACCTCCAAAAAGGCGAAGGTCACGCCCACGGCCAGGGCGTCGATGCTGGTGGCGATGGCCATGACCAGCATGGTCTTGAAGCCCAGGGAGGGGTTTACGTGCTCCGGGTCCTTGTCCAAGGACTCCCGGACCATGTTGGCGCCGATGAGCACCAGCAATATCATGGCGATCCAGTGGTCCACCGCGGCGATGTACTCCGCAAAGCTGCTGCCCAGCAGATACCCTATGAGGGGCATCAGCGCCTGAAAGCCGCCGAACCAGAGGCCCACGATCACCACATGCTTCCACTGTATCTTCCCGATGGCCAGGCCCTTGCAGACGGCTACGGCAAAGGCGTCCATGGACAGGCCCACCGCCAAAACGAACAGTTCAAATATGGTCATACAGCAATTCTCCTATATAAACAGCACTGTGCATTTTACTAAAAAACCTATGAAAAAGCAAGAGGCTGCGTCTATAAATGCGCCCCATGGGATTGCTTTTTCACGGGATTGATCGTATACTGATAAAAGTGGCTGTATATGTGTGTAGCCATATCCTGTTAAAACGGAGCATATATCTATGAGCAAAACCGGATGGATCATCCTGATCGTATGCCTGTGCCTGGTGTTCTGCCTCTGTGCCGGGCTCTTTTTGGCCGGGCGCATTTCGACCTGGCTGTTCAGGGATCGAAGCGAGACCCGCGTGGACACCGGCACCACCAAGGAGTACAAGGATTTGAAGAACGATTATTCGGCGGACGGCGTCTACACCGTTCAGACGAAGGATCTGAAGGAGCTGACCATCGACTGGATCAGCGGTTCGGTGATCGTGGAGATCACGGACGGGGAGGTCATTCGGATCACAGAGACCGCCAGAGAGCCGATCCAGGAGAAGGACGCCCTGCGGTACGGGATCAGCGGCGGCAAGCTGCGCGTCCAGGCCTGCAAGAAGAACCATTTGGGAAAGCTCCCCGTGAAGCAGTTGACCGTGTCCCTCCCCCGCTCCCTGGCGGATGGGATGAAGGAGTTGGAGATCGACACCGTCTCCGCTTCCGTCTCCGCAGGCGAGCTCCAGCTGGAAGAACTGGACGTGAACACCGTCTCCGGCCAGGTGATGATTCAGAACATTGCGGCGAATGAAGGCGAAATGGACAGTGTTTCCGGGGATGTTACGCTCCGTGACTGCTCCTTCGATTCCCTGCGCATGAACAGCGTCTCCGGTCTGGCGAGCCTTACCGGCACCGCTACAAAGATCAAAGCCTCCTCCGTTTCCGGTTCCGTTCAGCTGTGGCTCAACGAGAGCAAGGAGGTGCGCGTCAACACCATGTCCGGGCATGTCGCCTTGACGTTTTACGAGATGCCCAAGGAGGTACATGTAGACACCACCTCGGCTTTGACCTCCATCTACCTGCCGAAGGACGCATCCTGCACCGTCAATCTTGACTCCATGTCGGGCAAACTATTGCAGAACATGCAGGAGGTTGGCTCCAAACAGCTAATTCTTGCAGAGGGCGAAGCCCAATTCGACATAGATTCCATGAGCGGCGATGTCTGGATACAGCAGATACCGGAAAAAACGCGATGAAATAATCCGGATTGTTTCATTCCTGTTTGACGAATCTTATATAATTTGATATTATGGTTTTTAACAACTAAGGAGGAACATCCTAATGGCAAGACCCGTAAAGATCACCGCAGACACCCCTTGTGACATCGGCCCCATGCTCCAAGAGCGCTATAATGTGGAGCTCGTGCCCCTGCATGTCACCATGAACGACAGGGAGTATCTGGACGGTGTCGATATAACCAACGACATGATCTATGAGAACTGGGAAAAGACGGGCGCCCTTCCCAAGACCAGCGCCGTCAGCGTAGGCGAGTACGAGGAAGTATTCAAGCGCTACACTGACCAGGGGTTCGATGTTGTGCATATTTCCTTGGGCTCCGGCCTGTCCGTCACCCATCAGAACGCGGTCATGGCCGCCGAGGAGGTCCCGGGCGTGTACGTGATCGACTCCTGCTGCCTGTCCACCGGCACCGGCCTCCTGGTCTGTGAGGCCGGGGAGCGGGTCAAGCAGGGCATGGACGCCGCCACAATCTACGAAGAGGTGAAGGCGCTCAATCAGCGGAACTCCGCCAGCTTCATCCTGGACACCCTGGCCTTCCTCCATGCGGGCGGCCGCTGCTCGTCCCTGGCGCACATGGGGGCCAACCTCATGAGCATCAAACCCAGCATCCGGGTGTTGAACGACAAAAACGGCAGCATGACCGTGGGCAAAAAGTATTTCGGGAAGCTGAAGAAGTGCATCGTCGCCTACATCCACGATCAGCTGGATGGGCGGACCGATATCGTGCGGGATCGCATCTTCATCACCCATTCCGGGTTCCCCGAGGCCGATATCGAATGGATGAAAGAGGAGGTAGAGAAGTACGGGCCCTGGGGCGAGATCATCGTCACCACCGCCGGGTGCACCATCTCCTCCCACTGCGGACCGGGCTGCATAGGCGTGCTGTTCCTGACGAAATAAAAGGTTTACAGTTTTTCAACTTTCCGACCCTCCTTTTGGGAGGGTTTTCTATTTCCAAACCGGGGACCGGCATGGTATAATCAGGCAAAGATTTGCGGAGGCTCTATGATCCTTTCCATCCTCTACATGCTGTTCTACGCGGCGGCGGGCATCCTGATCAGCAGATGCCTGTTTGCTGACGAAACCTTCGCGCGCCGTCTCTGGCTGGGGCTGACGGTGGGCCTGTTTGGGAGCATCTGGCTGCCCAGCCTGTTCTCCTTAGCCCTGGGGTTCGGCACCCTGAGCCATGTGCTGGGCGCTGCATGGATGGCCCTCATCACGGTGGTGTGCCAATTCTCTAAGAAAAAAGCGCCTCCTGTTCGGGCGAAGGACTACAGGTCCCTCCTGCCCCTGCTGTGGCTAATGCCCATCTTCCTGATCGGCGCGTATCTCTTCTCCACCCACATCCTGGAGCCCAAGGCCGACGGCTATTACGTGGGCCAGACCACCTACGGGGATCTTGCCATGCACCTGGGGTTCATCTCCAGTATGGCGGAGCAGGGCTTCTTCCCGCCGGAATACAGCATCTTCCCCGGACATACCGTCAACTACCCCTTCCTCTGCGAGGTGCCCAGCGCCTCCCTGTTCCAGTTCGGTGCAAGCCTCCGCTGGGCCTACCTGCTGCCCGCCCTCTACGCCTATGCCCTCGTGATCCTGGGCGTCTACTTCGCCTTCCAGAGCTGGCTGAAGCGGGCGGAGCGGGCCCGCTTCGCCACGTACCTCTTTTTCATCGGCGGTGGGTTCGGGTTCCTTTACTTCTTCGACCGGCTGGGCGGCGCCTCCACAGTGGGCGCGCTCATCGACGAAAGTGGGTACGCCAACAACCTGAGCTACCTGTTGAATGACTTCTATGTGACCCCCACCAACCTGCCTCGGATCGGCCTCAGGTGGGTCAACCCCATCGTGGACATGCTGATCCCTCAGCGGGCCACCCTCTTCGGATGGGCGTTCCTGTTCCCCTGCCTGTATCTGCTGCTGCGGTTCACCTTTGAAAAGCGGAAGTCGGCCCTGGTGCCCCTGATCCTGCTGGCGGGCGGCCTGCCCCTCATCCACACCCACTCCTTCCTGGCACTGGGGATCGTCAGCGCCACGTATTGCATCTCGGACCTGGTGCGTCAGTTCGACAAAAAGCGGCTCCTGCAGTGGGTATGCTACGGCGGCATCGTGGTCCTTCTCGCCGCCCCGCAGCTCTTCGGCTTCGCCTTCCAGCAGGCGTCGGAAAGCGGCATGGTCCGCCTCCACTTCAACTGGGCCAACGAGGTGGATTCCTTCCTGTGGTTCTATATCAAAAACCTGGGCTGGCTGTTTTTGCTGCTGCCCTTTGCCCTGCTGCTGCTGTCCAAGCGGGACCGGCAGATCGCCAGCGGGTTCCTGGTCCTATGGCTCGTTGCCGAGGTGGTGGTCTTCCAGCCCAATATCTACGACAACAACAAGCTTCTCTTCGCCTGGTTCTTCTGCCTCTGCGCCTTGACGGCTAAGCTCCTGGGCGTCCTGCATCACAAACTTTTCCACCGGATCGGCAAAGCGCCTCAGGCACGCGTTGCCGCCCTGTCCCTGCTGGGCTTTATCACCTCCGTGTTGGGGCTCCTGATCTTTATGACCGTGTTCACCCACGTGTCCGGCAATTCTGTGGAGATCCCCGCCTTTGGCGTCTTCACGGAGCTCTTCCTGCTTGCCTTCCTCATCTACCTTTCCGTGCAGCTGCTGAAGGTCGAGGACGCACCGGAGAATAGCGGTTGGGCCTACCTTCTGCTTGTGCTTTCCTTCGGGCTGTTCCTGTATCTGCTGTATCGACTGATCCAAGAGAGCAGCAGCCGTACCCTGTCCCTCCCCCTGCCCCTCGCACTGCTGCTGGGTGTAGCGGGGCTCAGCATGGGGCTGGTGTTCCTGTCCCTCTATCGATCTACACGGAACGGCGACGCAAAAGCCCGCAACCTCTACGCCAGCCATGCCCTGCTCTCCTTCCTGCTGGGCTTCTCTCTCTTCATCTCCGGACCCATGACCATTTTGCGGGAGTGGCGCAGCTCCTACATGATGTTCTCCAACGCGGACATAGAAGCGGCATCCTATATCCGTGAGAACACTGACCCGGACGGTCTTTTCCTGACGGACTACAGCTGGCATCTCAACGCCGTGTCCGTGCTGACAGGGCGGAGCATCGTCTGTGGACCAGACTTGTTCCTCTACTATCATGGCATCGACACCGGCGAGCGGCGGCAGGACATCGACGCCATGTTCGAAACGCCGTATGACAACGAAAACCTCTTCGAGGAATACGGCATCCGCTATGTGTATATAGGCTCGTCGGAGCGCTCCAACTTTGTTATCGACATGGATTACTTTGAGGCCAACTGCACCCTGCTCTACGATCAGGACGGCATACAGGTGTATGAGCTCAAATGAAACAGACGAAGCGGCTCATCCTCATATCGCTGCTGTTGTTGCTGCTTGCCGGGGCATTTCTGCTGGACCCCCTGGCGCGCTTTGCGCTGACCCTGCAAACAAAGCAGTTTGATCACGCGGAAGCGGTGTATTTGTCTCGTCTATGCCACTCCGACCAGCTTCGGCAGGAGGCGGATGAAAAGCTGCAGGCGTATGTGGAGCACAAGCTGGCCGAGTATTATGAGCAGCGGTTGACCTATGATGAGGTCATGGGTGTTCTTCAGCCCCTGTCACTGACAAAGCTGCCCCAGGATGATGTAGAGGACTGCCGTCAGGCAGCGGCGGAAATGGAGGCAGCCCGGACAAGCCTTGCCCAGGCGAACGCCTGCTATGCAACAGGCGACTATGCCGAAGCCATCCCCCTGTACCGCACAGCCCTTATTGCGGATGAATCCATCCAGGAGCAGCTTATAGTTGCCGAGATCGAATACAAAAACATTCTGCTCACCGATGCAGAGGCGGCCATGGAGGCAGGAACGCCCACATCCTCTGAAGCTGCATTGTCGAAGGGGCTGGACGTGTTGGGTGAGGATGGCGATTTGGCTGCGGCTCTCAACGACGTGCGGCGCATGGCGGCCGAGCAGACCTACAACGAACAAATGGAGGAAGCCCGCCGCCGATTGCAAGCTGAAGGTCCGGAAGCAGCCCTCCGCTATGTGGAGGACCTTCGTCAGCAGGACGAAGATGCGTATGCCTGGGAGTATTTGGAGCAGCGTTTGCTGCATGAATACGAGACGGACATTTGCGCTAAGGCCCAGGCGTTCCAGGAGGCCGGCGATGATGACCAGGCCTGTGCGATCCTGGAGGAAGGGCTGCAGTGGATCGATTCCATCGAGATGCGGACGTTGCTTTTTGAGATCAGGGGCGTGGTCCATCACCCTCTGGGGGAGCTGCCCGTGCTGCAGGATGAGACGGCCAACGCCCGGACTGGGGAACAGAGCACCATCGCCCGGGATCGATACGCCATGGACGCCTCCTCCAATCCCTATAGCCACAGCTTTTCGGCGGATATGGGCGCCGTCTGCTTTTCTCTGCAGGGAGTCTATGACGTATTCACAGGAACCGTGGCCTTTCCAAAAGGGGAAAAGTCAGACCTCTATCGAGCCTCCGCCACGCTGCAGATCATTGCGGACGGTCAATTGATCGCTGAATTCAAGAACATCGATATAACCTCAAAGCCCGCGCCTTTCTCCCTGCCGGTGGACGGCGTGGACGAACTCGCGTTGAGCTGGATTTGCGATGGTGCCAACGGCTGGCGGGATTGGGGCCGATTCGCCACCATATTTGACGGAGAGTTACTGTCCGGCGTAAAAATGCCGTAGACGGTTTAGAGCAGCTCCTTGAGATTTCTTATCTCCAAGCACCCCTTGGGCAACGGCTGTTGACGGTCGGGGGACTGGTTGGTGTGGATATACCGCCCGGCCATGCCTACGGAAGCCGCCCCCTGCATGTCCGCCTCTGCATCATTTCCGATCATCATACAGGTTTCCGGACGAAGACCATATTGGGACAGGATGTGTTCAAAGATGGCCCTGTCCGGCTTTTTGATGCCCACGTCGGAGGAAATGACGATCCCATCAAAGAGGGAAAGCAATCCCAGCTTTCGCAGCTCCGGAACGGTAAAGGCCACCTGGGCGTTGGACAGCAGGTATACTCCCCTCCCCCTCGCCCGCAAGGAGCGCAACACGGATACAGCGTCGGGATATACCGTAAGCCGTCGCAGGGACAGGGTGCGAAAGAACAGCGCCGCATCCTGGACCGTGTCGCCGCTGACCGCGACGCCCTTTTGGGTATACAGGGATTCGAAAACGAGCAGGATGTCCGGCTCCACATGATCCTTCAATATGTCCGGCAGCTGTGACGCCCTCGCTTCGATCTGTTCCTCGACAGCAAGATGATACGCCCGTTTCAGCTCTTCCGGCGCATAGGACGCGCCCTGCAGGGATAACAAAAACGCCATGCGACGCCATAGGACGGGCATGGATTCGTCGGTGTGGATGTCCACCAACGTCCCGTATAGGTCAAAGATATAGGTTTCGATCATGGCTGCAGGACGTGGACGATCTCCAGCTTTTTGCGAGGAAGGACGCCGGCGGCAGGCTTCACCTCGATCACCCGAGGCGTAGCAGACGGACGATCTTTCGCTTCAGATTTCGGCGGCTCCGTACGCTTTTCGGTTGTCGCGGCTTCCTTCACCTGATCCTCATGGACAGGCGCAAAGGGCATGGTGTCGTCGGAGGACATCATGACGGGCCGCTTTGGCGCCTTGTGAATAGGTACGGCTGTGATCTCTCCAGCACGCCGGGAGGCGCTGGTGGTCCTGGACGACTGAGATATAGTGCCGACGGAGGCTGTAATGGATACTTGAACCGGTTTCTTGGGTTCAACAGGAGGTTCCTCATGCCGTACAGTAGGTATGCGATCCGTTCGTTCCATATACCGGAGTTTGGCCGGCTGCATATATCCAAACTGAACATGAACCGGGTCTGGAGCCTCTCGGATAGGAGCAGAGCTGGTACGTTTCCTCCTGGGCCCGAAAGGCCGGATCGGTGTTTCTTTTGGCAGCAGGCGACGCGTATTAAGCTCCGCCACCCGGAAGATAACGGACAGGAGCAGGAATACGAGGGTCAATGCCAATACGATCAGGGATGCCATGCGTAGGATCCTTGTATATCGCTCCGTATCATAAATGGTGCCCGTTGTATCCACCGTCTTTCCCGGTTTTATGGCCGGCGGGTTGGTAGGCCTCGGCGCTGCTAGTGGGGAAAGATCCAGGGTGATGGGTACCGATGCGTATTGAGTCTGCGCTGGGTCCACCGCGGTGAGAACAAAGGTCAGGGAACGGGTGCCTGCTGGAACGATGAATTCCTTTTCAAAGCTTGTAGTCCCTGCAGCCAGGGTGGGATATTCGTTGACGATGCCCTTGAAATAATCGCTTTCGGTGACCATAGCGCTGTAAATCGGCACCTGGGAATCGTTACGTACCTCAAAGAGAAGCTTGAGTCTATTGGACCCATCGTCCGTCTGATCACTGCTGGTCAACGTAACCGATAGATACAACTTCACTTGACCAGAGTCCACGAAGGGCAGCAGCTCATAGGCGGAGGGGCTCTTCACCGTGATGAGCCCACCCATGTTGTCAAGAGCAGTGGCTTCAAAAGAGATGTATCGAACACTACCTGAGGACACGGCCGACGGTACCGTGTAGGATATGGTCCTCTCCTTTCCCGCTTTTAACGAGATCCCCTCCGTGATCAGGGTGCCGATCTCATCCGTGATACGAATGTCGGTCACGGCATGTGAACCGTTGTTGATGAGCGTGATCCTAAAAAGAGTGCCCTCCGCGGTAGCTGGATATTTCTCAACCTCCATGCGGAGCTCCACATCCACATATTCCACGGTCACGGCCTGAGTTACTGAAACTTTCGACTCTATACCACGCACCGTATACTGGACCGTGGGATTCAGCTCCAATATCCTGTCACCCATGGGGAATGTGATGTTGGCCTGCATCTGTTCGCCAGCGTTCAAAATGTTACGTTCAAGCGGCACGGTATACTGCGGGATGCCATCATCCTGCAAGGTAATGTTGGTCATGTCGAACTTGGTGTTGTTAATGAGGGTGTAGGTCACAGTGACGGGATCGCCTTCCCGCGCCATGGTAACATCAGGAGCAACGCTCAAAGCCATCACTGGCTCCACAAACCGTTCGATTCGGATGGGCGCCGAAATCATATGCTCTTGAGAAATGGGTTGATAGTTATCCAAACCATCAAGCGTATAGGAGGTGGTCCACCAGGTGAGCTGGAAGGAAAGATCCATGTCGAACATAAAGTCTTCGATCCGAACGTTCTCTAATGTGAATTCCAGCACATCGTTGGCCTTGATTGTAATGCGGTTTGAAATGAGCTTAGGAGCAGACAAAATGTCTCCCTGCAGGCTCATGTCCTCCAAAACATACTCCTCGTTCAGGTTGTTCTTTACCTTGAATCGGAAGAAAGTCATCTCCCCCGCCTCACTCAGCAAACAGGTGGGGTCCGCTTCCACAGTCAGGGTCAAGGGCTCAGGCTCCTCGTTTTTGGCATAGGCAGGCCAAGCTACCAGTAGCAGGCAGACGGTCAAAAGAAGGATATGCAGTTTTGCCTTTTTACCTGTCCTCATGGTCCTCCAAAGTCCGATATTCCCGTCCCGCTACGGTCCCTGTCAGGGAACCTGACGTTTGGTCAAAGACCGCGTCCAAAAATGTTTTGGTCTTCCCTGCCTCTATGGCGGCGACGCAGTGCACCGCTTCCCCATATTCCGGCGTCAGAGTCGCCCCCTGCTTTCGAGCCTCCTGCTGAAAGAGGCTCCATTGCGCATAGGGGACGGAAAACTCGACCAGGTCACAGGGCGTCATGCGCACGATCCCGGCGGCACGGATGGCCTCAGCGCAGGCACGGGAATAGGCCCGCACCAACCCGCCGGTACCCAGGAGAATGCCGCCGAAATACCGGGTCACCACGCACAGTACGTCGGTCACGCCCGCGCCTCTAAGGGCATCCATCATGGGCATGCCCGCTGTGCCACCCGGCTCCCCGTCGTCGGAAAAGCGGGCGATCTCCCCCTTCTGCCCCACCGAGTAGGCGTAGCAGTTGTGGGTGGCATCCCAATATTTCTTGCGCAGGATCGCCAGCATTTCCAAAGCCTCCGCCTCCGTAGAGATGGGGAAACACTGGCCAATGAAGCGCGACTTGTTGATGACCAGCTCAATGTTGGCGGGAGCCTTCACGGTGCGATACCCTGCCATCTGGTCCATAACCCGCTTCGACTCCTTTCCCCTGCTTTTGAAGATATAGTAGCAAATTTGAGGCGCAAAAGCAAGTTTGGGTCCGATTTGTTACAAATTGTCCACGGCTTCTCCGCGCAGGAGCCTGATCTCCCGGGCATAGCCAGAGAGGTCGTCCTGGGGCGTCTCCAGGATCATAGGCAGCTTCGTCAGTGCTGGATGGTTCACCAGCGCCAGCAGTGCATCCAAACCGATGCAGCCCTTTCCGATGGGGGCATGGCGGTCCTTATGGGTCCCCAGGGGAAACAGGGAATCGTTGACGTGAAGGGCCTTCAGGCGGTCCAGGCCGATTTGCTTATCAAACGTTTCCAGCACGCCATCGAGATCGTGAACGATGTCATAACCGGCCGCAAACACATGGCAGGTGTCCAGGCAGACACCGACCTTGTCCGATAGATCGATCCGGCGCATGATCTCCCGCATCTGCTCGAAGGTGCCGCCGATCTCGCTCCCCTGCCCCGCCATGGTTTCTATGAGAATGGTGGTCGTCATGTCCGGCTGCAACAGGGCGTTGAGCAGGGCCGCCGTCTTTCCTATGCCAGCTTCCACACCCTGCCCCACGTGGCTACCCGGATGAAAGTTGTAGAGATTCCCCCCAAAGGCCTTCATGCGCTCCAAGTCGTCCTCCATGACCATGGCAGCGAACTCCTGGACCCGCGCCTCGGCCGCACAGGGGTTGAGGGTATAGGGGGCGTGAGCCACGATGGGCAGCATATCCTTTTCCCGGAGCAGCGCCATGAGCGCCGCCGTGTCCCCCTTATCTAGGTCCTTGGCTTTGCTCCCCCGGGGATTGCGCAGGAAGAATTGGAAGGTATTGGCGGAGATAGACAGGGCGTCCTGCCCCATGCGCATGAACCCCTTGGACGGGGAGAGATGGCAGCCGATGCGGATCATGGGTACTCCTTTCAAAAAGAGCCGCTGCATCGGTGGCGGCGGCCCTTGGCGGTGTTTTTATTTCTGCAGCTCCGGCAGCAGCGTTTCAAAGTAATCCAGGGACTCCGGGTTGCCCAGGGCCTCCCGGTTGGTGATCCGGCGCCCGTTCACCAGGTTGGTCACGGCGGATTCCACCTTCTTCCCGTTGAAGGTCTTGGGTAGGTCCGGCACGGCGTAGATCAACGCCGGCACATGGCGGGGCGAAGCCTTGGTCCTGAGCCCCTTCTTGATGGTCTTTTTCAGCTCCTCCGTCAGCTCCGCGCCGGGGGCCAGCTGCACAAAGAGCAGGATGCGCTGATCGTCGTGGTACTGTTGGCCGATGGCCAAGCTGTCCTGGACCTCGGGGAGCTTCTCCACGATGTTGTAGATCTCCGCGGTGCCGATGCGTACGCCGGAGGGCTTCAACACGGAGTCGGACCGGCCGAAGTAGGTGACGCCGCCGGTCTCGCTGTTGAACTGCACGTAGTCCCCGTGATGCCAGATGCCGGGATAGACCCTGAAGTAAGCGTTCATGTACCGCTCGCCGTCCGGGTCGTTGGCAAACCAAATGGGCATGCTGGGCTCCGGGATCTCGCAGACCAGCTCGCCCTGGGTGTCCCGGACGGGCTTGCCGTTCTCGTCGTAGCACTCGATCCGCATGCCCAGGCCCGGGGACTGCAGCTCGCCCACGTACACGGGGCTCAGCAGGTTCCCGATGCAGAAGCAGCCGTTGATGTCCGTGCCGCCGGCGATGGAGTTGAAATGCAGGTCCTTCTTGATCTCACGATACACGAACCGGAACCCCTCCTCGCTAAGGGCAGATCCGGTCTGGGAGATCATGCGCAGCTTCTTCAGGTCCGCATGGTCCTTGGGATTGAACCCAGCCGCCATGAGGGCGTGGATATAGCTGGCGCTGAGGCCGAATACCGTGACCCCCTCCTCCTCCAGGACCTTCCAGATGGCGTCGAGATCGGGATAGGACGGATTACCGTCGTAGAGCACGATGGAGCTGCCTGCGCCCAGGGTGGCCGCCTGCCAGTTCCACATCATCCAGCTGCAGGTGGTGATGTACAGCATCCGATCCGAGGGCTTCATGTCGTGGTGGAGCACCAACTCTTTGAGCTGGTTGATGAGGAGCCCGCCCACGGACTGGACCATACACTTGGGCTTACCGGTGGTGCCGGAGGAGAACATGACCACGGTGGGATCGTTGAACTCCCGCTGCGCATAAACGAAGGGCTCCGGCACTTCCCTGGACAGAAAATCTTCATAGCGCACGGCGTTGGGCACGTTGGCGATCGTTGCCGCATCTCCGGCGTAGTGGACCACAACTACCTTCTTAAGCTGCTCCATGCGGGCAGCCACCTGGGCGGCATTGGGCAGGGTGTCGAAGGCCTTGCCCTTGTAATAATATCCGTCCGTGGTGAACAGGACCTTAGGGGACACCTGCCCCAGCCGATCGAAGGCGGCGCCGGGGCCAATGTCCGTGGCGCAGGAGCACCACACACCTCCTACGGCCGCCGTGGCCAGCATGGCGATGATCGTTTCTGGCAGGTTCGGGAGATACGCCGAGACCGCGTCCCCCGCACCAACGCCCAGCGCCCGCAGCGCCGTGGCCAGGCGGAAGGTCTGCTCCTTGACCTCCTTCCAGCTCAGGACCCGGCGGACCTTGTCTTCCCCCCTAAAGATCAGGCAGGGTTCGTCGTTGGCCTCGTGCCGCAGCAGGTTCTCTGCATAGTTGAGCCGGCAGCCGGGGAACCATTTGGCTCCGGGAAACTTGTGGATGTCGTCCACAGTCTTCTCGTAGCCCACCGTGTGAACGATGTCCAGATACCGGAACAGGATGTCCCAGAAGGCCTCCGGCTCGTCCACGGAGAAGCGATACAGCTCCCGGTAATTCCGATACTCCCGGCCCTTCTCCCGATTGACCAGCTCCATAAAGGCGTACATATTGGACGCCTTCTTCACATCCTCACTGGGGGTCCACAACAGCTCGCGCATATGTCTCTCCTTTATTATGAATTATTATCTGATCTTTTCTAACATCTTGCTCAGGCCAGTGCGCTGGACCTTCATGGCGCCGATGGGGCAGAACTCCTGGCAGCAGAAGCAGCGGATGCACTTTTTGTAGTCGATGGCGGGCTTCCTGTCGATCATGGTGATAGCCTTGGCGGGACAGACCTTGCTGCACTCCCCGCAGCCGATGCAATCCTCCGCCTTGACCCGGGGCCGAGGCTGAACAGCTGCTTTCATTATTTTGGCCCAGAGCTTGCCGACGATGCTGGATGATTCATCGGTGAACAGCAGCCCTCGCTTGGCGCCGATGGTCTCAAAGTCCGGGCAGATGAACTTCTCCCAGCCATCCGACACAGTCAGCTCCTGAACGGTGGACGGGATGAGGCCCCGCTCGTAGGCGGCTTCCAGGGTGGGCACGTCCTCCCGGGTCATATGGATAAGCGCCGCCAGGACCAGGTCCAGTTTATGAGGCGATTTTGAGGCCGCCAAGAGGCCCATTTTCCGGGGTTTGCCCATGGAGGGGCCGTTGCCCTCCATGGCCATGACGCCGTCGCAAACGGTCAATACGGGCTTGAAATAGGCGTTTATATCCACCAGCATCCGGGAGAAGTCCGTGGGGTTCGGATAGCGGTAATGGTACTCCGGCTTGTCCGTGCCGGGGATGGCGCCGAACATGTTCTTGCAGCCGCCGGTGAGGCCCATCATGCCGTGGGTCTTCAGCTTGCAGAAATCGATGATGTAGTCGCAGTCGTCGAGATACGCCGTGTAGGTGAACTCCCGCATGACCTTCGCTTCGGGGAAGGTGCCTTGCTGGATGGCCGTGTTCTTGTTCAGGGCAACGCCGGCCTTCTCACAGTCGGTGAGGCCGGTGGCGGCATAGACCCGCTTCAAATACGGCAAGGAGAAGGGGCCGCCCGGACTGTCGCCGATGACGACGGATGCACCGCGCTCCACAAGCAGCTCCGCCAGGGCGCTGAGCAGTACCGGATGGGTGGTGGCCGCCTTGTCCGGCTTCAAAAAGGTGATGAGGTTGGCCTTGATGACCACCTTGTCGCCAGGCTTGATGAAGTCGAGCCCGCCCAGGGGCGCCAACACATCTTGCAGCGCCGCTTTGCACAACTCCGGTTCATATTCGTCGCAGGGGACGACGGACACATCCAGGGGCGTCTTTACACATTCCATAGTTTCTTTATCCTTACAGACCGATGATGACTTTGGCGATGCTGAAGAAGGTCAAAAGCGACAGGGCGTCCACCACCGTGGTGATGAAGGGGCTGGCCATGACCGCCGGGTCGAAGCCCAGCTTTTTCGCAAACATAGGCAACGTGCAGCCGATGAACTTGGCGATGGTCACGGTGACCGCCAGCGTCAGCGACACGGCCAGGCTCACCAGCATGCCGACCTTGTCCAGGAGCATGAGCTTCAGGAAGCTGACGGCGGAAAGGCTGATGCCGCAGAGGACGGCCACGCGCACTTCCTTCCAAATGACGGTCAAAATGTCCTTGAAGTGGATCTCGTTCAGGGAAAGGCCGCGGATGATGGTGACGGAGGCCTGGCTGCCGGAGTTGCCGCCGGTGTCCATGAGCATGGGGATGTAGGCGGTCAGCACCAGCTGCGCGGCCAGGGCTTCCTCGAAGCTGCTGATGATGAGGCCGGTGAAGGTGGCCGAGACCATGAGGAGCATCAGCCAGGGGATGCGGTGCTTGTAGATCTCCCAAACGCCGGTCTTCAGATAGGGCTTATCCGACGGGGTGATGGCGGCCATCTTTTCAATATCCTCGGTGGCCTCCTCCTCCATGACGTCGATGGCGTCGTCGACGGTGACCATGCCCACCAGCCGGTTCTCGCCGTCCACCACGGGCATGGCGGTCAAGTCGTACTTTTTGAACTTCTGCGCCACGGTCTCCTGGTCGTCCATGGTGTTGACGCTGACCACGTTGGTGTCCATAATGTCGGCCACCTTGTCGTCGTCCTGGGCGAGGATCAGGGAACGGATGGAAATGATGCCTTCCAGGGTCCGCCCGGGGCCGGTGACGAAGCAGTCGTTGATGGTCTCCTTCTCAAAGCCCGTGCGCCGGATGGTCTTGATGGCGTCCTCCACCGTATAACCCATGCCCAGCTCCACGAACTCGGTGGTCATGATGCTGCCGGCGCTGTCCTCGGGGTACTTCAAAAGCTCGTTGATGAGCTTGCGGGTCTCCGGGTCGGCCTGGCTCAGGATACGCTTCACCACGTTGGCGGGCATCTCCTCCACCAGGTCCACGGCGTCGTCGATGTACAGCTCGTTGATGACCTCCTTGAGCTCCGTATCGGAGAAACGGGTGATCAAGAGCTGCTGCTGGTCCGGGTCCATCTCCACGAAGGTGTCGGCCGCCAGCTCCTTAGGGAGCAACCGAAACAACAGGGGCAGGATCTCCGGCTCCAGTTCAGCAAATATGGCTGCTATATCCGCGGCGTTGAGGGTGACGAGGATGTCCTTGATCGAAGAGTACCGCTTGTTGCCAAGCAGGGTACGGATGGTCATTTCCAGGGAATAGGTTTTTTCCGACATGTTTGCCTCCTTCCTTTTTGTTCAATGAGAAGAAAGGCACAGGGAATATCGGCTATATGCGGCGGCACACCATGGCTGCGGTGCATCGATGTATATGACCGGTCGATCCGCTTGTGCCGCTACTACTACCTGCATCCATGGTGTCCACCTCACTTTCTTAGAATAATCTTGCGGCGAATTTCCACACCTTAGAAATTTTACAACCGACCCTTCCCTCTTGTCAACCCGAAAAGCAGTAAAAAGGACGGCGAATCTGCCGTCCCTCAGGTTATTTCCCATCCCGAATGGCCAGAGCCTTGTCGGGGTAGTTGGTGATGACGCCGATGCCATGGCGAATGCACAGCTCCATGATGGTTTCGTCGTTCACCGTCCAGGGATTGATGCCGATCCTGGCGGCCAGGGAGCCCTCGATCATATTGGGATAGAGGAGCGTCCGCCAGTGGGGATGGATGTACTGGGCGCCGATGGACTTGGCGTATTTCCAAGGCTCGTAGAGGCCGTCGCTGTAGAGGATGCCATACTTCACATCCGGCTTGATCCTGCGAAGCTCCATGAGGGTGTAGTGGTTGAAGGAGGAATAGAGGATGCGTCCCTCCATACCCTTCTCCTGCTCCAGCTTCAGAACCTTCTCGGCGATGCCGGGATAGACGATCTGATCCGTCTTGATCTCCACATTGACCACGTGGCGGGTGTTGCGGATGAGGTCGTACAGCTCCCCCAGGATGGGGATCTTGGCGCCTGCATACGCCGTCATGCCGTTGCTGGCATCCAGCCGTTTCAACTCCTTCAGGGTGAAGGACTGGATCAGGCCGGTGCCGTTGGTGGTCCTGTCCACGGTCTCGTCGTGCATGACGATCAGCTCTCCGTCCCGGGAAAGATGTACATCCAGTTCAAAGCCATCCGCGCCCATATCCATGGCCAGACGAAAGGCCTCCAGCGTGTTCTCAGGCGCGTACCCGGAGGCGCCCCGATGCCCCAAAATGATCGACATATCTCAATTCTCCGATCTTCGTTTTTTTCGATTCTACTCCCCTTTCCCTCGTCTTTCAAGACCGCGTTGCATTTTTGTGGAAAGAAAGCTATACTTGGAGCCATGAGATACGACACCATTCGCGAAGCGGTCTTTCTGGAACGGCCCAACCGCTTCATCGCCCACGTTCTTTTGTCGGGAGAGCTGACCGTTTGCCACGTGAAGAACACAGGACGCTGTCGGGAACTTTTGGTTCCAGGTGCCAGGGTGATCCTGAGCAAGGGAACGACGCCCGGACGCAGGACCGCCTATGACCTGGTCTCCGTGTATAAGGGAGCCCGACTTATCAACATGGACAGCCAGGCGCCCAATGTCATCGCCTCCGAATACTTGCCCCATCTATTTCCTGATTTGACAGAACTCCGACGCGAGGTGAAATGCGGCGATTCCCGGTTCGATTTCTATGGCGTCCAGGGTGGTCGTCCCTTCTATCTGGAGGTGAAGGGCGTTACTCTGGAGCAGGATGGCCTGGTCCTCTTCCCCGATGCACCGACGGTGCGGGGTGTGAAGCACCTGAAGGAATTGGCTGAGCTCCAACGAAGCGGAACAAACGCCCATGTGCTCTTCATCGTGCAGATGCAGGGCGTACGCTCCCTTCGAGCCAACCGGGCGACAGATCCCGCATTTGCGGATGCGCTGTTGTCGGCCAGGGACGCCGGGGTCGGCATCCACGCCGTGGATTGTCTGGTGACGCCGGACAGCGTCGTGGCCAACGCGCCGGTGCCCGTAGAGTATCTATAGAAAAGCCCGTCTCCTGTTTGGAAACGGGGCTTTTTTCATCTGTGTCGCTGCTGGAACCGCTTCATCTTCTCTGCCTTCTTCTTGCGCCACTCGATGTTCCGGTGGGCCTGCTTCATGCTGGCCTTGGAGACCGTCTTTTGATCGACAGCCTCCTGGAATTTGTTCATACGGCGAGCCGTCACATCCAGGCTGGAAGGCTTGATGTCCCCGGCTTTGGTCAGGGCCCACTTGGTGAGCAGCGGTCCAAAGAGCTCATAGATGAGAACGCTGAAGAGGATGATGTTCTTGATGAGCACCCCATCGGCGGTGCCAAGCTTCGCCGCCGTCACACACATGCCTAAAGCTACGCCCGCCTGGGGAAGCAGCGTGATGCCCAGATATTTCTTGACTGTGGGCTCACACTTGGTGGCCGCACAGCTCATGTATGCGCCGATGTATTTGCCCAGGGAGCGCATCAGGATATAGACCACGCCCACCAGGATCACAGCGCCGTCCTTGAGCACGTCCAGCTCCAGCTCCGCGCCGCTCAGCACGAAGAACAGGGCGAACAGGGGTACGGTCCACTTGTCGGCCCGTTCCATAAGGTCGTGGGACAGGGGGCAGATGTTGCAGAACACCGTGCCCAGCATCATGCACACCAGGAGCGTGGAAAAGGAGATCTTTACTCCGCCGATCTCAAAGGAGATCATGGACAGGGCTACGGTCAGCACCACGAAGGCGATGGTCAAAGACAGACGGTTGGAGTTGGAGAAAAAGGCTCGCTCCAGCATGGTCAAGATCCAGCCCATGAGGCAGCCCAGGCCCAGGGAAGCGACGATCTCGATGAGGGGCTCCACGATGATGCCCACCAGATCCGTCTTGCCGGTGACCAGGGAGTTAGCGATTCCGAAAGAGATGGCGAACACAGCCAGGCCTACGGCGTCGTCAAGAGCCACCACGGGCAGCAGAATGTCGGTGAGCTTGCCCTTAGCCTTATACTGACGGACGACCATCAGCGTGGCAGCCGGCGCCGTGGCGGCTGCAATAGCGCCCAGGACGATGGTGGCCTCCAAGGACAGCTTGTCGGGCATCAGAAAACGGAGGCTGATCAGGGCCACATCCACCAGGATGGTGGCGGCCAGGGCCTGAAAGATACCCACGATCACAGCCTGCTTGCCGATGGTCTTGAGCTGGGAGAGCAAAAACTCGTTGCCGATGGAAAAGGCGATGAAGCCCAACGCGGTATTGGTGATGACGGACAGGTTCTCCACCTCTTCGGAGGATGTGAAGCCCACGCCCTCGATGCCCAGCAATCCAAGGCAATGAGGTCCGACGATCAATCCAGCCAGCAGGAACGCCGTCACGTCCGGCAGGTGGAGCCGGAACATCTTGAAAACGCGGGTCATCAGCAGTCCGATGAGCAAAGCCAATGCCGCCGCGAGCATTTTTTCCATGTCAGAAATCCCTCCTGTTCATTCAAACAAGGCTGTATCATAGCACGAAAAGAAATAAAGTCAAGGGTTTAAGTAGAATAGTATTTTATAATAAACAGTGGATAAGTGTTTTGAATTGAACTATGGCCTTAGCTGCAGATGCCTGAAACTTGCGTGTATGATGGGGTGGGATTTGACACGGACTGCGGTCCGTTCTTGTTCCCCCAATTATTTGCGCGTGAGCCGGGGTGGGATTTGACCAGCGCTGCGGCGCAGGCCTTGGGCTCGTCTCTGAAGCCCCACAGGGGCTTCATTCACTACCGAACACGTTCAAATCCTACATTTTCGGAAACAATTTTAAAGGGAGGGTCGTAACCCTCCCTTTAAAATTGGCGGAGAAAGTGGGATTTGAACCCACGCACCGGTCATCCCAGTCTACTCCCTTAGCAGGGGAGCCCCTTATAGCCACTTGGGTATTTCTCCATATA
>CACWJZ010000001.1:0-24075 GCA_902761365.1 uncultured Eubacteriales bacterium | reverse complement strand
GCGGAGATGGTAGGATTCGAACCCACGGGCACTTGCATGCCGACGGTTTTCAAGACCGCTTCCTTAGACCACTCGGACACATCTCCGTGTTTTCGATGCTCCCCGCTTCCGTCCGAAGGGAAGTATACCAAACGTCACCTGAATTGTCAATGGGTTTCCCTCAGTATTCGTCCACGCAAAAGCAGGGACGGCCGCTCCGCTGCATGGCGCGCCAGATCTCCTCGGACGCCAGCATCACATTTTGAGGCCGTATCTCCCCCGCCGCATCGACATCGGGCGGGAGCTTAGCAGAGACGTTTTTGCTGCCGGCGATCCGCTTCAGCTCATGGAGGATGGGGCCATACTCTGTCAGGGACAGGACCTCCTCCCCAACGACCTCCTCCGTGTCAAAGTATATGCAATACCCGACTATTTCCCCCGCCTCCTGCATCAGAAAGCCCTTGGCCTCGGCAGAAGCATAGTCCGCCATCTTCAGGTGAAACGCTGCCCTGTCCCGGCGCGCGAAGCCAGCGTAGCGGTCGGCCATGGCTAAATAAACCTGAAAGGCTTCCTCCTCCGAAAACGGAAAGATCTTACCGGTAGCAAAGGCCCCCTCCCCGTTCCAATACCTGGTGTAGGTGCTGGGCCGAAACCCCAGATGAGTGTACGTGCCTGGCTGCTGGGGATGGTTGAAAAGTGCATGGATGCCCTGCTGCCGGGCATGGGCTTCCAGAAAGCGCATAGCAGCGTACATATAACCCTTTCCTCGCTCCTGGGGGACGGTGGCCACGCCGGAGGTCATCAGCGCCGTAAAGGACGCCCCCGGTCCCAGGGACAGCTCCATGAGCGTCCCATGGATGACGGAAATCAGCTTGTCTTCGTCGAACACACCCACGGACCATGAGGGCAGGAACCGGTCCTCAAAGAACCAGTCCACAAAGGCAGGTGGATCGTCAAAGGTGCTTTGCCAGAGGGCCTTGGCCTGCGCCCTGTCGTTATCGTTCAGCAACCGTATGGTCATGTGATCTGCCCCCGGTTATAGGCCCGATAGTTGACGGAGAGCACCATGGCGACGGTGATGAGCGTGGCCATGATATTGCTGCCGCCGTAGCTGATGAGGGGCAGCGGGATGCCGGTCACAGGCATGAGGCCCATGTTCATGCCGATGTTCTCAAACACATGGAAGCCCATCATGGCCACCGTCCCCACGCAGAGGCAGCGACCGAACATGTCCTTGGACCGGCGAGCCACCAGCAAAATGCGTAGCAACAGCAGGAAGAACAGCAAAATCAGGATGGCAGCGCCCACGAACCCCAGCCCCTCGGCGATGCTGGAAAATATGAAGTCCGTCTGCCGCTCGGGCACGTACTTCTTTTGGGCCAGGGTCCCCGGGGAGAAGAACCCCTTGCCGAACATGCCGCCGGAGCCCACCAGCTCCTTGGAGCGAAGCACGTTGTAGCCGTCCCCCTCCAAGTCCAACGTGGGGTCCAAGAACACTCGGATGCGGGCCTTTTGATCGCGGGTCAGCAGCAAACGGTAGATGAGGGGTAGACTGATGACGGATGCCACGCCGCCCCCCAGGATGTACAGCCAGCTGATCCGGGCGGCGAAGACGATGCCGATGAAGATCACGGCAAAGACCATGGCGGTGCCGTAGTCCGGCTGCTTCATGACCAGCGCGAAGGGGACGGCGAAGATGAGGAAGGCCTGCAGCACGTCCCAGAAGTTGTTGAAGTGGCCCCGGCGGTCATAGGCCTCCGAAACAAACTTGGAGAGGGCCACCAGCAGCACCACCTTGCCCAGCTCCGAGGGCTGGAAGGAGCGAGAGGTGCCGATCTTGTACCAGCCGAACACGCCGCGGGTGTTCACCTTCACCACCAGCAGCAGCACCAACAGGATGCAGATCACGATGTACGCCGTCTTGACAAAGGGTTTGTACTTATCGTAGTCCAGGAAGGCGAGGGGCACGGCGATGACCAGGGAGATGAGGATGCTGACCAGCTGACGGTTGAAATACTCCAGGTTCAGCCGGCTCAAAAAGCCCTCCAGGCCCACCTCCGTCCCGTCGAAGGGATCGGACAGCACGTTGAGCAGGGCGACAAGGCCAAAAAGGAGCAGCACCGTCACCAACAGGATGATGACGATGTCCACTCCTTTCGTTTGCTTGGTCTTGCCAGGTTTCGCCATTTACAGGATGTATGTCGCGTCCTCTGCCGGACGGGCCGCTAGCTCTGCCCGCTTCTCGTCGAAGCCAGGCTTGCCCGGCACCACGAAGGTATCCGCTTCCTCGCATAACCAGGCGACGGTCTTCTCGATCTCGGCGACGATCTCCTCCTGGTTGTGGGGCAGCTCCCGCCACTTAAGCTGGGGCCGCTTGGCGGTCATGGACGCGAACGCACTTTCAAGGGACAGGGCCTTGATCTCCTCCGCGGTGAACCCGTCGGGGATCAACGCGCTCTTCATCATGTTGTTGCTGATCTTCAGGCGCATGCTCTCGCGCCAGGCAATGTTCTCATGCTTCATCATAGCAACACCTTCAAATAGTTTTCAGAGAGTGGACAGAATGGTCTGCATGGTTTTATAGGACGCATTGAGCTCGTCCAAACCTGTAAACATATCGCTGTACACCTCCACGAACGTGGGCCCGCGATAGCCCTTAGCGATCATGGCCTGGCCCAGCGCCCGAAAATCGCACTGGCCCTGCCCGGGCATCTTCAAAGACAGCTTGCCGCTTGGGTCGAAGGCGTAGTCGCACAGGTGCCAGTTCTCCAAATCCTCCCCAACTGCTTCCACGAAGGCGAAGGGGTCCTCGCCGGAGCGCACGGCCTGCTTAATGTCCAGTACGAACTTCAGCCGATGGTCCCCCAGCCGCTCCTTCAGCGCCGCCCCAAAGGCAGGCGCGTGGAAAAAGCACCAGCTCACATTTTCCAGGCACAGGGTGATGCCGTACTCCGCAGCCACATCCAGCAGCTCACGGAAGATGGGCGTGATCCGCTCCAGCTCCAGATTCTTGGCTGTGCCGCCCAGGTGGGGGGACCCGTGCATCACGTAGTGGGTGGCGCCCAAAAGCCGGCCCGCGTTCAGCGCCTCCCGATATACTGAGAAGGCATCGGCCTTCTGGCGGGGATGGATGGAAAAGAGCTGGGCCTCGAACTGGTTGCTCATGGGATGGACGCTGTACACAAAAAGCCCGGCGTCGTCGATCCGCTCCCGCAGCAAGCGCACGAAATCCGGGCGATACTCGCTGAAGGTGTTCAAAAACACCTCGATCGTGCGGCAGCCCATGGCGGATAGCAGCGGAGGCGTATCCTCCACCATGGCCTTGTTGAATATGCTCGCTGTGGAAATGCCAACGTTCATGCTGATAGACGCCGTTCAAACAAAAATAGTAACGAGCAAGCAGTAAGCCGAGTTCTGTCGCAGGTCGCCCTGCGGACGATTATCTATCTGAGGCCGTTTGTTGCCAAACGGCTCATGCGATTATCAGGAGCGCAGCGGGCCGCTGTTGAATGCTCCCATTCCAATCTTGCACCGAGTGGGGTTTACACGGCCGATCCGTCGCCGGATCGCCGGTGAGCTCTTACCTCGCCTTTCCATCCTTACCCTACGAATAGGGCGGTACCTTTCTGTTGCACTTTCCCTGATGTCGCCATCGCCGGGTGTTACCCGGCACTCTGCCCTGTGGTGCTCGGACTTTCCTCAGCCCTTTGGGGGGGCCGCAATCGTCTTGCTTACTCGTTACAAACCTTTACTGTTTCGGACAATACAGGACCCGACCGCAGTTCTCGCACTCCAACACTGTCTCCTGGCTCGCCAGTTTTTTGATTACGGCCATGGGCAGGGACATGTTGCAGCCGCTGCATTTATCGTTCACCACCGGTACCACCGGCATGTTGTGATGGACCCGAGCCCGTTTGTACTTGGCCAGGAAGGTGGGGTCCACCTGCCGCTCCACCGTGTCCATCTCCTTGGTGGCAGCGGTGATGTCGGCGGCGCCTTCATTCTTCTCCACCTCACACACCGCTTTGAGCCGGTCGTATTCCTTCTTGGCCCGGCCGCCCAGGGAACGGGCCTTCTGGAACTCGGTCGAGGTCTTCTCCAGCTGCTCCAGCAGGGACTTGACATCCTTCTCCAGCTTGGACAGCTCCCGGTTCAGCCGCTCCACATCCTGGCGGAACTCCGTGAGCTCCTCGGCGGTCACCTCTTCGTCTGCCTCCAGGGTCTCCATCTCGGAGTGGTTCAGCTCCAGCTCGTGAGCCAAACCCTCTTGCTGAGCAAGGAGCTTGGAAAGAGCATTCTTCTGGGCTTCCGCATCGTCGGTCAGCTTCTGGATGGTGGTCTGCTGCTCCCGGAGAAGTTTGGTGATCTTGTTCAGCTTCTGACGGCTCTCCGTGGTGCGCACGGCATTCTCCAGCTGCTGCTTTTTCAGATCGGCCTTCTGGTACATGAGCAGATATTCTAATTTCGTCATCGGGTACCTCCTTTCAGGAGAACAGCAAGGGTGCCTTCTCCCGAAGCGTTATAGTGTATTGTACATCAGGTGCGAGCATTTGTAAACGGTCCCGCAAAGATTTCAGGACCACCTGCTCCGTTTCGTAGTGTCCGCAGAGGATCAGGGGCAAATCCCGCTCCATAGCCTCCAAGATCTGATTGTGCTTGGCTTCCCCGGTGAGATATGCATCCGCCCCCGCTGCATGAGCGTATTCGATGTCGCCGCCGCCGGCGCCGCCCAGGACCGCCACCCGGGAAACGAGCCGGTCGGGATCACCGGTATAGGCCCCGTAGCTGTGCAGTAGTTTATTGCAGGTTTCCACCAGGGCAGACAGCTTCATGGGCGATGTCAAGGCGCCGATGCGGCCGATGTTTTCCGGGGGAATGGGGCGAACATCCATCAGCCCAAGCAAACCTGCCAGCGTATCGTTCACCCCGCCTTCCGCCGCGTCCAGATTGGTGTGGGCGGCAAAGTGGCCGATGCCGTGCCGCAGCAGCAGGGCGGCCGCGCCGGTGATGGGCGAGGAGAAGCCGATGCTCTTCACGCCATGGAAGAACTGGGGATGGTGGGTCACCAAAAGATCGACCTCCAGGTCTATGGCCTCCTGGGCTGTGACGGTGGTGCAGTCTAACGCCAGCAAAACCTTTTTGATCTCGGCATGGTCCGGCTCCACCAATAATCCCACGTTGTCGAAGTCTAACGCCAGCTCACGGGGCGCGATCTGCTCCATGCAGTCACAAAACGTTGCTAATTCCATCGTTCGATCTCCTTCATAATCTGTTCCAGCTGTCCGGTCTCCCGAACGAGCCTTCCTTCCCCCGCCGTCCCGGCGGCCTGCTGTAGCTGCCCACGCCGCTTTTGCAGCAACAGCTCACAATAGGGTTTCAACCGCTCGTCCCTGTCGACGAAGGAACGATACCCCACCATATAGCAGCCTATGGGGAATCCTGATGGCCACAGGTCAGGATTATCCTGCTTTTGCACGCATAGAAGCTGATACCATCGGCTGCCGACGCAAATAAGCCTGTCCGCTTTCACCCGGTAGCAGTTCTCATACAGCCACTGCCGCAGCTCCTCGATGCCGGACATGGGCTGCAGCACCAGCCGCTCCATCCGCTCCGCCACCGAAGGCGATGATTGCAAGAGCTCCACCATCAGCTCCCCGCCCATGCCCAGGATGGCCGCCGCTTCGCACTCACCGGGAGCGAGGATGGATAAGCCGCTGCCCAAGCGGACCTCTGCACTGCCCTGAAGCCCATACCGATCGATGATCGTCCGGGTCTTGTTCAGGCAGTCCGGGCTGATGTCCCCGGCGATCACCCGGGTGCATCCGCCGTCCAGCAGCAGGGCTGCGGTCAGCTTCCCGTGGTCGCAACCGATGTCGGCCACAATATTCGCCCCCTGCAGCAGGTCAAAAGCGCAGCGGAGCCGCTCGTCCAAACGGATCATATGTGGATCCTCTTCAGGGGCTCAGTGGTATCTATGGGACCGCCGCCCAGGCACTCATCGCCCCGATACAGGACGCACCACTGGCCCGGCGTCACCGCCCGCTGAGGCTCTCTAAAGCGCACGAACGCGCCGCCGTCGCGAAGCTCCACAAATACCGGCTGGTCCGGCTGCCGATAGCGGAACTTGGCCGTGCACTCGAAGCTTTGGGGCAGGTCCTCCCGGGGGATAACGTTGAGCCTGTCCACGGTCAGGGACAGGGAATACAGCTCCTCGTGTTCCCCCTGCTGGACGATGAGCAGGTTCCGTTGCAGGTCCTTGCCGATGACGAACCAGCTTTCGCCGCTACCGTCGCTCCGTCCCCCGATGCCAAGGCCCCGCCGTTGGCCCAGGGTGTAGTACATGAGTCCGTCGTGGCGGCCGATCTTTCGGCCGCGCTCGTCCACCATGTCCCCAGGGCAGGCGGGCAGATAGCTCATAAGAAACTTCTTAAAGTTCCGCTCCCCGATAAAGCAGATGCCGGTGGAATCCTTTTTCTCCGCCACCGGCAGCGCATGCTTTCGGGCGAGGTCCCGGACCTCCCTCTTCTGCAGGGCGCCGAGGGGGAACAGGGCGCGATCCAGTTGCGCCTGGGTCAGGCCCGCCAGGAAGTAGGTCTGGTCCTTGCCCCCATCCAAGCCCTTCATCAGGTGCACGCCGCGCGCATCCCGACACAGCCGCGCATAATGGCCCGTGGCAAGTTGATCCGCACCGGATTTAAGGGCAAAGTCCAGAAAGGCCTTGAACTTGATCTCCGTGTTGCAGAGGATGTCCGGGTTGGGCGTGCGGCCGGCCGAATACTCCGACAGGAAGTAGGAGAAGACCCGCTCCTGATAGTCCCTGGTGAAGTTGACCGTATAATAGGGGATGTCCAGGGCTTCGCTGACCCGGCGCACATCCTCATAGTCCTCCTCCGCGGGGCAGGTGCCGTCCTGCTCCTCCCAGTTGCGCATGAAGACGCCGGTCACCTCGTACCCCTGCTCCTTGAGCAGCAAGGCAGCCACGGCGCTGTCCACGCCGCCTGACAGGCCCACGATCACGCGTCGATTGTCCCTTTCCGCCATCATATAAAACGACCTTCCTGTGCTATACGGGCAGTATACCACAGGAAGGCGCTAAAATCAATTCTGCCGACCTAAGCCGGCACGATCTCAGACGCCGCAGCTCCGGCCAATAGGATTGGAGCCGCCGCAGCCGCAGCCGTAGTTGCCATCGCCGCCGCAATAGCGGGAGAGCAGCAGGAGCCAGATCAGGGTGTCGCAGTTGGCGCAGCCGCCGTTGTTGCCTTCGCCCAAGATGAGCAGAAGGACCAGGACCCACATAATGTTATTGTTGCCAAAGTTCATGCTTCCTACCTCCTTTTTTCGAGCGTTCCATTCGCCCGTATATAGCATAGTACGTTCTTTGCCGGCATTTTGTGCGTCCGTCGTTTTCCTTGACAAATCGAACTTGCCGCATATAATGGAAAGGAATACTGTGCCCAGGCAAAAAAAGGAGGGCAAAAAATGAGCGAATTGACGATGGATAAACTGGTTTCCCTGTGCAAAGGCAGAGGGTTCATATTTGCGGGCAGCGAGATCTACGGCGGCCTTGCCAACACATGGGACTACGGTCCTCTGGGCGTGGAGCTGAAGAACAACATCAAGAAGGCTTGGTGGAAGAAGTTCGTACAGGAGAGCCCCTATAACGTGGGCCTGGACGCCGCCATCCTGATGAATCCCCAGACCTGGCAGGCCTCCGGTCATTTAGGCGGCTTTGCCGACCCACTGATGGACTGCCGGGAGTGCAAGGAGCGCTTCCGCGCGGATAAGCTCATCGAGGATTGGGCCACCGAGCATGGCGTGACCCTGGAGAAGCCCCTGGACGCCTTCTCTCAGGCGGAAATGAAGGACTTCATCGAAGCGAACGCCATCCCCTGCCCCTCCTGCGGCAAGCACAACTTCACGGACATCCGTCAGTTCAACCTGATGTTCAAAACCTTCCAGGGCGTGACCGAGGACGCCAAGAACACCGTATACCTGCGGCCGGAGACCGCCCAGGGCATCTTCGTGAACTTCGCCAACGTCCAGCGGACCACCCGCAAAAAGCTGCCCTTCGGCATCGGCCAGATCGGCAAGTCCTTCCGCAACGAGATCACCCCGGGCAACTTCATCTTCCGGGTCCGGGAGTTCGAGCAGATGGAGCTGGAGTTCTTCTGCGAGCCGGGGACCGATTTAGAGTGGTTCGACTACTGGCGCGGCTACTGTCACAACTTCCTCCTGTCCCTGGGCATCAATGACGAGAATCTGCGACTGCGGGACCACGACCCCGAGGAGTTGGTGTTCTACTCCAAGGCCACCACGGACTTCGAGTTCCTCTTCCCCTTCGGTTGGGGCGAGCTGTGGGGCGTGGCGGATCGGACGGACTACGACCTGACCCAGCATCAGAACGCCTCCGGCAAGGATCTGAGCTACTTCGACACCGAGAAGAACGCCCGCTACATCCCCTACGTCATCGAGCCCTCCCTGGGCGTGGAGCGCACGTTCCTGGCGGTGCTGTGCAATGCCTATGAGGAGCAGGCCCTGGAGAACGACACCCGGGTGGTGCTGCACCTCCACCCCGCCTTGTCGCCCTTCAAGGCCGCCGTGCTGCCGTTGAGCAAGAAGCTGGGCGCCCAGGCGTCCGCCATCCACGCGGAGCTTTCCAAGTACTTTGCCGTGGACTACGACGAGACCGGCTCCATCGGCAAGCGGTATCGCCGGGAGGATGAGATCGGCACGCCCATGTGCATCACCTATGATTTCGATTCGGAGAACGACCAGTGCGTCACCGTGCGGGATCGGGACACCATGGAGCAGGTGCGTCTGCCCATCAGCGAGCTCAAGGGATATATCGAGAGCAAGCTGCTCTTCTGAAGCAATCCATGACCTCATGCCCGCCCTCCTGTCGGCGGGCATATTTTGAAAGGACAGTCTATGGCGTTTTTGGAACTGGTATGGGACGTTTTCTATGAGGATTGTCTGATCCTCTTTCCCATCCTGTTTTTGACCTTTTTCTTCATAGAGTATCTGGAGCACCGGGCCGGAGAAAAGTTCCTCAGCCGGGTGGAACGGGCCGAGAAGACGGGGCCTCTCTGGGGCGCATTGATCGGCTGCGTGCCCCAATGCGGGTTCAGCGTGTCCTGCGCCCATCTGTTCAACGGTGGCATCGTTACTGCGGGCACTCTGATCGCCGTGTTCTTGTCCACCTCGGATGAGGCGCTGCCCGTGCTCCTGTCCCACCGCAGTGCCCTCCCCATCATCTGGAAGCTGCTGCTTGTAAAGGTGGTCCTGGCGGTGGCGGCGGGCTATGCCGTGGACCTTGTCTGGAAGCGGGAACAGCAGCACCAGAGCTTCGCCAAGAAGAATATTGAGCATGAGTGCCACATCAAGGAGAGCTCCATGGGGGAATTGCTCTGGGAGTCCTTCAAGCGCACGCTGGAGGTATGGGCGGCCCTGTTCATCGTGTCCATCGTGCTGACCTTTGTCATGGATAACGTCCCCAAGGAGAGCATCCAGCGCTTTCTGCTCAGCGGATCCTTCCAGCCCCTCCTGGCCGCCCTGTTTGGATTCATCCCCAACTGTGCCGTGTCCGTGGTGTTGGTGGAGCTGTATTTGTCCGACCTCATCAGCTTCGGCGCCGTGGTGGCCGGGCTTTCCTCGGCGGCAGGCCTGGGGATCCTGGCCCTCTTCCGGGGCAAGCGGGGCATGAAGACCTACGCCGCTATTTTGGGCGCCTGCTATCTGGCCGCCGCCCTGGCGGGGACCCTGATCCAGCTTTTGGAGTGATATGGAGATCACCGGCATCGTCGACAGGATCATATACCGCAATTCTGAAAACGGGTATACCGTTCTTTCCCTGCGCACCCAAACCGAAGAGGGCTTCATGACCCTGTGCGGCACGCTCCCCCTGGCTTCCCCCGGGGAGCAGCTGCGGGCGGAGGGCGCCCTGAAGTATCACCCAAAATACGGGCAACAGTTCGCCGTCAGCTTTGCCGAGACATTGGCCCCCTCCACCCAGCTGGCCATAGAGAACTATCTGGCGGGCGGCACCATCAAGGGCATCGGCCCCGCCATGGCCCGGCTCATTGTGGACCGCTTCGGCATGGACACCCTGCACGTCATGGAAAAGGAGCCGGAACGGCTGCTGGAGGTCTCCGGCATCGGCCGCAAGAAGCTGGAGATGATCGTAGGCTCCTTCAACGAGAACCGATCCATGCGGGACATCCTCATGGCCCTCGCCCCCTACGGGATCACCGTGAACCAGGCCTATCGCCTGTTCAAGACCTACGGGGATTTGGCCCTCGCTAAGGTCCAGGAGAATCCCTATCAGCTCATCGACGACATCGACGGCATCGGCTTTATGACCGCGGATGCAATCGCCCAGCGGGTGGCCGGCTTCGAGACCAACTCCGCCGCCCGCTTGTTTGCTGGGATCAAATACGCCCTGCAGGACGCCAAGAACGAATACGGACACACCTATCTGCCTGAGGACAAGCTCATCATCAAGGCCTGCAGCCTGCTGAACGTGGACCAGGAGTTGCTGACGGACGCTGTGGACGCCATGATCGCGGAGGGCTCCCTGGTGGAGCAGCTGGTGGGCGAGCAGCGGGGCATCTTCCTGCCCTATATGGCCCGCATGGAATCCGCCATTGCTCAAAAGCTCATACAGCTTTGCGAGCCGCCCGTGGCCAATCCCTTCTGGGACGTAGCCCAGTATGAGCAGGAGCTGGGCCTGACCCTGTCCGAGAGCCAACGGACGGCTGTGTCCCGAGCCCTGGACGCTGGCGTTATGATCATCACCGGCGGTCCCGGCACAGGCAAGACCACCATCATTCGCTGCATCACCCACGCCTTTTCCGGCATGGGCATGACCTTCGCTTTGGCTGCTCCCACGGGCCGCGCCGCCAAACGCATGACCGAGGCCACGGGCGCCGACGCCAAGACCATCCACCGGCTCCTGGAATACAATCCCCAGGAGGGCTTCGTCCGCAACAAGGACAATCCCCTCATCTACGATCTGATCATCGTGGACGAGATGAGCATGGTGGACGTACCGCTGATGAACGCTCTATTGAACGCCCTGCCCCGAGGGACCCGGCTTTTGATGGTTGGCGACGCGGACCAGCTGCCGCCCGTGGGCTGCGGGGACGTGCTTCGGGACTGCATGGACAGCGGCCGGCTTCCGGTCATCCGCCTCACGGAGATCTTCCGCCAGGCGGCCAAGAGCCGCATCATCACCAACGCCCATCGGATCAACCAGGGGCAGATGCCCATCCTCAGTGAGGAGGAATCCGATTTCATTTTTGAGGAGATCCTCCCCCCCGAACGGATCCTGAACCGGGTCAGGGACCTGTGCCAGCGGGAATGCGGACGGTTGAACACCTCGGAGCCTCTTATGGATGTCCAGGTCCTGGCTCCCATGAAGAAGGGCCTGCTGGGCGTCGAAAACCTGAACCGGGTGCTGCAGGCCGCCCTGAACCCCGCCAGCGACAGCAAACCGGAGCATCTCTTTGGGGAGACCATGTTCCGGCAGGGTGACAAGATCATGCAGATCAAGAACGACTATAAGATCTCCTGGACGCGACAGGACGCTTTCGGCAGCTTTCAGGAGGGTGTCGGCGTCTTCAACGGCGATTTGGGCACCCTGTATCGGCTGGACGCGGTCAACCGGTCCATGCATGTACTCTTTGACGACGGACGGCTGGCGGAGTACAGCTTCACCCAGAGCGACGAGCTGGATCTTGCCTACTGCATCAGCATCCACAAGAGCCAGGGCAGCGAATTTGCCACGGTGCTGCTGCCCCTCGCCGGCGGCCCTGGCATGCTGCTGAACCGGAATTTGCTGTATACCGCCGTCACCCGTGCCAAAGGCCTGGTCTACTGCCTGGGCCATCGGGACACGGTGGCCCGCATGGTGCGTACGGTCCAGTCCCGCCGTCGGTATACCTCCCTGTCTCTTCGGCTGCAGGAGGTATAGAACCGTGGATCGAACGAAGGAGCTGCTGCTCTCCCTGGCGGCACCGCCGTCCCATCGGTGTTATCTGTGCGAGGAGGAAGAGGTGTTGGGCGAGGACGGCTTGTGCGACGCATGCCGCCGGGCCTTGAAACTGGCCATCTCCCCCGCCCCGCCGGAGGGATTGGACGGGCTGTCCGCGGGGCTCCAGTACTGCGACGAGTTAGGGACCATCTTCTATCGATTCAAAAAAATGGAGCGAAGGGACTATACCCCCTTTCTCGCCCAGTTCATCTCCATTCCCGAGGAATGGCACGCGGAGTTGCTGCTGCCCGTGCCGCTCCATTGGTGGCGGGAATACCGGCGTACTTACAACCAAAGCTTCCTTCTCTCCGAGTATGTATCCTCCCGATACGGCATCCCCATCTGCCGGGACCTGCTCGTCCGCACCCGACCCACGCCCCAACAAAAGAAACTGCCGGGAAAGCAGCGCCGCCGGAATTTGAAGGGCGCCTTTCGCGCTGCCCCGGAGTGCCAGGGCCGCTCCATCGTGCTCATCGACGATGTGGTCACCACCGGCTCCACCCTGAGCGAATGCGCGCGTACACTAAAAAAGGCCGGCGCATACCGCGTATACGCCGCCTGTGTGGCCTGCACGGAAAGATAGCCTTATCTCTCCTCTCGTTCATGCAAATACTTCTCGCGCGTCGCCAGACCGCCCCGGATATGGCGCTCGGCCTTGTTGGTGTCCAGCACCTGCCGCACCCGTGCGTACAGGCCTGGATCGGCCTGCTTGAGCCGCCCCGTGACTAGCTTGTGGACCGTGGACTTTGAGGTGCCGAAGAAGTGGGCGGTCTCCCGCACCGTGGCCCCGTTCTGCACCATATACCGACCGTACAAACAGGATTTTTCTTTTCGATCTACCTTCATGCGTTCCCCCGCTCCCTTGCCTTTGCTCATCTATATGCGGCCAGGGATGGGGGTATGCGCTTTAGAATTGATCGATGTTCACCTTCTGCACGTTTTCAGCCGACACGGCGTCCAGATACCGCCGGGCGATGTCCAAAAAGCCGGTGTCCTCGTCGCTGACGAAGTAGGAGACCCGATTTGGCGCCCCGCTTTGCGGCAGGTTGAAGCTCTCCCGAAGCCCATAGGAAAGAGCCTTTCCCACGTTGATGAAGGTCACCTCGGGCATAAACTTTTGCAGCGTGTGGGCCAGGAAGGGATAGTGGGTGCAGCCCATGATGATGGTGTCCACGCCCGTGCCATGGAAGGCGGAGAGATACCGCTCCACCGTCATCTCGGTGATGGGGTCCTCCGGCGCGAAACCGTTTTCGATCAACGGCACGAACAGGGGGCACTCCACGCCCCAGGTCTGCGCCTCGGGGCACAGCTCGTGGATCCGATGCTCATAGGCCCGGGAGTTGACGGTGGCCCGGGTGCCGATGACGCCGATGCGCTTTGAGGGGGAAGCCTTCAGCGCGGCCTGGCATCCTGCGTCGATCACGCCCACGATGGGCAGAGAAAAGCTCCGCTTCAGGGATGGCAGACAGTTGGTGCTCACCGTGCCGCAGGCAATCAGGATGGCCTCCACGCCCTGGGACAGGAGGAACCGCACGTCCTGCTCCGCGTAGCGAGTGATGGTCTCCACCGTGCGGGAACCATAGGGGACCCGGGCGGTGTCCCCAAAGTAGACTACGTCCAGGCCCGTGTTGTATTTGCAGATCTCGTTAAGGACAGTCAGTCCGCCGAGACCGCTGTCGAAAACGCCCAATCGTTTCAGGGTGCCCATGAAAAAACCTCGTGTTTCTCGTTATTCCCAATTGATGAGTCCGGCACTCTCCAGATACGCCTCGTCATACTCCATGTAATCCTCCACAAAGCGCATGGCGTACATCTTCTGCTCCGGGAAAGCTTCCTGTAGCCCCTTCATCATGTATTCGAAGGCCTGATCGTCGTCATAGACCTGTCCGTCGTTGACGCCGGTCTCGGCCATGAACGCCTCATCCAGCTCCATCACCTTATCCAGCATCTTCTCGAACACGTCCTTGGGCAGGATGTTGAAATCCCCCTGCTCCGAAAACTTGTTGGCGATATATGCCCGCGCCTCGGCCTTGCTGTACTCTTCCATGGTATGCCTCCTGTCGCTTCGATTTTCTGTACAGTATATCATCTCGTTCGGCCGCCGTCCATTAACCGGATATGAATTTTTCGCATACACGAAAATTTCACGTCCATTTCACTTGCCATCTCGGTCTATCCCATGTACACTATTATATATGAAAACGATCCTCTCTTTTTTTCTATGTTTCGCCGCCCTGATGGGCTGCACCCCCGCCCCCGCTTCCGGCATGGACATTTACACCTTTTCCATCGGGAAGGCGGATTGTTCGTTGCTGTCATTCGACGGGATTAACGTGCTCATCGATGTGGGCGAGGAGGATGACGGGTACAAGATCGTGGATGCGCTGCAGCAGCTGGAGGTGGAAAAGCTGGATCTGGTGATCCTCACCCATTTCGACAAGGATCACATCGGCGGTTTTTCGGATGTGGCTGACGCATTCCCCATCAAGAAGGTCATTCTGCCGGACTATGTGCGGGACAGCGAGCTCTACAAAAGCATGGATGCGGCCCTGGAGCTGCATGAGATACCGACCGAGCGCCTGTTAGCCGATACGACCTTCCAGCTGGGCCAGGCCGCCTTCACCGTTTGGGCCTCCACCAAGGTCTACGACCCGGAGAAGGGCAACGACAATCAGATGTCCCTGGTCACTGCCATCGCCTTCGGTCAGATCCGCCTCCTGTTCATGGGAGATGCGGAAGGAGGCTGGCTCAAGGACCTGTGCTATCAGGGGTATGAGCTGGGCTGCAACATCATCAAGTTCCCCTGTCATGGCAAGTGGCAGAAGCATGTGCCCACCCTGTTGGCCCTCTCCCTGCCCCAGTACGCCATCATCACGGACTCGGAGAAGAATCCCGCCGACATAAAGACTTTGGATGCCCTGAGCACATTGGACATCACCACGCTGCGCACGGCTAACGGCAACGTTCACCTGTACACGGATGGATTCAAGGTGACGGTCTACTAAGATATATTTACCTGTATATACTAAAGGTGACGGCCCGTGGGCCGTCACCTTTTCCATACTGTTTACTTCTTGTTGCCTCTGCGCACGATCCGGATGGGCGGTTCATCCACGTCCTCCTCGTCTTCTTCCTCCTCTGGTAATTCGTCCTCGTACCGCTTGTACTGCCGCCGCTTTATCGGACGAGATTCGTATTCATCATCATACTCGTCATCTTCTTCAAAATATTCCGCCCTTGCTTTATTTCTACTGCGTCGGATTAGCATCAGTGCCAACACAACACAAATCAGGATAGCCACCACGATGAACAATCCGAACACTATGTAAGCTAGGATGTCATTATCCTCCTTCTCCGGCTGCGACGTGGGGTTAGCCCCGGGCGCCATGGTCACCTCCGTCACAGGGAAACGAGGTTCGTTCGTTGGAATATTGGTATAGGCAGGCTCCGGTGTGCTCATGGGGTCTGGCGTCTCCGGTATAATAGTGGTGGGTACGCTCTGTCCGGTGATGCGGCCCAGATTGATGGTCCCTCCCTGACGGCGGTCCTGACTGGTGCCGCTCTTGGACACAAAGGAATAGGCTACCTTTTTGAGCACCAGCATGGTACTGACGGGGGACAATATCCTGAAACGGACGTGCATCAGCACGCCACTGCCTGTGGCGCCGTCTGTGGCAGCTGCTGTGAAAGCTACCGCGCCGGCCTTTGTGGTCACGCTGCACAGATACTGTGTGCCAAGGATGTTGATCCGATCCTGGTAGACTTCCTGTATACCCTCAAACTCCAAAGTCGCACTGTCGTATTCCAGCACGAACTGGAGAGAGTCCATGGTCTGTCCCAGTTTAGGAGGTTCGATCTCGACGTTCAGAGTCACCGTCACCGTGTCGCCCACGTTGCCCCGCACATCGTCCGTAGTGATGATCACCGGTGTGGTGGCCGCCATGGCAAAGGCCGAGGGCAGCATTAGCAGCACCGCGAAAAATAAAGATATGATCCTGCGTTTCATCCATAACTCCTTCATGATAAAAAGTACTCGCCGCAAATACATGCGTCACACAAGAAATAACCATGCTGTCGTATATGCTGTATTGTACTATCCTTCCGGCCATAAGTCAAATTCGGATTGACAACGTCATATAAATTTCATATAATTTTCTAAATTTGACAGTTCAAACAGACGTTCAGCCATGCTGATCGAGGAAGAAGGGAGTATTTCATGTACATCTATAACACCATGTCACGGAAGAAGGAGCTGTTCGTGCCGCTGAAGGAGGGCAAGGTCTCCATGTACGCCTGCGGTCCCACGGTGTACAACTTTTTCCATATCGGCAATGCCCGCCCCTTCATCGTGTTCGATACCCTGCGCCGGTATCTCGAATATCGCGGGTATCAGGTGACCTTCGTGCAGAACTTCACCGACATCGACGACAAGATGATCCGCCGCGCTAACGAGGAGGGCATCACCGTCAAGGAGTTGGGCGACCGCTTTATCCAGGAGTATTACACCGATGCTGACGCCCTAGGCGTGAAGCGGGCCACCGTAAACCCCCGGGCCACCGAGCATATTCAGGACATCATCGACCTGGTGAAGACCCTGGTGGACAAGGGCCACGCCTACCCCACTCCCAACGGGGACGTGTACTTCTCCGTCCGCAGCTGGCCCGGCTACGGCAAGCTGTCCGGTCAGAATATCGACGATCTCGAGAACGGCGCCCGGGTCGATCCCACCGAAGAGAAGCAGGACCCCCTGGATTTCGCCCTCTGGAAGGGGCAGAAGCCCGGCGAGCCCGCCTGGCCCTCCCCCTGGGGCATGGGCCGTCCCGGCTGGCATATCGAGTGCTCCGCCATGAGCATGGCCATCCTGGGCCAGAGCTTCGACATTCACGGCGGCGGACAGGACCTGATCTTCCCCCATCACGAGAACGAGATCGCTCAGTCCGAAGCGGCCACGGGCAAGCCCTTCGCCCACTACTGGATGCACAACGGCTTCATCAACGTGGACAACCAAAAGATGAGCAAGTCCCTGGGCAACTTTTTCACCGTCCGAGACATCGCCAAGGAGTACGATCTGGACGTGGTGCGACTGTTCATGCTCAGCGTCCAGTACCGCAACCCTATCAACTTCTCCCGTGATTTGATCCAACAGGCCGCCGTGGCCCTGCAGCGGCTCCGTACCGCCCTGGATCGGCTGAAGGAGGCGCCCATCGCCCCGGAGGCCGCCGCGGACGAACAAGCCTTCCTGGACACGCTGGAAAGCTATCGCGCCCGGTTCAACGAGGCCATGGACGATGACCTCAACACAGCGGACGCCCTGGGCGTGCTGTTCGACTTTGCCCGCGCCGCCAATACCTTCGTGAGCGTGCCCCGCACGAAGAAGGCTGTGGACGCGACTTCCGCCCTGTATACGGAGCTGATGGACGTGCTGGGGCTCCTGCCCCGTAAAACGGGCGAGGAGTTCCCCGCGGAGGTGCTGGCTATGCTGGACGAGCGGCAGGCCGCCCGCAAGGCCAAGAACTACGCCCGGGCCGACGAGATCCGGGAACAGCTCAAAGCCCTCGGCTACGCCATCGAGGATTCCCGTCAGGGCGCCAAGCTAAAGAAGATCTGACCTATTGACCATATACAGAAGGAGGAATATCCATGTTTTTCAGCATTCTGATGATAGCCATCGCCGTGGTGCTGGCCATCCCCGTGATCACCGGCAAGGGCAAGCTCATGAGCACGGAGAATATCAAAAAGGACAAAATCCCCACCTACAAGAAGTGGCTACGCATCCTGTACGCCATCATGATCGTGATCGTGCTGTTCATGGCGTTTTTCAACTTCGTGGAGAAGGAAGCCTATGTGCAGACCCACTACTATGAGTTTACAGAGGACTATCTGGCCACCGATGAGCAGGTCCACCCTGCCGGGGAGGTCCACTCTGTGGCCGAAATGCAGGAGCTCCTCATCCCGTCGGAATCCAGCGGCGGCAGTCTCTGCGCCCCATCGCAGGGCGATCCCCTGCCCGTCAAGTACGTCCGCACCGATACCGTCCTGCAGGAGAAGTACGCCTTTCTGGGCTTCATCCCCTATCAGACCGCACGCATCATGAACTTCGTGGGCTTGGGCCTCTCCATGGTCATCGTCTTCGGGCTGTTCTTCTTTATCAACCGCATGACGGACAAGAAGGCGCAGCAGCAGAACTCCCGGGCGGCGAAGCGGAACCCTGTCCGCCCCTCCATGCCTCGAGGTGCCTTCGATTTCTCCGACTACAAGGACGAGGTGGAGGTCAAGGACGATATGTTCTCCGACGCCACGGAAGAAAAGCCTTCCAAGAAAAAGTAACGCAGCGCATCATAAAAACTCCCCCGCGATCTCGCAGGGGAGCTTTTTTGTGGTTTGGCTTATAGATCAAATTGCTTGGTGATGATGTCCACGATCTCCTGGCCGATGCGCTTTTGGGCTTCCACGGTGGAGGCGCCGATGTGGGGCGTGCAGGACACCATGGGGTGGCTGTAGAGGGCCTTGTTCTGGGCGGGCTCGGAGGCGTACACGTCGAGGCCCGCAGCCCGGACCTTGCCGGACTCCAGGGCGGCCAAAAGGGCATCCTCGTCCAGATTGGCGCCGCGGCTGGTGTTGATGATGCACACACCGTCCTTCATCTTGGCGATGGTCTCGGCGTTGATGATGGCGCCGCCGTCCACCGCGGGGGCATGGACGCTGATGAAGTCGGACTCAGCGAGCAGCTCATCCATCTCCACATAGTTGATGCCCAGCTGTTCCTCGATGCCGGGGATGTGGAAGATGTCGAAAGCCACGACCTTCATGCCGATGGCCTTGGCCATGACGCCCAAGTGCTGCCCGATGCGGCCAAAGCCGATGATGCCCAGGGTCTTGCCCTGAAGCTCGATGCCCTTGGCGTAGGCTTTCTTCTCCCACTTGTCCTCACGCATGGTATGACCGGCGATGGACAGGAACCGGGCGCAGGCGAACATGTGGCCCATAGCGAGCTCCGCCACGGACTGGGAGCTGGCGCGAGGGGTGTTGCGAACGGTGATGCCGTTCTGTTCAGCGTACTTCACGTCGATGTTGTCCACGCCGACGCCGCCGCGAATGACCAGCTTGAGCTTGCCCGCTTCCTTGGCCGCGTCGATATGGGGCGCACGGACCTTGGTGGCGGAACGGACCACGAGCACGTCGTAGTTCTTCACGGCTTCCTTCAGGGCTTCGGGATCGTAGAACTGCTGATCCACCTGGCAGCCCTTCGCTTCGAGAGCCGCAACGGCTCCCTTCTCCATACCGTCAGACGCAAGAATCTTGATCATGTCCAATCCTCCTTATGCGTTTTCCGCTTCGTACTTCTTGAGGAAGTCCACCAGGGCCTGTACACCCTCGATGGGCATGGCGTTGTAGATGGAGGCACGGAGGCCGCCCACGCTCTTGTGGCCCTTCAGGTTCTCGAAGCCAGCTGCCTTGGTGGCTGCCACCACCGCGGCGTCCTTGTCCTTGTCACCGGTGATGAAGGGCACGTTCATGAGGGAGCGATCCTTCTTTTCCACGGTGCCGTAGAACAACTTGGAGGAATCCAGGAAGTCGTACATGACCTTGGCCTTGGCTTCGTTGATCTTGGCCTGAGCCTCGAGACCGCCGTTCTTAAGCAGGTACTTGAAGACCTTGCCGCAGACGTAGATGGCCCAGCAGTTGGGGGTGTTGTACATGCTGCCGTTCTTGGAATAGGTGTCGTACCGCAGATAGATGGGGGTCTTGGGGTCGATGTCCTCGCGGATCAGGTCCTCCCGGACGATCACGATGGCCAGGCCCGCGGGACCCACGTTCTTCTGGACGCCGCCGTAGATAAGGCCGTAGTCAGCCACATTGCAGGGCTTGGAGAGGAACATGGAGCTCTGGTCGGACACCAGGATCTTGCCCTTGGTGTTGGGCAACTGCTGATAGGTGGTGCCGTAGATGGTCTCGTTCTCGCAGATGTAGACGTAGTCGGCGTCCTCATCGATGGGCAAATCGGACACATCGGGGATATAGGAGAAGTTCTTGTCCTCGCTGGAGGCGACCACGTTCACCTTGCCGTACTTCTTGGCCTCCTGAGCGGCCTTCTTGGACCATGAACCGGTGACGATGTAGTCGAACACGCCGTTCTTGCACAGATTCATGGGAATGGCGGAGAACTGGAGCGTGGCACCGCCCTGGATGAAGAGGACCTTGTAGTTGTCGGGGATGTTCATCAGGGTGCGCAGGTCAGCTTCAGCCTCGTCGATGATCTGCTGATAGACCTTGGACCGATGGGACATCTCCATGACGCACATGCCGCTGCCGCGGTAGTTCATCATCTCATCCCGGATCTCCTCCAGGACAGGCTCCGGCATGATGGCCGGACCGGCGGAAAAGTTATACACACGACCGTATTTCATGAATAAACCTCCTGTATGAATTAGTTCCAGTTAGAGTATACCACTTTTTTCCAGCGCGTCCAGAGATGGCGCACAAATATATGGTTTTCCGGCAGCCTTGAGGGCGTTGGCCGTGTCCTTGAGGCCGCTGCCCGTGCTGATGACGGTGACGGTCTCGCCCGAACGAATGATCCCCTGCTCCATGGCGGCCTTCACGCCTGCGGTGGCCGTGGCGCCGGCGGGCTCCGAGAACACGCCTTCGTTCCGGCCCAACAGCCGCATAGCGTTCAGGATGTCGTCATCGCTGACGGCGATCCAACGGCCGTCGGAGGCGTAGACCGCCCGCTGGGCCTTCTTCGGGTTCCGGGGCACGCCCACGGAAATGGAGTCGGCCAAGGTCTCCTCGGGGGTGGGCACCAGCTCGTGGCCGGGCACCTTGTCCGCGTTGACGAAGGGGCAGCAGCCCGTGGACTGAACGCCCAAAATGCGGGGGATGCGGTCGATGATGCCCAGCTCGTACAGGTCCTTGAAGCCGGTGTACACGCCGCCGATGGTGCAGCCGTCGCCCACGGAGCAGGCCACCCAGTCGGTCACCTGGAAGTGAAGCTGCTCGGCGATCTCCATGGCCACGGTCTTCTTGCCCTCGCTCATGACGGGGTTGATGCCTGCGTTCCGGTTGTACCAGCCGTACTTCTCGATGGCGGCGCGGCTGAGCTCGAAGGTCTGCTCATAGTCCCCGTCCACCACCACCAGGCGGGCACCGAAGATCATGAGCTGAGCCACCTTCCCCTGCGGGGCGCGTTTGGGCACGAAGATGACCGCCTTGAGGCCCATCCGTGCGGCGCTCCCCGCACAGGAGGAGGCCGCGTTGCCGGTGGAGGAACAGGAGATGGTGTCGTAGCCCAGCTCTATGGCCTTGGCCACGGCTACGCCCGAGGCCCTATCCTTCAGGGACGCGGTGGGATTGATGCCATCGTCCTTGATGTAGAGGGCCTTCAAGCCCAACTCATCCCTGAGCTTCCTGGATTCGTACAGGGGCGACCAGCCGATGCGGAGGAACCGGCTCACGTCCGTGGTGTTCGCCACGGGCATGAGGGCCCGGTACCGCCACATGCTGTTGTCCCGGTTCGCCGCCAGGGTCTCCCTGGTCAGGACCTTCTTCACCTCGCCGTAGTCATAAACGATGTCCAGGATGCCCTTTTCCCCGCAGTGGGGGCAAGTATACCGCTCCGGCTCGAAGGGGAGCTCCCGGCCGCAGATGGTGCAGCGATAGCCTAAAACCCGCTTCATGGCTTACAGGTCGGCCAGGACGCCGGTCTTCTCGTTGAAGGCGTTGATGAGCTTATCGAGATCCGCCGCTTGCTCATGCATGTCGGTCCAGTAGTGCTCATCGTACCACTGCTGGTTGATCTCCTCGTAGGTCTTGCCCTGCTGCTCCACCCAGGTGTAGTACTTCAGGTTGTGGACCCGTTTGCGATCCTGATAGGAGAGCTCCAGCATGGCGTCGGTGCGCACACCCTGCAGGTGCTTGGCGAAGTCGTAGGCCGCGGCCATCTCGGAATAGGCGCCCTGCTGCTCGTCCAGCTCCTTGATCCGGCTCTCGTACATGATGGCGGAGTCGGTGCAGACGGTGGCCACGATGTCGTGCTCAGTGAGCTCGTAGTACTTGGCCATCTTGATGCAGCAAAGCATATTGGCGATGCCGGAGATGCCCATGAGGGACAGCTTTTCCACGGTCTCGGCGGGAACGCCAGCTTCCTCAACGAGATACTTCTTGCCCTCTTCGCTGTTGAAGAGGCGCAGCAGGTTCTGGGAATCGTCGTCGTCGATGTCGATGACCATGTCGGTGTTCTTCACGTTGTGGATCCAGGGCACGTGCTTGTCGCCGATGCCCTCGATGCGGTGGCCGCCGAAGCCGTTCTCAAGAAGGGTCGGGCACTGGAGTGCCTCGCCCACGGCCAGCTTCAGGTGGGGGTACTTCTCCTTCAGCAGGTCGCCCGCACTCATGGTGCCGGCGGAACCGCTGGTGAAGCAGGCGCCCGCCAGACGGTCGCCCTCGCCCTTGATGCTTTCAAAGACTTCGGCGATGGCGTTGCCGGTGACCTGGTAGTGCCAGATGCAGTTGCCCATCTCCTCGAACTGGTTGAAGATCACCACATCGTCCCGGGTGCGGCGGAGCTCCCAGGTCTTGTCGAAGATCTCCTTCACGTTGCTCTCGCAGCCGGGGGTGGCGATGACTTCGCCGGCGATGTTGCTGAGCCAGTCGAAACGCTCCTTGCTCATCTCGGCGGGCAGGATCGCCACGCTCTCGCAGGCGAGGAGCTTGCTGTTGAAAGCACCGCCCCGGCAGTAGTTGCCGGTGGAGGGCCAGACGGCCTTGTTGTAGGTTGCGTCGAACTGGCCGGTGACCAGGCGCGGCACCAGGCAGCCGTAGGAGGCGCCCACCTTGTGGCAGCCCGTGGGGAACCACTTGCCGATGAGGCAGAAGATGCGGGCCTTGACGCCGGTCAGGGAGCTGGGCAGCTCGATATAGTTGACGCCGCCGAACTGGCCGCCGTTCATAACGGGCTCGTTGTGCCAGGTGATGCGGAACAGGTTCAGGGGGTTCACGTCCCAGAGGCCCACGTTCTTCAGAGCTTCCTTCACCTTGTCGGGAATCAGCTCGGGGTGCTTCATCTGCTCGAAGGTGGGCAGGATGATGTGGTTCTTGCGGGCGACTTCGACGTTTCTTTCCAGAGCTTCCGGATGGATGGTAAGATCGATCATATTCGTTTTCCTTTCAGAAATATATTAGGCGTTCCAACGGGGGGTGTTCTTCTGCTCCAGCTCCAGGAGCTTGGCGGCAGGGTCCTTCACCTTGGCGAGGAAGATCATGGCCGCGATGATGTACGGCTTGAAGGAAGCCTGCTTGTAGAGGGGATCACGATAGCGGTCGAACACGGAGGCAGCCACCTCGCCGGCTTCGCAGCTGACATCGGTGATGTCCGCAGGCAGGCAGTGGAGGTACAGGGCCTTGCCGTCCTTCGTGAGCTTCATCATCTCCTCAGTGCACTCCCAATCCTTGTGCTCCGCGTTCTGGGCAAGGAGCCGTTTCTCCAGGGCCTTGATGCCCTCGATGTCGCCCTTCCCATAGAGCTCGGTGCGCTCCTCCATGGCTTTGAAGGGGGCCCAGGACTTGGGATAGACGATGTCGGCATCCTGGAAGGCTTCCTTCATGTCGTGGGTGATGGTGAACTTGGCGCCGGACTTCTTGCAGTTCTCCTCCGCTACCTTCACCACGTCGTCCATGATCTCATAGCCCTCGGGATAGGCCAGCGTCACATCCATGCCGAACCGGGTGAACAGGCCCGCCACGCCCTGGGGCACGGACAGGGGCTTGCCGTAGGAGGGGCTGTAGGCCCAGGTCATAGCCACTTTCTTGCCCTTAAGGTTCTTGATGGCCTCGTCCAGGTCGTCGCTGCCGCCCAGGGTGTGGATGCAGTGGAGCATGTCCGCCATGCACTGGGTGGGATGGTCGATGTCGCACTGGAGGTTGACCAGCGTGGGCTTCTGCTCCAGCACGCCCGCCTTGTTGCCCTCGGTGACGGCGTTCACCACGTTGTGCATGTAGGTGTTGCCCTTGCCGATGTACATGTCGTCCCGGATGCCGATCACGTCCGCCATGAAGGAGATCAT